>DATCKH010000139.1:0-12368 GCA_036562425.1 Thermaerobacter sp. | reverse complement strand
GTCTTGCGGGAGGGCTCGGCCGCGTACGCCTCCAGGATGGTCGTGTTCGTCCGGTGGGACTCCTTCCGCACCGGGTAGTAGTCGGAGGATGCGAACACCGGGATCTCCCGGCCCGCCTCCCGCACGACCTCGAGCACGATGTCCCGCACCCTGCGCTCGTGGACCGGGTTCTTGTACGAGTGCAGGAGGCTGATGACGATGGCCTCGACATTCAGCTCCACCAGGCGCCGGGCGGCCTCGTAGGCCTCCTCCTCGCGCAGGGGGATGACCACGTTGCCGAACATGTCGATGCGTTCGGTCACCCCGAAGGTGAGCTCCCGGGGCACCAGGGGCGGGTCGTAGCGATGGGTGTTGAGGTGCAGCCGGTCCTCGTACGAGTAGCCCAGGTAGCTCTGAATGGCCCGGCCCATGCGGTGGAAGTCCTCCATGCCCCGGTTCACGATCAGGCCGACGCGCAGGCCCTTGCGCTGCACGACCCGGTTGAGCATGGCGGTGCCGGAATACACGCCCGTCACCAGCTGCGGCAACACCTGCTCCACCGTCAGGTTCCACTGGGCCAGGGCATCCGCGCAGGACCGGAGCAGCCCCTCCGACTCGTCGTGAGGCGTGCTCTGGGCCTTGCCGACGACGAACGAGCCGGTGTCATCCACGAAGAAGGTGTCGGTCATGGTGCCGCCCGCATCCACGCCCAGGATCTGGACGGCCCTCCGTGTCGCTACCGTCGTCGCTGGCAATGCACACCCCTCCCACGTGCGGTCTTTCACCCTGGTGGTGTTAGCAAGAACCATGCCAACTGGTTAGGGAACCGGGAGGCGGGTTCAAAGGTGAGCATAACCGGGCGCCGGGCGGTGCCTGCCCCCGCTCGCCGGCCGCTTGCGGCCATGGCGGCGCGGGTCAGGCGACGGCGGGTGTCGCACCCGTTGCCCGGTGACCCCGTCGGCGTGTCGCCGGTGTCGCAAAATGCGTCACCGCAACACGCATCACCGCGCTGGCGACGTGACAGGGTGCCGCCACTGCGCCCGGGCGATCTTGCGGTAGACGGTGCTGCGGTGGATCCCGAGGCGCCGGGCCGTCTCGGTGACGTTGCCGCGGCAATCGGCTAGAGTCTGGAGGATGACCTCCACCTCGAGATCCTGCAGCTTGCGGGTGCCGGTCCCGGACCCGGCTCCCTTGCCCGCCCCAGGAACGGGGAGGGACGGTGATCCCCCGTTCCCCGATGGACGAACCGCCGCGTCTGCAGGCGGTGCCTCCGCCGTCCCCTGGCCGGCCGCACGGATGGCCGGGGGCAACTGTTCAGGCAGGAGCGCCGGGCCCTCGGCTTCCAGCGCCAGCTGCCAGGCAAGGTTCTTGAGCTCCCGGATGTTGCCGGGCCAGGAATACGCCTGCAGCAGGGAGATGACCTCGGGAGCCACGGAGAGGGGCGGCCGCCCTGCCCGGGCCCGCGCCTCCGCCAGGAAGGCGGTGAAAAGCTCCGCGATGTCCTCCACACGTTCCCGCAGCGCCGGCAGGACGATGGTCCACGCCGACAAGCGGTAATACAGGTCGTGGCGGAACCGCCCCTGACACATCCGCTCCTGCAGGTCCGCGTTGGTGGCCGCCACGATGCGCACGTCCACCGGCACGGGCCGCGAACCACCCAGGCGAACGACGTGGCCCTCCTCCAGGACGCGCAGCAGGTAGACCTGCAGTTCCAGCGGCATGTCGCCGATTTCATCCAGGAACAGCGTCCCCCCGCTGGCTTGCTCAAACTTGCCGCGGTGCCCCTCCCGGCGGGCGCCGGTAAAGGCACCCGGCTCGTAGCCGAAGAGCTCGCTGGCCAGGAGGTCGGGGGGTATGGCGCCGCAGTTGACCGCGACGAAGGGCCCGGCCGCACGGCGACTCGCGGCGTGGATGGCCTGTGCCACCATCTCCTTGCCCGTCCCGCTCTCGCCGCACAGCAGCACCGGCAGGTCATGCTGCGCCGCCAGCCGCGCCCGGTCCAGGGCCGCCTGCAGCCGGGGCGAGCGACCGAGGATCATGCTAAAGGTGTAGCGGGTCGTGGCGTGCTTGGCGACGGCTTTCGCAACGCCAGGGGTGCGCAGCCGAACCAGGTAGCCGGCCAGCCAGCGCCCGCTGGTCACGGGCCGGATGTGGACGAACAGGCGCTGCCCGCCCGGTCCTTCCGCCTCCCGTTCCACCGCCTGCCGCGCCGCCTCGGCCAGCCAGCCCGCCTGGAGGCATGAGAGGTGACCGGAGGGGGCGATCAGGCCCCGCTCGGCCAGCCAGGGCGAGGAAGCCACCACCCTCCCGCCGGCATCCAGCGCGGCCAGCGGCGTGTCGGCTCCCCTGGCCACCTCGCGCAGGTACTCGTTCTTCACCACCAGCTCGAGTACCCGGCGACGTTCACGCAACTTGTCCTCTACCGCCCGCGCGGCCGCCATCACCACCGCCAGCGAGTGGGGATGGACGGTTTCTCGCAGGCTCGTCACATCCAGGACGGCCAGGGCCTCCCCGGTGACAGGGTCCCGTACAACAGCGGCTGCGCACGTCCACGGGTGGACGATCTCACAGAAGTGCTCGGCGGCCAGGATCTGCACCGGTGTGCCCGTAGCCAGCGCCGTCCCGATGGCGTTGGTTCCTGCCGTTTCCTCCAGCCAGCGGGCGCCCGGCATGAACTGCATCTTCTCGGCCCGGGCACGGGTCTCGGCGTCCCCTTCAAGGTGGAGGATCGTGCCGGCGGCGTCGGTCACCACCACCAGGTGCCCCGAATGAGTCGCTAGCCCTTCGAGTTCCGCCAGGACGGGCTGCAGGTCGTCATACAGGAGGTGGCAACGCCACGCCTCCGCCAGTTCCCGCTCATCCAGCACCACGGGTGCCACGGTCTTCAGCGGATCCACGCCTTGACGCTGGCAGCGGTTCCAGGAGTCCATGACAACCCGGCGCACGGCGTCCGCGGCCGGCACGCCTGCCAGGAAGCGCTCCCATGCCTCGCGGAGTTCGCGGATGCGCGTGCGGGGATCGGTCCAGACGTCGAGGGCAACGAGAGGCTCCTTCTGCACGCACCACGACCCCCCTGATACCGGCCTGGAGGCACCGGCTGCCCACCGCAGGGAAGCCCTCACCACGCCCGCCCGTGGGACCTCTGGCGGCCACGGCTGGGCTGGCGGCGGGCAAGTCCTTGATCATGCGCTCACGGTGAGGTGCGGACCCTGCGGGGAGCAGACGGCTACGGGTGCTGCAGAATGGAATGCGCTACGAGGATGACAGGCAGTAAATGATCAGCGTGAAGGTTGCACGGGTGAAGGTAGGTTGCCGGACTCCGGAGGTGCCCCAGGGCGGGGAAGGGCGTTGCCGGTACCACCCCTGCACCTCCGGTCCGCCGCACCCCCCAGACATCCCCCTTGTTCACCCATTGCATACGACTCCGCCCAGAACCGAGGCAACATTTCGGCGGCGAACGGTCGCCTCCTGCGGCCGAGCACTCGCCAGCAGGGGGCGGAGCGAAGAGCGGGCCAGGTCGGACGCTCGGCCAGCGCAGGGAACCGTACGGCCCTGCCGGTGTGCCAATCGGGGTCCAGAGCCTGCAGGCGCTATCATTCCCGTCGCCTGGCCGTCGCCACGCCAGGCTAGCCGCATCGCCTATCCGGCGCTTCGCAGCCCGGCGGCGATACCCAGGATGGACAGAAGGAGGGCCCGTTCCAGTTCCGGGCGGGCGGGGTCGGAGGTGGGAAGGGCTCGGTACCGCGCCAGCAGTTCCACCTGAATATGGCTGATGGGATCCACGTAGGGGTTGCGCAGGGCGGTTTGCCGCGCCAGCACCGGGTGGTTGTGCAGGAGGGGGGCATCAAAGGTCTCTTCCAGCAGGGACCAGGCGGCCCGGAACCCTTGTTCCAGGCGGGGGAAGAAGCGCCGCCCCAGGTCCGGTGGCACCAGGCGCAGGTACTCCCGGGCCACGCTCAGGTCGGCCTTGGCCAGGGCGATGGCGGCGCCGTCCAGCACCGAGGCGAAGAAGGGCCAGCCCCGGTACATGGCGCGGCGCAACGGGCGCGGGATGGCGGCCAGCCCCTCCGCCAGCCCGTACCAGCCGGGGAGGAGGAGCCGTACCTGGGTCCAGGCCATCACCCAGGGGATGGCCCGCAGGTCGCCCACGGCCCGCACCCGGCCGGTCCGGGAGACGGGGCGGGAAGCGATCTTCAAGGCTGCGATCTCGCGGATGGGCGTGAAGTGCTCGAAGAACTCGAAGAAACCCGGCTCGGCCAGCAAGGCCCGGTAGGCGGCCGCAGAGCGGGAGGCCGCCGTCTCGAGAGCCTCGCGCCATTCCCCGGGCACGTCCTGCCCCTCGCCGCGCAGGTCGCGGGCGGCGGCCAGGACGAAGTGGTAGACGAGCTGTTCCAGATTGCGCAGCGCCAGCTCGGGATGGGCGTACCGGTCCGCCAGCGCCTCCCCCTGCTCCGTCAGGCGGAGCCGCAGGCCCACCGTGCCCGGCGGCAGGCTGGCGATGGCCCGGCCCGCGGTGCCGCCCCCGCCGCGGGCCGTGGAGGTCCCGCGGCCGTGGAAGAAGGAGACGGGCACGCCCTCCTCCCGCGCCACCCGGGCGATCCCTTCCTGCGCCTTGTACAAGGCCCAGTTGGCCGCCAGGTAGCCGGCGTCCTTGTTGGAGTCGGAGTAGCCGATCATCACCTCGAAACCACCGCGCTCCCGGACATGGGTACGGAAGACCGGGTTGCGCAGCAGGCGGCGCACGATCTCCGGCGAGGCCTCCAGGTCGGCCAGGGTCTCGAACAGCGGCACCACGTCAAAAGGGAGCGCCCGCCCGGGCCGGTAGTGCCCCGTCTCCCGGGCCAGGAGGAACACCTCCAGCACGTCGGCGGGGCTGCGGCAACCGCTGATGACGTAAGCCCCGCGATACCGCCAGGCGTGCAGGGCGCCCAGCGCCACCCGCAGGGCCCGGCCGGCGGGCTGGTAGCCCACGGGCGCCAGCGGCCGGCCCGTGGCCAGTTCCCGCGTCAGCAGTTCTTCCCGCCGGGCCGGGGACAGGGACAGGTAATCGGCGGTCACCCCGCCGGCCCGCAGCAGTTCCGCCACCGCCTCGGCGTGGGCGCCCGCGTGCTCCCGCAGGTCCAGGGGCGCCATGGCCGGCCCAAAGGCCTCCAGGCGGGCCCGGAGCGGGCTCACCAGGGCCAGGGCCACCTCGTCGAGACCGGCGGCCCGCAGCGCGTCCTCCACCTGCCGCAGGCCGCGGGTCACCTCGCCGTGGGCGGCGGAGCCGGGATCGTCCCCCGCCGCCACCGCGCCAGCGCCGCCGGAACCGCCCGTTTCGGCCGCCGCTTCCCGGCCGGCTGCGGCCGTGACCGCGTCTTCTCCGGGGTTGCTGGCGGCGGTCCCCGCAGCCGTGTCCGGGGTGGCCGGGCTCCCGGTGGCCACCGCGGCCTCGTCCCCGGCGGCGGTCTCGGCGGCCGCCGCCTCCAGTCGCCGGCGCAGCGCGTCCAGGTACGCCCGGTACGGCTCGCCGGGGAAGCGGCCTTCCGGGCCGGATCCGGGTACGGCCCCGCCGCCTCCGGGCACGGCCTGCGTCTCACCGCCGGGCCCGGGCGGGGTCTCCACCGCGCCGGCCCGGCCTGACGCGGGCTCCGCCGCCCCTACCGGCCCGGGGGCGGGGGCGGGGAGCCGCTCCTGGGCCAGGGACAGGTCGCGGACCAGTTCCTCCAGCGCCTCCACGTAGCGGCGGGAGATCTCCTGGCGGGCGTAGCGCTGGGCCCAGGCCGTCACCTCCGGCGTGACGTGGGGGTTGCCGTCCCGGTCGCCGCCGATCCAGCTGCGGAAGGCGATGGGCGGCTGCAGGCGGGGGCGCCGCCCGTAGTAGGCCGCCACGGCGCGCTCCAGCCCCTCCACCAGCCGGGGCACCGCTTCCCAGAGGGTCGTGGGCAGGTAGTAGAGGCCCCCCTGCACCTCATCCTCCACCCGCGGGGGCCGGGTGCGCAGCTCGCGGGTTCCCCACAGCAGCGCCACGCGGGCCCGGAGATCCTCGAGCCCCGCCTCGCCTCGCTCCATCGCGTCCAGCACCCGGGCGATCTGCACCAGGTGATGGCGCAGCGTGCGGCGCCGGGTCTCGGTGGGGTGGGCGGTGAAGGTGAGGGTGAGCCGGGCGGAGGCCAGGAGGCGGGTCACCTCCTGGAACGAGAAGCCACGCTCCCGCAGCGTCCCCACCAGCGCCAGCAAGGACTCGGGCCGGGGCCGCTGCGGCGTGCTCTCCCGCTCCCGCGCCCGGTTGACCCGGACCCGGTGGCGCTCCTCCGCCAGGTTCACCAGGTGGAAGTAGGTGGCGAAAGCCCGCACCAGGCCTTCGGCCTCATCCACCGCCAGGCCGGCCACGCGGGTGCGCAGGGCCCGGCGCGCCTCCTCGTCCTCGGGGTGCTGGCGCAGGTGCTTGGTCAGGGCGCGGATCTCTTCCTCCAGTGAGAAGAGCCGCTCTCCGGACAGGCGCCGGATGGCATCGCCCAGAGCGCGGCCCAGCATGTCCACTTCGCGCTTCAGTTCCCCGTAGAGCTCGCCGGTCAAGGCCGGGTCAACCCTCCCCCGCGCATCCTGCCCCTACCGCTGCATGTGCTTCGACACCGGCACCTCGCTAGTTCACGCCCGTTTCACTCCCCCCTGGTGCGAGGCCGTTCGGAGCCCGGCGCCCCCTCAGTCCTCCCGCGTCTTGAAGGTGGCCAGGGCCAGGCCGAGGGCCACCACGGCCATGAGGATGACGACGGCCAGGTTGAAGGCGAAGTCGTGAGCCACCAGGCGATCGGCATAGGGCACGCCCTGGTAGATCACGCCGCGGAGGGCATCGACGCCGTAGGTGAGCGGGTCGACCCGCATCAGGGCCTCCATCCATGCCGGCACCCCCTGCAAGGGGAAGAAGGCGCCGGACAGCAGCCACATGGGCATGACCAGGAAGTTCATCACGACCTGGAACCCTTCCATGCTCGCCATGCGCGAGGCGATGGCCAGGCCCAGGCCGGTCAGCGCCAGGGCGATGGGCCACATCGCGGCCCATAGCCGCAGCACCTGGCCGGCGCTCAGGTCGATGCCCGCCAGCGGCGCCAGGAGGAGGAGAAGCGTCCCCTGGAGCACGGCGACGGTGGAACCGCCCAGGGCCTTACCGAGGACGATGGCGGCGCGGGACACCGGAGCGATCAGGATCGCCTTCAGCAGCCCGAACTCCCGGTCCCAGATCACCGACACGGCGGAGAACAGGGCGCTGAACAGCACCGTCATCCCCAGCACGCCGGGGAACATGAACTCGATGTAGCGGAATCCCTCCGGCACCGCCGCCGCACGAAACGTGGCGCCGAAGCCGGCCCCGAACAGGCCAAGGTAGAGCACGGGCTGCGCGATGGAGCCCAGGAGGCGGGCGGGCTCGTTGACGAACCGGATCAGGTCCCGCCACCAGAGGATGTAGACCGCCCGCACCGCGTGGACCCAGCCGCCTCCAGCGGCGGCGCGGATGCGCGCCCCCAGGGCCACGCTCTCCCTCACCGGTGCCTCCCCCTCCACATCCGGGCCGCCATCCGCATGCGGTCGACGGCGCTGGCTTGCTCGTCCCAGATCGCGTGTCCCGTCAGTTTCAGGAACACGTCGTCCAGGGTCGGCTGCCGCACCGATACGGACCGGACCAGATCCGGGAACGCCCCCGCCACCTGGGGGACGAACTCCGCCCCCGAGGGCCGCTCCACCACGACCTCGCCGGCCGGCCCCTTCCGCACCTCGCCGCCGAACCGGTCCCGGATGGCCGCGGCCAGCCGGTCGGGATCGGGAGAGGTCAGGGTAATCACATCACCCCCGACACGGCGCTTGAGGCCGGGCGGAGTATCCAGGGCCACGAGGCGCCCGTGGTCGATGACCGCGATCCGGTCGCAGTTCTCGGCCTCGTCCATGTAATGGGTGGTCATGAAGACCGTCACGCCTTCCCGGCGCCGCAGTTCGTGGATGAACTCCCAGATCTTGCGCCGGGTTTGGGGGTCCAGGCCCACGGTCGGTTCGTCCAGGAAGAGCACCCTCGGCCTGTGCAACAGGGCGCGGGCGATCTCCAGGCGCCGCCGCATGCCGCCGGAAAAGGTCCGCACCCTGTCGCGCCGGCGGTCGCGCAGGCCGACCATGGACAGAACGTCGTCAATGCGCGCCGCGGCCTCTCGGCGCGGCAAGCCGTAGAGCATGCAGTGAAAGCGCAGGTTCTGCTCGGCGGTGAGCGCCTGGTCGAGGCTCGGGTCCTGGAACACCATCCCGATGGACCGCCGCACCCCGGCCGGCTGCCGAACCACATCGAAGCCGTTGATACGGGCCCGGCCGGCCGTGGGCGTGAGCAGCGTGGCCAGGATCTTCAGGGTCGTCGTCTTGCCGGCGCCATTGGGCCCGAGAAAGCCGAAGATCTCGCCCTCGTTCACCAGGAAGCTCACGCCACGCAGGGCTTCGACATCGCGGAAGCGCTTTTGCAGGTTCTCGACTTCGATAACGGCCAGGACCATCACTCCCCGTGGGGCCTCTGCGGGACCGGCCGGGAGCCCACCCGCCCCGAAGGCGCCCCGGCGTGGCAGGCATGCCCGGCCCCGCAGGCTGACCCCGCGGGTGCGTGCGGCCCGGCAGATGCAGCAAGGGGACGGGCCGGTCATGCCTGCGTAGTGCTTCCAATACTAAAGGGGCCTGCCGCGCTCTGGCAAGGAGCAGGCGCCACGACCGGCAACCCGGTCGTGGCGCCTGCGCCATTCCGAGACAGAGCGGGACCCGCCACCACCGCGCGGCTCGTGATGGGATGAGCGAACCGCCCGCGTGGCGCCGGCCGCTTGCGTCACGCCATGGCCCGCAGCCGCCGGATGCGCTCGGAGATGGGCGGGTGGGTGCTGAAGAGGTGCAGCAGCCCCTCGCCGCTCAGCGGCTGGGCGATGTACATGTGCGAAACGGCCGGGTTCACCCGCATCGGCACCGCCCGGGTGGCGTAGGCCAGCTTCTCCAGGGCGCGGATCAGGCCGTGGGGATGGCCGGCGATGCGGACGGCCGTGGCATCGGCCAGATACTCCCGGTTCCGGGAGATGGCCAGCTGGATCAACGTCGCCGCCAGCGGTGCCAGGAACACCATGAGCAGCGAGCCCAGCATCGAGCCGGCGCCCCCCTCCTCGCCGCCGTCCTGGTGCCGGCCACCGCCGAAAATCAGGGCCCACTGGGCCATGTCCGCCAGCATGGCGATGGCGCCGGCCAGTGCGGCGGCAACACTGGCCACCAGGATGTCCCGGTTCTTGATGTGTGCCAGCTCGTGGGCGATGACGCCCTCCAGCTCGCTCCGGTCCATCATCTCCAGGAGACCTGCGGTCACCGCCACCGCGGCGTTTTGCGGGTTGCGCCCCGTGGCGAAAGCGTTGGGCTGGGCGGCGTGGATCACGTAGAGCCGGGGCATGGGCAAGCCCGCGCGCCGGCAGAGCCGCCGGGTGATGTCATAGAGTTCCGGCGCTTCCGCCTCGGAAACGGGCACCGCGCCGGACATGCTGAGGACCATCCGGTCGCTGAACCAGTAGGCGGCCAGGTTCATGGCCGCGGAAAACAGCAGGGCAAACAGGGCTCCGGACTGGCCGCCCAACAGGTGCCCGAACACCACCAGCAGGGCGCTCAGGACGCCCATCAGCAACCAGGTCCGCCAGACGTTCATGGTGCCACCGCGTCACCTCCACCCCTTAGAGCCCGGTGAAACCTTCTTCGCTCAGGAGAAGCAGCAGGCGCTGCGCCAGCGCCATGCCCTTGACGGCCAGCGCGGTCAGCATGGCCCGGGCTCGAGCGTCCAGCGGGCGATCCTTCAGATCGTCCAGCGTGTCCAGCAGGTGCCCCAGGTTCGCCTCGAGCCGGGCCGCCTCGGCCAGGACCTCTGCAGATCCCCGGTCCAGGATGGCCTTGATTTCTTCCAGCGAGTACTTGCGCGCCCGGAGCGCCTGGATGGTGCGCAGCCGCTCCAGGCTTTCCTCCGAGTAGAGACGGTAGTGGGAAGGTGTCCGTGTTTCCGGCCGCAGCAGGCCGATGCGCGTGTAGTAGTCGACCGTGCGCGGGTTGATGCCCGCCGCCCGCGCCAGTTCCCCTACCCGGTACAGCGCCTTCCCAAGGCCATCGCCTCCCCGCCCACCTAGATACCATGCAGCAAACCTTACAGTAAAGTGCCCGTGCACTGTCGATGTCCGGCGTGATCCGGAAAGCCTCCGGGATCCCATCCGCGGCATTCGAGCACCTGCCTGCGCGCGGCCGGCATGGGGGGCCGGAGGGCACGAGGAGGCCGGTACGCGCGGGAAGAATAGGGCGGAGTGGCCGGGCGGCCCATCGGGCCCGGCGCCCGGGCCGCGGCGATCGTGCCTCGCTGCACCGCGCCGGAGCGTGCGGTGCGGGCAGCCCGTTGTGCGCGAAGCTGCCTGCGAAGGGAGGCTGTTCATTGCTCACCAGAGTCCGTTCCGCCGGCATCTACGTCTCCGACCAGCAACGCGCCCTGGAGTTCTACACTCGCGTGCTGGGCTGCGAGCTGGTCACCGATCAACCCATGGGTGAGGGGCCGGGCGCCCCGCGGTGGATCGAGGTGCGCCTGCCCCGCGACGAGACGCGGCTGATCCTGTTCACGCCGCCGGGACAGGAAGACCGGATTGGCACCTTCACCAACCTCATCCTCTATTGCGACGACATCCAGCAGACGTACCGCGAGCTCTCGGCCAGGGGCGTGGAATTCCCCACCAAACCCGCGCCGGCGCCCTGGGGAGGCTGGTGGGCGACCTTCAAGGACCCGGACGGCAATGAGTTCGGGTTGCGGCAGGAAGGGGACGAGTGAGGAAGGAAGGAAGCAAGGAAGGAAGCAAGGAAACGAGAAGCACCGTGCCCCGGGCCCGGCAGGCCCGGGGCACGGCATTCCTCCGGCTCCGCGCGTCCGTTTTCCAAGGCGCCAGGGCACTCCTCCAGGCGCCGCAACACTCCCCTTCTCACATCGCGTCCGCAGCGGTAACCTCCGGCTGCACTTCGCCGGCGTGGGCCACCGGCTCCTTGAGGGCGACCACCACCGCGGCGGTGATCACCGCGCCGATGAGAATGCTGAGCGCGTAGAGGCCGAGGTTGCCCACCACGCCCGGGATGGGCAGGACGAAGATCCCGCCGTGGGGAGCGCGCAGCGTGGCCCCAAAGGCCATGGACAGGGCGCCCGTGACCGCCGATCCGGCCATGATGGACGGGATCACCCGCAGCGGGTCGGCCGCCGCGAACGGGATCGCGCCCTCGGTGATGAACGAGATACCCAGCACCGCGGCCGCCTTCCCGGCCTCGCGCTCTTCCGGGGTGAACTTCTTCGGTGCCAGCCAGGTGGCCAGCGCCAGGCCCAGCGGCGGCGTCATGCCCGCCGCCATCACGGCGGCCATGGGCGTGTAAACCTGCGAGGCCAGGAGCCCGGTGGCGAAGGTGTAGGCCGCCTTGTTGACGGGTCCACCCATGTCGAAGGCCATCATGGCGCCCAGGATCAGTCCCAGCAGGACGGCGTTGCCCCCGCTCAGTCCCTGGAGCCAGTTGGTCAGGCCGGTCATGACGGCCTGGAGGGGGCTGCCGATCACATAGATCATGAGCAGTCCGGTCACACCCGTGGCGACGACGGGAACGATGAGGACGGGCTTGAGGCCTTCCATCGTCCGGGGCAGGCGGATGGACCGGACCAGCCATGCCGCCAGGTACCCGGCCAGGAACCCGCTGACGATGCCGCCGAGGAAGCCCGCGCCGACCTTGCTGGCCAGTATGCCGCCTACCATGCCGGGAGCGATACCGGGCCGGTCGGCGATGGAATAGGCGATGTAACCCGAGAGGACCGGGACCATCAGGGCGAAGGCGGAGCCTCCACCGATTTCCATCAGCGCCGCGGCCAGCGTCCCGGGCTGTTTGAAGGCCTCGATGCCGAAGACGAAGGACAGGGCGATGAGGATGCCGCCCGCCACCACGAAGGGGATCATGAAGGAGACGCCGGTCATCAAGTGCTTATAGGGACCGGTCCGGCGCGCCGCCCGTTCCGCCCGTTCCTCCTCGACCCGCTCGAGGTATCCGCCGCTCCGGGTGGTTGCCCCGCGGGCCGCGGTCGCCGTCGTCGGCCCGGGTTCCTCCGCGGTCCGGGCGGCCGCAGCGGCCAGGGCTCGATCCAGCAGCTTCGCGGCGTCCCTGATGGCCTCGCCGACGCTGGCTTCCACCAACGGCTTGCCGGCGAACCGTGCCGTGTCCACCTTGGCGTCCGCGGCGATGATGACGGCGTCCGCCGCTTCGATGTCTGCCTGCGTCAGCGCGTTCTCCACGCCGACGGATCCCCGGGTCTCGACGCGAATCTCGATACCCTTCTCCCGCGCTGCCTTCTCCAGTGC
>DATCKH010000222.1:0-8775 GCA_036562425.1 Thermaerobacter sp. | reverse complement strand
GCCAGGATGGGCGGCCTCGCCCCGGTCCTCCAGTCCTTTGCTGCCTTGTACGTGCTCATCCTGGCCATCCTGGGGCCGGTCCTGACCAGGGAGTCGCGGGCCATCTACAACGCCCTCAACGCGGTGTTCAAGTGGGAAAAGCCGAAGGCGCCGAAGGCGACGGGTGCGAGTCCGGGCCGGAAGGCGGCTCTTGCCCCACCCGGTGGGGAAGAGGCGACAGGAGCCTCCGGCCAGAAGGGGGCACTTATGGCACCCCACGGGAGAGAGGCGGCCCCGGCCTCCGGCCGGGAGGGGGCACCCACGGCATCTGTTGGGAAACAGACGGCCGCCGCCCCCGGCCGGCGGGAGGCGGCCGGGGCCCCAGGCGGGGACGAGGCACCTGGAGGTGCCGGTCAGGACCAGGCGGCTGCGGCATCGGGTCAGGAAGAGGCCCGCTAACCCTCAGCCCTGTGGCCGCGCCCCGAGCCATGCGAAGGGTTCACCAGCCGTGCCCCGGCGCGCCCGGGGCGCGTCCTTTCTTCCCGCGCCATGCTGTCATGGTTGTCGTCACCCGTTTACAGGGAGCGCCCTGTCCATTTCCGCTCGCCCGCCCGGTTCCTCCAGTGACCTGGCCGGTTCCTCCGGCCCATGGTCCTGCCCGGTGAGCACCCCCGGGCGGCTCGCGCTGGCGAGACCGCGGCAGGTTGGCGCCTGGTTGTGGCAGGAAGTGGGGGCCGGATGGGGAACGAAACCATGAGCTTGTCTCGTTTTGGCGGCTCTTGTCGATCGAGCGGTTCTTACGGGTTGTCCGGTCTTATGTGATGGCTGATCGGCGGGATCAGATGCGGTTGCACCGGGTACCGCGGTTGCGCCGTTCAGGCGTGTTCCGCGGTCATGGTGAGACGCGGCAGGGGTGACAGGTGGGGGGACGATCCTTGCGGGTTCTGGTAACCGGAGCGGCCGGCTTCATCGGGTCCCACGTGGTCGAGGCGGTGGTCGGCGAACACGAGGTGGTGGCCGTCGACGACTTTTCCTCCGGGACCCTGGAGCGGGTGGGGGACATCGCGGTGCAGCGGCTGGACGTGACCGACCCGGACGGCGTGATGCGGGTCTTCCGCGAGTTCCGGCCTGACGCGGTGCTCCACCTGGCGGCGCAGGTCAGCGTCGAGCGGTCGCTGACCGAACCGGACCGGGACCTGGATGTGAACGTGTACGGGACCATGAACGTGCTCCGCGCCGCGGCGGCGTGCGGGACGGGGCGGGTGGTGTTCGCCTCGTCGGCGGCGGTGTACGGCAACCCGCACCGGCTGCCGGTGGATGAAGACCACCCGAAGGAGCCGCTGTCGGTCTACGGGCGGTCCAAGCTGACCGCCGAGTGGTTGGTGCGGGAATACGCCCGCGGGCGCGGTTTCGACTACGTGATCCTGCGCCTGGGCAACGTGTACGGGCCCCGGCAGCGGCGGGAGACGGGGCCCGTGGTGGCCAGCTTCTTCCTGGACGCCCTGGACGGCCGGGGACCCACCATCCACGGCGACGGCCTGCAGACGAGGGATTTCGTCTACGTCCGCGACGTGGCGCGCGCCTTCCGGCTTGCCCTGGATTGCCCGCCGGGCGTGGTGGCCAACATCGCCGGCGGTTCCGCCACCTCCATCCGGGACCTGGCCGAGATGGTGTGCGGGCTGGTGGGGCCTGACGTGCGGCCGCGGTTCGGCCCGCCGCGGCCCGGCGACATCCGGGACAGCGTCCTAGCCAACGACGTGGCCCGGCGCGAGCTGGGCTGGGAGCCCAACGTGGAGCTGGCCACTGGCCTAACCGAGACCTACGAGTGGTACCGGAATGTGGCAGCACGCCAGTTGGTTGTTAAGGAAACCTTAGGGACCCGATTGGCAACGTAACACGCGCGTGCCACATTCCGTGCACCTGGCCTGATGGGGCTTCCGATTGGCCATTGCACAGCGAGTATCCGATGCGATGTGCGATGCACAGGGGAACTCCATGTGCAACCTATTTAGGGGCGTCGGATGTCGGGCGTAGCAGCGTGTTGACCGCTGGTCGGCTTGATACCCAGGTCGGCCAGGACCTTGTTGGTTTCCTCCCAGTCGATCTCGTAGTAGTAGATACCGTTGATCATCACGCCACGGCCCTTCACCATGTCGCGTTTGACCCCATCCAGGTCGGTGCCCCACGCCAGCCAGGCCAGGGCCACCGCGTCCCGGATCCCCATGTCCGTCTCCACGTAACGACTCACGATGGGGAGAGCCCTCGGCACGTCCAGCAGGGACATGTTGGACTTCAACTGCTTGGCGACGTCGATCAGGAACTGCTGCTGGCGGTCGGCCCGGCCGAAGTCGCCGCTGCGGTCGTTGTACCGCTCCCGCAGGTAGGCCAGCGCCAGCTCGCTGTCCATCTGGTGCGGGCCCGCCTCCAGCCGGCGGCCGTCGCGCAGCCGCAGATCGTACGGCACGTGGACCGTCACCGGGCCCAGGACGTCGATCAGCTTCAGGAAGCCCGGCATGTCGATGCGCGCCCAGTGATGGACCGGCACCCCGAAGTTGTGGGTCACCGTCCGCATGGCCAGCTCCACGCCGCCGAAGGCGTGGGCGTGGTTGATCTTGTCCACGCCGTGGCCGGGGATCTCGACCCGGCTGTCGCGCGGGATCGAGAGCATGGAGACGTCCTTTGTGCGCGGGTCGATGGACACCAGGATGATGGTGTCGGACCGGGTGCGCTCGCCTTCCTCGCGGGCATCGATGCCGAGCAGCAGGATGTTCACGCGCCCGGACACGGCCGCGTCCGGGGCCGTCGCCGGCGCGGTACCGTCGTTGTCCTGCGTCGCCGGCACCGCGGGCGCGTTGAGGTTATACCCGAACAGGTACGCGCCCACCATGGCTGTGCCGAATAGGCCCAGCGCCGCCATCCAGGCGAGGGCGCGCAAGAGACGGCGGAGGGGGCTGTGGCGCCGCTTTCGTGTTCCCGGTGTTCCAGTCATTGTCATCCCTCATTCTTCCGGCCCGGCAGGACCGGGGACGAGCTTTCACGAACAAGATACCGGTTCATTCGCCGTGGCCGATTCCCTGAACCCGTCGCTGCGACCGGGCCTGGCCGCGTGATTCGTCACACTCCGGTGGCAGCCCGCACGGTTACGAACAGCCACCCGTTCTCGTGTGCACGGTGCAAGACGACCCGCTTTTCGCCATTCTCGGTGAGTGACCGGCATTAACCCCGAACAAAGGCCTATCGTGCAGCCTGAAATGATTTTATACCACGTAGCCGGCTCCCCCGGGTACCCAAAGGGGTCGTGCAGCGGCATGCAAATCCTGACGCCGCTGCTACGGAGAGCTCGCGCTGGCACGGGATTGTGTCTTCCTGGATAATATTGTAATCTACTGGTGCGTTTACGGTCGCGGTGGCGGGTGCGAGCAGCGGGGGGAGGCGGCCGTGCCGCGCCGGGCGGGGTCGGGAGCCACACGGCGCGGGGCGGGCTTGGGGGTAACGGCATGCATCCTGATGAGGGAGTGGCGATCGGCCGCTGGCGGCCCGGGACAGGACCGGCGGCCGCAGCCGGCGTGTCGTTGGCGGTGGTAGCCGGTTTCGGGCTCGTCACGGCGGCTTACTGGACGTGGCGCGTACCGGCGCTATGGGCGTTGAACACCCTGCCCGTCATGGCCGCGTGGTACCGGTTCGGGGGGCGCTGGGGCCTGGCGGCGGCCGCGGCGGGTATGGGAATCTCGGTGGCAGTGGGGTGGGCAAGCGGGCCCGGTGGGGGAGGCCTGTTCTGGCCCGTTATCGTGCAGGCGGCCCTCGCGGCCGGCGCCGGGCTGCTCATTACCCGGTTGCGGTCGAGGTACGCGGAACTCCAGCGCGCGCTGGAAGACTGGCGCGACGCCGAGCGCGACCTGCGCCTGCGCGGCCAGGAACTGCAGGTGCTCTACGAGTGCACCCACGCCCTGAACAAGGTCAGCAGTCTCGACGACCTGATCCGGGAGTTCAACGACCTGCTGTCGTCCCGTTTGGGTTACCCCCACCTGGCCCTGCTTCTCTACAACGAAGCGGACGGCTCGCTGCGGCTGGCGTCGGCACCCCTCTACCCGCGCCACCTGCAGGGGCGGGTGCTGCGGCGGGGCGAGGGCATCAGCGGCGCTGTGGCGGCGACGGGGCAGCCCGTCATCGTCGACGACGTGACCAGAGACCCCCGCTACGTCCCCGGACTGGAGAACGCGCGCTCCCAGATCGCGGTCCCGGTGCGCCGGGGCGACCGGCTCATCGGCGTGCTGAGCGTGGAATCGCCGCAGCCGGCGGCCTTCAGCGAGCGGGATCTGCGGCTGTTAAGCGCCATCGCGGACGAGGTGGCCGTGGCGCTGGAGCGGGCGGAGCTGATGCACCGGGTGGAGCGCCAGGCCATCACCGATCCGGTGACGGGGCTGTATAATCGCAGTTACCTGGTCTCGCGGCTGCGGGAGGAAGGGGAGCGCGCCGCCCGGTACGGCCACCCGCTGGCGCTGCTGTTCATCGACCTGGACGACTTGAAGGTGGTCAACGACCGGTTTGGCCATGAGACGGGCGATTTCGTCCTGGCCGCGGTCGGCCGGGTGCTCCGGGAGTGCTGCCGGTCCGTCGACTATGCCGCCCGGTATGGCGGGGACGAGTTCGTGCTGGTCCTGCCGGAGACAGGCGTGGAGGGCGCGGCGACGGTCGCCCGGCGCGTGCAGGAGCGGTTAGCTGCGCGCGCACAGGAGTTTGGGCCGGAGCTGGCACAGTATGTAGGGGCCAGCATCGGTATCGCCGCGTACCCTGCCCACGCGAAGAACTGGGCGGATCTGCTGCGGATCGCCGACCGGGCCATGTACGGCGCGAAGCGGTCGGGCAAGCGGCGGTTCGCCGTGACCGATAGCTGAACCGCGCGCCAGGAGCTGGTCGGCGCGCTCCAAGGAGGTCGGACACGGGCCATGATCCGGGAACTGCGGTCGACCGCCGAGCTGGCGCAGCTACTGAGCGCTACCCGTCCCGTACTGATCTTGAAGCACAGCACGCAGTGCCCCATCAGCGCGGCCGCCTACCGGGCCTTCCAGCGGTTCGCGGCCGCCCATCCCCGGGCCGCGGAATACCGCGTGGTGAAGGTGATCGAGCAGAGGGCGCTCTCCAACGAGATCGCCCGGCGGCTGGGGGTCCGGCACCAGTCGCCCCAGGCCCTGCTGATCCACCGGGGGACCGTTCGCTGGCACGCTTCCCACTGGAACATCACGGAGCAGTCGCTGGCGGCGGCCCTGGGCCGTGGGGGCTAGGTAGGGCCTCTCTAGGTAGGGCCTCTAGACATACGAGAAAGGTCGTGGAAAAGGATATAAGCCCGCCTCAAGCGAAAGGCGGGCTTATATCACGACCACACGGATCCGCGCTTCTGGCCGGTGCACGGCACCAAGAGGGGCATTGGCCATCCGCCCGGAACCCGCATGGTGGGGCAGCGGAGCGGTTTTTTCGACGGCCGGGGATCCATTCCTGCCGCAGGTGAGGAATTTTTGAGGGACGCCTTGCGCTGAGGAATCTCTCGGGGGACGGAGGTGCCGTGTCGTGGAGCTGGGCTTACAGGGCAAGGTCGGCCTGGTGACCGCCGCCAGCCAGGGGCTGGGCCGCGCCATCGCGATGGAATTCGGGCGCGCCGGCATGCGGGTGGCCATTTGCAGCCGCAGCCAGGAGCGGGTGCGGGCGGCGGCGGAGGCCGTGGCCGCGGAAACCGGCGCCGAGGTGGCCGCCTGGACGGCGGACGTGTCCGTGCCCGCCGATATCGAGCGCCTGCTCGCGGCGGTGGAGGAGCGGTTCGGCCGGCTGGACGTCCTGGTGTGCAACGCGGGCGGGCCGCCCCCCGGCGACTTCTTCGACGTCACCGAGGAGGACTGGGAGCGGGCCCTGCAGCAGAACCTCATGTCGGTGGTCCGCCTGGTGCGCGGGGCCGTGCCGCTGATGGAGCGGTCGGGCGGGGGTACCATCGTCACCATCACGTCCACGTCCATCAAGGTGCCCATCGCGCGCCTGATCCTGTCCAATGTCACCCGGGCCGCGGTGTACGCCCTGGTCAAGAGCCTGGTACCCGAACTGGCGCCCAAGGGAATTCGCATCCACACCGTGGCTCCCGGGCGCATCGACACGGACCGGGTGCGGTCGCTGGACGAGGACCTGGCCCGCCACACCGGGCGCAGCGTCGAGGAGGTCCGCAAGAGCTACGAGCAGCTCATCCCCCTGGGCCGCTACGGCCGGCCGGAAGAGTTTGCCCAGGCCGTGACCTTCCTGGCTTCGGACGCCGCCCGCTACCTTACGGGCCAGGCCCTGTTCGTGGACGGGGGCATGATGCGGGCCCTGTAAGGGCCACGGCGCGAGCCGCGTGCCGCGGCAGGCCGCACGGCGGCGCCGGGTACGCGGCGCGGAGGGCGGCCGGGCGGCTGCGACCGCGTGGCGACCGCGTGGCCACCGCGTTTAGGGACCGTGTGGACCGGCCATCCTGACCATGGAGCCCTGCCGGCGGGGACGGCAGGGCTCCGCAACTCTTTGCGGGGGCGACGGCAGGGTGGCCGGATGGCTGGAAGCCGCATTGTGGGGGCTGTTGGGTGCGGCCAGCGGCGTTGTGGGCTCCGCGGCCGGCCTGTACCTGCACCTGGGGCACCGCTTGCTGGCCCTGATCATGAGCTTTGGCGCCGGGGTGCTGCTGGGCGCCGTGACCTTCGAGGTCCTGCCGCTGGCCCGCGGACGGGGCGGGCTGGGTCCCACCGCCGGCGGGTTTCTGGCCGGGGCGCTGGCCTTCGCCGTGATCAATGCTTGCTTGAACCGGCGCGGCGCCCACCGGCGCAAGCACGGCGGCCTGATGGGGTCCGGGCCTCGCCCGGGCGCGGGCTTGGCGATCCTGGCGGGCTCCATCCTGGATAGCCTGCCTGAGGCCTTCGCCCTGGGGATCGACCAGTTCGCGGGTCACGGCGTCAGTGCCGCCCTGCTGGCGGGCATCTTCCTGAGCACCCTTCCCGAAGGCCTCTCCAGTTCCATGGGCATGCTGCGCGCCGGATACCGGCGGTCCTTCATCCTCGGCCTCTGGGTCAGCGTCACCGCCGCCTCCGGGCTGGCTGCCGGCGCCGGGTTCGTCCTGTCAGGTCACCTGGCGGGGGTGACCGAGGCGGCCCTCCTGGCGCTGGCGGGCGGCGCCGTGGTGGCCATGGCAGCCGAGACCATCCTGCCCGCCGCCGCGCACGCGGGCGGCCACGTGACCGGGCTGGTGGCGGCGCTGGGGATGATCGTGGCCTTCGTGCTAGACCGCTGAGGACTCCTGCGTGCTTCCGCTTCAGAACCGGCCGTCCCCCTCGCCGGCCTCAGGTCCGGCGGGAGACCGCACCGGCCGAATGAGGCAGGAAATGGGCGTCCTGCGGGCGAAAAAGGGGGCACCTGGTGCTGGTGTTTTGTGTCCTTCGTCATCATGGGTGCGGTTGCGGTCCGTATCATCTGAGGGAGGGGGGAGAGGACGGTGGAGGGAAGCCTTCTCGACGTCCTGAGCCGGGCCCTGAAGAGCATCAGCGACATCGTTTGGGGGCCGCCGATGCTGGTGCTCATCGTGGGGACCGGACTCTTCCTCACCATCCGGCTGCGGGGGCTCCAGTTCCGGGAGCTGGGGTATGCCCTGCGGCTGGCCTTCAGCCGCCGGCAGGACGACCAGTCGGAGGGGGACATCAATCACTTCCAGGCCCTGACCACGGCCCTGGCGGCAACGGTGGGGACCGGTAACATCGCTGGCGTCGCCGCGGCCATCACCCTGGGTGGTCCCGGCGCCGTGTTCTGGATGTGGGTGACCGCCCTGGTGGGCATGGCCACTAAGTACGCCGAGGCGATCCTGGCCGTCGCCTACCGGGTGCGCAATGCGCGGGGCGAGATGGCCGGCGGCCCCATGTACGCCCTGGAGCGGGGTCTCGGGCAGAAATGGCTGGCGGTGCTGTTCGCCTTCTTCGGCGCCGTGGCCGGATTTGGCATCGGCAATACGGTCCAGGCTTATGAGGTCGCCAACAACGTGTCCACCTACTTCGGCGTGCCCGCCTGGGCGGTAGGCTTGGTGATGGCCGTGCTCACCGGCCTGGTCCTCCTGGGCGGGATCAAGGCTATCGGCCGGGTGACGGCCATCCTGGTGCCTTTCATGGCCCTGTTCTACGTGATCGGCGGGCTGATCATCCTGGCCCGTCATATCGAGGCCGTGCCGGGAGCCATTGCCCTCATCCTCAGCCATGCCCTCACCGGCGAGGCCGTGGGCGGCGGCGTGGTGGGCGCCGGGGTGCGGGAGGCCATTCGCTGGGGCGTCGCCCGCGGCGTGTTCTCCAATGAGGCCGGCCTGGGCAGCGCGCCCATCGCCGCGGCGGCGGCCAAGACCGACATCCCCGCCCGTCAGGCACTGGTATCCATGACCGGCACCTTCCTCGACACTATCGTAGTCTGTGCCCTCACCGGCCTCGTGATCGTGGCCACTGGCTACTGGCAGCAAGCGGATCCCGAGTCCCTGACGGGCGCGCAGTTGACCACCGCCGCCTTTGACGCGGCTCTGCCTGGCCTCGGTGGCATGATCGTCGTGATCGGCCTGATCCTGTTTGCCTACTCGACTATTCTGGGGTGGGCGTACTACGGTGAGAAGTGCTTCGAGTACCTGTTCGGTACCCGGGCCATCAAGATGTACCGGGCGCTGTGGACGGTGGCCGTGTTCGCCGGCTCCGTGGCGACCTTCGGCATCGTCTGGGACTTCGCCGACATCATGAACGGGCTGATGGCGGTGCCGAACCTGAT
>DATCKH010000125.1:0-4309 GCA_036562425.1 Thermaerobacter sp. | reverse complement strand
GCGGGGCTCCTCCTCCATGGCATCCAGGTACTCGTCGGGAATGATGCCGCGGTAGGTGCTGCGCCAGGTGGCCACCTGCACCCGCGCGATGGCCGGGGCATCAGCCGGGCGCGCGTCGCGGATGACAACCATCATCAGCCGTCGAAGCCTCCCCACCGCGTGTCACCGGGAACCGGCCGGCCGCCAGCCGCCCCGTCCGAGGAAAAGAATGGATTGCCAGTGGTATTCGACCGGAAGCGGCATCCCCCTTCATGCGGCCCAGGGAAGGACGCCAAGGACCAGCAACAGCCCGACGAGCACGGCGATGCCCACGTAGGCCCAGCCCAGCCAGCGAGCCACCGCTGCCGCGGCCGGGTCGTCGCGCACGCGACCCGCTTCCACCAGCGCGAGGAACAGCCCGGTGCCCAGGAAGACGGCGGCGGTGACGGGCTCTGCCGCCTCCGCCAGGTTCGTCCACAGGGTATCGAGGCCACCCGTGTTCACGTCGCCTCGTTCCTCCTAGCGAATGGTCAGCCCCGCGCGGCGGATGCGAACCGTTACCTGTACGCTCACGGGCACCCCGGCCGCATGCCGCCGCAAGGTTTCCGCCTTCAGGGGCATGAGGGCCGGCTCGGTGGCCCGCAGGGCGCGGCCGATACCGAAGGGGTCGGCGCCCCGGCGGCGGACTTCGGCCACCATCCGCTCCATCTCCTGCTCCAGGTGGTGGCGGGCATGCTGCTGGATGCCGTCCAGGACGCCGGGCTTGGACAGGTCGATGCCCCGGGTGCCGTGCTCGGCCACCCGCGCCTCGACCAGGACCTGGAGCAGGCCGCGCCGGTCCCCGGGCGTGCCCCGGATCTGCAGCCGGGGCTGTACGTGGAACACATTGATGATGACGCCGCCGTCCGCCGCCTCCCGCAGGGGGACCAGGACGGACGACCGCCGCGGGTTACCGCTGGCCCACATGAGCAGCCACGCCCGGGGCGGGGGCAGGACCTGGACCAGCCTGTCTTCCCGGAACACCCCGAGTCCCCGCCAGCGCACGCCCGCCTCCGTATCCCGGCTGATCTCCAGTACCGAGGCCACCGGGTCCACGCCGGGTTCCGAGAGGTCCGTGAGGAACCGGGAGAGGTCAACGTTGGGTGCCCGTCCCAAGCGTACGAGGTCGTCCAGCATCTCCCCTACGTACCGGGCGGTGGTGTCCTGAGGCGTCTCTACGGCCAGGAAGTCCGCGGCCCGCCCCGTCACCACCGCCACAGGAATCAGGCGGCGAATCTGGGGGTTCTGCACCAGCATCTCCAGCGGCTGCTCCACCCCCGCCCCGGCCAGGCGCTCGCCCACCAGTACCACCCGCACGTGGCCGAGGAAGAGGTCCACCCTTACTGCGTCCCGGATCCGGGAGAGGGCGTCGTGCACCGATCGCCCGCGGCCCCGCAGCACCATCCTGCCCTGCTCGTCCTGGGCCCCGTCCTGCTGCCCGGTGGCAACCCCGGACCGCGCTGCCGCCGCGCGGGGGAGGATGATCTCGGCACTCACCTCCACCTGGCCCGGCCCCGCCTCGTCGAGGCCGATACCGACGACGATGGCACGGTCTTCCAGGTCGCGGGCATCCCAGCATCCACCCACCAGGACCATCACGGCCACGATGAGCACGGCGGCCGTCACACGCGCCACGCCAACCGCCCCCGCCGGCGGGCCAGTAGCCAGAGCATCAGCGGCACGATCGCCTCCAGCACCAAGCTGATCCAACCCAGCCGGCTCAGCAGGCCCGCCACGGCTGCGAAGTTGGGCGCCAGTAAGGCGACGAGGTAGAGCAGGGGCAGGGCCGCCGGTGCCAGCATGCGGTGGTCGGCCAGCCCCAGAACGGCCTGCAGGGCCTTAGCAGCCGCGAAGAGGCCCGGACCGACGGTGGTGAAGACCGCCGTCACCCACACCGCCAGGAAGGCCGATTCCAGGCGTTCCAGGACCCGGCCCGGGATCTCCGTCACCTTGACCAGCTCGATGGTCGGCCAGGTGATGCGCTGCACTTCCTCCACCCCGAAGGTGCCCACGGCGGAGAAGACCACCATGGCGTAAATCAGGCCGACCAGCAGAGCCACCAGCCATGGCATGCGCCACCGCGGTCGGTCTTCCATCTCGGGCAGGAGGAAGAGGTAGACGGTGTAGCCCGAGTAGGCGAACAGGGACACCATGGCACCCTGAAGGAGGGGGCCGAGGCCTATCGCGGCCCGGGGTCGCACGTAGATCATGTTCACCCGCCCCATGGTGGCCACGGCCAGCAGGATCAAGGTGGTCACCAGTACGGGGAAGATCATCTCGATGGTCCGCATGAAGCTCACGGTGCGGTGATGAACCAGGTAGGTGGCCGCGAACAGCATGGGCAGGAGGATGGTCTCGACGGGCGTGTTCAGCAGCACGTTGGCGCTCAACACCTCGGCGAAGGCCCGGGCGATCATGGCCGCGAAGGTGAAGAAGTACGCGGCATAGGCCAGGAGAAGAAGGCGGGCCGCCGGCCGGCCCACCAGCGCGGCCAGCCCTTCGTCCAGCCGGCGCCCTCGCAACCACGGGTAGAGGGCGTTGAGAGCGGCCAGGGAGAGGACAACCGGGATGGCACCCAGGAGGGTGGCCGGCACGCTGTCCGGACCCGCCGTAGCCGCCACCTCCCGCGGCAGGGTCAGGACGCCGACGCCAATCATGATGTTGACCACGACGGTCATGGCGCCGCGGACCGTCACCGGGCGGCGGGCCGTCACCGGTAAGTGCCCCCCTCCCCCC
The DNA here is from genome assembly GCA_036562425.1 of Thermaerobacter sp. Classification (GTDB taxonomy): domain Bacteria; phylum Bacillota; class Sulfobacillia; order Thermaerobacterales; family Thermaerobacteraceae; genus ZC4RG37. The sequence goes on along the minus strand of DATCKH010000125.1, from coordinate 1,555 downwards.
GCAGGACGGCGGGTATCGGCGCACGGACGACGGTGTCCTTCAGATCCGAGGAACTGCGCGGCGGAACGAGCGGGTGGAGGTAGGGAATGCCGAAGGATTCCAGGTCGGCGAGGTGGATCAGGATCAGCAGCAGGCCGATGACCACGCCGTAGAGCCCGAGCAGGGAGGCGGCGATCATCAGCGGGTAGCGCAGGATGCGCAGGGCGATGGCCGCCGCGTACGACGGGGCCGCGAAGGAGCCGATAGCGGTCACCCCGGCCACGATCACCATGGCGGGGCTGACCAGACCCGCCGAGACTGTCATCTCGCCGATGATCAGGCCACCGACGATGCTGATGGTGGGGCCGATGGGCCCGGGCAGGCGGATGCTGGCCTCCCTCAGGATTTCCACTGCCGTCTCAAGGAGGATGGCCTCGCCGATGGCGGGAAAGGGTACGCCGCTCCGCGCTGACGCCAGCAGCACCGCCAGGGTCGACGGCAGCATCTCGGGATGGAAAGACACGAAGGCGATGTATAGGGCCGGCAGGAGCAGCGAGACGAACATGGCGATCTCCCGGATCATCCGTACCAGGGTGGCCGCGGGCCAGCGGTGGTAGTAATCCTCCGGCGATTGATAGAATTGGAGGAATACCGCGGGCGCTACGATGGCGAAGGGCGACCCCTCCACCAGGAAGGCCACCCGCCCCGCCAGCAGGTTGGCCACCACCCGGTCGGGCCGCTCCGTCTCCATGACCTGGGGGAAGGGCGAGCGGGGCTGGTCCTCCAGCCACGGTTCCAGCTGCCCCGAGTCCAGCACCGCGTCGGACCGCACGCGGAGGAGGCGCGCCTCCGCCTCCTGGACTACCTCCGGCGGCGCGATCCCGTCCACGTACAGCAGCGCTACCCGTGAGCCGGCCACGTCGCCCAGGCGGTAGCGACGGACTACGAGGCGCGGCGTGGACAGCCTCATGCGGATCAAGGCCAGGTTCGTGTGCAGGTCCTCCACCAGGCCGTCGCGGGGCCCGCGGACCAGCCGCTCGGCTTCGGGCTCCTCCACCGCCCGCCGCGGGAAGCCGCGGACGTCGAAGGTCCAGGCACACGGCCGGCCTTCCAGCAGCAGGACGGCGTGGCCGGCCAGCACGTGCCGCACCGCTAAGGGGAGGGTGTCGGCACGACTGACCCGGCCGCCGAATTCCCACCAGCCGGGGTCGGCCATGACGCCACTTTCGCCGCGGCGGGCTAGTTCCTCCAGATCTCCCACCACAGCCCGCAACCGCCGCAGGTCTACCAGGGGCTCGAGGTACAGGAAGGCTGCCGTAGCCCGGGCGGGGCCGGGTACGAACCGGGTCACGAGGTCCGCGGTGTGGTGCAGGGCGCCCTGCAACCGGGCGACGTCAAGGTGCACGCGACCGGTGAACCGCTCGCTGGCAGGACCGAGCAAGGCGCGGGCCGCCGCCCGGGCCTGCATCTCCTGGGTGAGGGCGTCGAGGCGCGCTGCCAGGCGACCCGCCAGTCTGGCCAGGTGGGTTAGGTGGAGACGCTGCGCCTCCACCCGGCGCTCGTGTTCATCGTGGCC
>DATCKH010000120.1:0-4885 GCA_036562425.1 Thermaerobacter sp. | reverse complement strand
TCGCTGGTGGCCGTGGCCTTCTCCCTGCACAAGCGGGTGTCCTTCTGCCAGCAACTGCGCGCTCACCTGACCGCCGACAGCTGGCGCCTGGTGGCCAGCTGGCTGATCGCCCTGGGAGTTTACGTGCTCTTCTCGCGGCGGCAATACCCACCCCTCCTGCTGGCGGCCTTTCCCCTGGTGACGCTGGTACACAATTATCTGGCCGGCTACTGGATGCGGTCCCTGCGGGAACGGGCGGTGGAAAGGCTCCTGCGCTCGGTGCAAACGGACCCGGACCGGCACCGGCGAGCGGAGCTGCTGGTCCGGTTGGTAACAGAGGTGGCCGAGCGCCTGGGCCTGCCCGAGGCCGACCTGGACAACCTGCGGCAGGCGGCGTTGTTGCACGAGGTGGGGAGCCCGCGGCCCCCGTCCATCGGCGGTGACGACCCCGACCCGGAGCAACTGGTCCGGCATGCCCTGGCGTCCGCCCGCGAGGTGGCCCGGATCGCGGTCCTGACACCGGTGGCCCGGGTACTCCGCCATCACCACGAGCATTTTGACGGCAGCGGCGGCCCCGACGGGCTGGCGGGCACCGACATTCCCGTAGCGTGCCGCGTCCTGGCGGTGGCCGAAGCCTACCTGTCGGTCCTCGAGCGATGGGGGGACGCGCGCGCTGCCTGGGAGCGGGTGCGGGAGGGGGCCGGCACCCTCTATGACCCGGTGGTGGTCGACCTCCTGGAGCCCATCACCCGCACGGGCGCCATGGAGGTCGAGATCGGCGGCAGCGTGGCCAGCGAGCTCGCGGCGGCCATGGAACAGTTCCGCCGCTTCGTGCGTGAGGCCGGGACGTCCGGGACTTCACCCGAGACGGCGGGGCCGGCCGCCCGCGACGAGGACTTGATGCGCCAGGCGCTGGGTGGCGTCGTCGCCCTGTCCCACTTCGCCCGGGTCATCAACGCCTCCCTGAGCCCGGACGAGGTGGAGGAACGGGTGCTGGACATCTTCGCGCACATTACCGGCGGCCGCACCCTTTGGCTCACACCCACGCCCGGGCAACCCCGTTCCCTGACGGTCCGGCGCGTGCGCAACGGGCCGCCCCACTTGCTGGGACAAGCTCTGCCGCTGGACGGGGAACCGTTCTGCCGCATGGTGCGGGAGCGGCGGGTGGTCCTGGCCTGGCTGGAGCCCGGCCAGGCGCCGGGCTGGCTGGTGGACGAGAAGCCACGGTTTGTGCTGGGGGTCCCGCTGATCTCCCGTGACCAGTTGCTGGGCGTGGTACTGGTCGTCCAAGGGCAACGGGCGCCCTATCCCTTCAACCAGCCCGACCTGCTGGCGGTGATCGCCAGCCAGGCAGCCTTGAGCCTCGACAACGCGCGCCTGTTCGAGCAGGTCCAGGGCCGCCTCAACGAGTTGATGGCCCTTAAGCGATTCCGCGATCTGGTCTTCGAGCAGATCAATACGGGCATTGTCGCCGTGGACGAAGACGGCCTCGTGACCCTGACCAACCGGACGGCCGTGGAGATCCTGGCCAGGGTGGGGTACGCCCCCGAGCGGGTCCGGGCCCCGCGGCGCTTGGGCGACCAGATTCCCTATGATAGCATTCTGCTGGAACAGCTCGCCTCGGACCGGCCGCTGCAGCCGGTCACCCTGCACCTGCGCCGCCAGGACGACGCGGGTGGACCGCCAGTGGTCGTCACCGCCCAGAGTTTTCCTCTGTTCGATGAGGAGTGCCGGCGGGTGGGGGCGGTCCTGCTGGTGCGCGACGTGACCCAGGAGCGGGAGCTGGAGCAGCGCGTGCTGCGCTCCGAGCGACTGGCGGCAGTGGGGCAGCTGGCGGCCGGTGCCGCCCACGAAATCCGGAACCCGCTCACGGCCATCAAGGGCTTCATCCAGCTCATCGGCCAGCGGGTGGACCGGGAGACAGGAGCCTACATCGACATCGTCTTCCAGGAGATCGACCGGATCGAGCAAATCGTCAACGACCTGCTGCTGCTGGCGCGGCAGCCGCAGCCGCGGCTCAAGCGGGTCGACCTGGCGCGCCTGCTTGGCCGGCTGGTGGAGATGGTACGGATGGAGGCGGGCGCCGGCCGCTATCACATCGAGCTGGTGGTGGAGGACAAGCTTCCGTCGCTGAGCGCGGACGAGCGCCAGTTGCGGCAGGTCTTCCTCAACCTGATCCGCAACGGGCTCGAGGCTATGCTCGACGGTGGGCGGTTGTGGATTCGGGCCAGCCACGACCGGGATGCCGGCACCGTCACGGTGGAGGTCGAGGACGAGGGCGTCGGCATCCCGCCGGAGATCCTGGAGCGCATCTTCGACCCCTTCTTCAGCACCAAGGATCACGGGACCGGCCTCGGCCTGGCGGTCAGCTACGGCATCGTACGCAATCATGGCGGCCACATCGATGTGGAGAGCGAGCCCGGCCGGGGCACCCGCGTGCGCGTGATCCTGCCGGTGGCGGGTCCCGGGGCGCCGGAGCCGGGGGACCCGGGCCGGAGGCCGGGCAGCACGGGCGGAGGGTTGTCGGTTGGAAGACCTGCTTGAGGACCTTAATCCCGCTCAGCGCGAGGCGGTGACCTACCCGGGCGGTCCCGTCCTGGTCCTGGCGGGGGCGGGGAGCGGCAAGACCCGCGTCCTGACGCGGCGGATCGCCTATCTGCTGCGCGGTGGCGTGTCGCCCTACCAGGTGCTGGCCATCACCTTCACCAACAAAGCGGCCCGCGAAATGCGGGAGCGGGTGGAACAGCTGGTGGGCGAAGAGGCGCGGGATATGTGGATCGGTACGTTCCACGCCGCCTGTGTGCGCATCCTGCGCCGCGACGGCCACCGTATCGGCTATGACCGCAACTTTACCATCCTGGACGAAGACGACCGGCGCACGGTCTTGCGTGAAGTCTTGAAAGAGCGCAACCTCAGCGAGAGCCGGTACCCGCCCAGCGCCGTGGGCGGGATGATCTCGGCCGCCAAGAACCAGCTCCTGGACCCCGAGCAGTACGCCGCGCGGCACCGGGACTTCTACCGCCAGCAGGTAGCCGCCGTCTACGCCGCCTACCAGGAGCGCCTGCGCCGGAGCGGCGCCATGGACTTCGACGACCTGCTGATGCAGGCCGTCCGCCTGTTCGAAGAGGCGCCGGACGTGCTGGCCTACTACCAGCAACGGTTCCTCCACATCCTGGTGGACGAGTACCAGGACACCAACCACGCCCAGTACCGCCTGCTCCGGCTGCTGGCGGCCGGGCACCGCAACCTGTTCGTGGTGGGCGACCCGGACCAGAGCGTCTACCGCTGGCGCGGGGCGGACATCACCAACATCCTCCGCTTCGAGGAGGACTACCCGGATGCCCACGTGGTGCGGCTGGAGCTCAATTACCGGTCCACCGCATCCATCCTGGCCGCCGCCCAGGCGGTGATCGAGCACAACACCCAGCGCAAGGAGAAGCAGCTGCGTTCGGTCAAGGGCCGCGGCACGCGCGTCGTGGTCTTCGGGGCGGTGGACGAGCACGACGAGGCCTGGTTTGTGGCCCGGGAAATCGAGCGCCTGAGCCGGGAGGAAGGCCACGACTACGGGGATTTCGCCATCCTCTACCGCACCCACGCCCAGTCGCGTGTCCTGGAGGAGACGCTGCTGCGGCGGGGGATCCCGTACCGCATCGTGGGTGGCCTGAAGTTCTACGAGCGCAAGGAGGTCAAGGACATCCTGGCCTACCTGCGCCTGGCCGTGAACCCCGAGGACCGCATCAGCCTGCGGCGCGTTATCAACGTGCCGCGGCGGGGGATCGGCGAGGCGACGCTGGCCCGCGTCGAGGCATTCCTGGACCGGACGGGGCTCGGGCTCCTGGAGGCGCTGGCGCGGGCCGACGAGATCCCCGGCGTCACCCGTCCCCAGGCCGCCGCCCTCATGGCCTTCGGCAGCGTCATCGCCGACTTGCGCGCCCTGGCGGAGCAGCGACCCGTGTACGACGTCATCGAGGCGGCACTGGAGCGGACGGGTTACCGGGAGATGCTGGAGAGCGAGCAGTCCATCGAGTCCCTCACCCGGCTGGAGAACCTGAAGGAGCTGCTGTCGGTGGCCCGGGACTTCGAGCGCGAGCGCGGGCCGGGGCAGAGCGATCTCGTGGAGTTCTTGGCCGAGGTGGCGCTGGTGAGCGACGTGGACCAGATGGACGAGGACGCCCGCGCCGTCTCGCTGATGACGCTGCACAGTGCCAAGGGCCTGGAGTTCGACGTGGTGTTCATGACCGGGCTGGAGGAAGGGGTCTTCCCCCACAGCCGCTCCCTGGACGATCCCATCGAGTTGGAGGAGGAGCGGCGGCTCTGCTACGTGGGGATGACGCGGGCGCGGCAGCGCCTCTACATGTGCTTCACCCGGGAGCGCACCCTCTACGGGGCCACCCGCCGGCAGGTGCCGTCGCGCTTCCTCACGGAAACGGATCCGGATTGCGTGGAGTGGCACGGCCTGGCGCCGGGCGACGAGCCCGGGGACGTGGCCTGGCCCCATGGAGGCGGGCGGCCGGGCGCCGGCATCGGTCGCGACGAGCCGTATGCAGCCGGATGGGGGCGCGGCGTGCGCGTGGCGCGGTCCCCGCTGGGTGCCGGACCGTCCGGCCGGCCCACCGGCTGGAGAGCCGCCGCCGGAGCAGGCGGCGGGAACGGCGGCGCTCGCGGCGGTGGCACCGGCTCGGTTCCGGACCTGGAGGAGCCCGCCGGTAGGGGCGAGGCCGTCGACTTCAAGCCCGGGGACCGCGTCGTCCACCGCAAGTTCGGGGAAGGCACCATCGTCATGCGGCGGGGCGAGGGCGCCGATGCCGAGGTGACCATCGCCTTCCCGGATGCGGGGCTGAAGACGTTCATCGTCCGTTACGCCAACCTTCGCCGCGCGTGAGTCGGAGGGAGCGGAACCGTGGAT
>DATCKH010000221.1:0-1527 GCA_036562425.1 Thermaerobacter sp. | reverse complement strand
GGTGACGCTGGAGCCCCAGCTGGCGATCCGGCCCACGATGTTCGATGCCCAGTTCCGGATGGTGCCCAGCGTGTTGGACGCGAAGCCCTGGAACCGCCCGATCCACTGCCCGAGGTACTTGCCCAGCAGGCCCGTGATCCGGCCGACAATCCAGATCTGGAAGAAGCCCCACAAGGCCTGCAGGGCGCCGCTGACGATCTGCTTGACCGCCTCCCAAGCGCCCCGCCAGTCGCCCGTCAAGATGGCCGCGAAGAACTTGATGATGCCGGTGATGACCTTCACGATGCCCGTGATGATGTTGACGACGGCCGAGAGGTAGTACTTGACCGTGCCCGCGATGGTCTGGAACACGAACCGAAAGATGGTCTCCAGCCACTGCATCACGGGCTGGAGCACCGGCTGGATCGACCGCCACCGCTCGATGATGTAACTCACGAGGCTGGCGACCGTGGGCGCGATCACCGCCCAGGCCTCGCGGAACTTGGCGACGATCTGCGACCAGAGCTGGAGCGTGATGTCGCGGATGCCGCCAAAGTTCGTCCGCCACGCCGCGTACAACAGGGCTGCCGCGGCGACAATGCCCAGCAGGATGCCGCCCACGGGGGTCAGCAGCGGCAGCAGCTTGGACATCACCGCGGTGACCGACAGCCACCCGGCGTGGATGGACGGCAGGGCGGCCAGCAGCATCAGCAACGGCCCGGCCAGGAGTAGCAGGCCGGCCGCCACCGTGGCGCCGATGGCGATGAACCGCTGCATCGGCTCGGGCAGGGCGTTGAACCGGTCCACGAGCGCGGTGAGCATGTCGACTAGCAGCCGGATGGTGGGCACCAGGTTGCTACCGATGCCAATGGCCGCGCTCTCCAGGGCGCCCTTCAGCTGTTCGATGGCCCCCGGCAGGTTGTCCATCATCGTTTCGGCCATCTGCTGGGCCGTACCGTCGGCGTTGCGGAACTCATTGGTGAGCTGCCGCAGCGGTTCCGGCCCGGCCTTGATCAGGGCCATCATGCCGGACATGGCCTCGGCCCCGAAGATGGCCGCGGCTGCTGCCAGCTGCTGGTCCTGGGTGAGGTTCTTAAACCGCGCACTGAGCTGGGCGATGATGTCGCTCAGCGGGCGCATGCGGCCGCTGGAGTCGGTAACGGAGATGCCCAGCTTGTCCAGCCACTTCTTCGCTTCCTTGGGGGGCTTGGCCAGGCGGATCAGGGCCATGCGGAGCGTCGTACCGGCCTGGTCCGCCTTGATGCCGGCGTTGCCCAGGATCGCGGTCGCGGCCGCCATCTCTTCAAGGCTCTGGCCGGCGGCCCGGGCCACCGGGGCGATGTATTTGAACGTGTAGCCCAGGTCTCGGATGTCGATGGCCGAGGCGTTGGCCGCCGCGGCCAGCACGTCGGCGATGTGCGCCATGTCCTTCGCCTGCAGGCCGAAGCCGGACATGGCGGCCACCATGATCTCGGTGACCATGGCGAAGTCCTCGCCGGAGGCCGCCGCGGCGTTCAGCAGGCCGGGCATGGCGTCGATGATCTCGTT
>DATCKH010000071.1:0-3174 GCA_036562425.1 Thermaerobacter sp. | reverse complement strand
ATCTCGCCGTTAAACACACCCAGCTCGTAATCGTTGACCGTCTGGATCACCCGGTCGCCCAGCCAGATCTCCCGGCCGCCCAGCGTCCGGAACACGTCGTTTTGCGGATCCCGGACGCTGTGATTGAGGATCGGCCGCAGGCGCCGGTTCAGCTCCACCGTGCCCAGCGGGCCGCGCTTCGTCGGCGTCAGCACCTGGATGTCGTCCGGCCGCCACCCTTCCAGGATCAGCTGTCGCACCGCTTCCACCACAGCGTCGGCCATCTGCTCTCGAATCTCGCGGCCCATCTGTTCCCTTTCGGCCTTCGGCAGCCGGAACGGCGCCCGGGGGAAGACCCGCACCCGGTATCGACCACGTTCGTCGTCCCGCAACGACGGCAGATGCCCCTGATTGATAGACCTCGCCGCGAGGGCGATAGGGCCGCCGGCATCCTGTCGGTAGATCCGCTCCAGGCGGGTGATCGGCAACAGCCGCTTGCGGACGATTTCATGGAACGGGGCACCAGGGCCAACGGGTGGCAACTGGTCGGCGTCTCCAACGAGTAAGACAGGCATATCATCCGGGATCGCTTTGACCAGCGCAGCGAACAGGGGCAGGTCGGCCATGGACATTTCGTCCACGATCAGAAAGTGCCCCTCCAGCGGGCGTTCCTCGTCCCGCCGGAAGCCCACCTCCGGGTGGTAATCCAGCAGGCGGTGAATGGTCTTGGCCTCGCATCCCGTCACCTCGGCCAGCCGCTTCGCCGCCCGGCCCGTCGGCGCCGCCAGCAGGACTTCGGCTTCAGGGCCCACCGCGCGCTGGATCGCCGCCGGCACGCGTGGATACCGACTTGCCGGTACCCGGCCCGCCCGTCAAAACCGACGCCCCCGCCGCCAGGGCCTTGACGACCGCTTGCACCTGCACTTCGTCCAGCACCCCGCGAACGTCGGGCTCCAGCGCCAGGGCCATGGCGCGGCCCGGCGGAACCAATCCTTCCTGCTGGCGACGGGCTTGGAGCCAGCGGCGCACCGTATCCTCCGCCGACCAGAGCCAGGAGAGGTACACCCGCTCTTCGTCATGGCCTAGGACACGCCGCACCCGGCTCCCCAACTCCTCCGCCGCCTTGGGCAGCATCCCTTTGATGGCCGCGCCCTGGCCTTGCCCATAACCGGTCTTCTCCGCCGCCTGGCGCAACAGGTCAAAGGTTCGCTCCAGCCACTCGCCGACGGGCAGAAACACATGGCCCTCCCCCGCCGCCTCTTCCAGCGCATGAACCAGCGCCGCCTCCAAGCGCGCAGGGCTAGCGGCATCGACTTGCAGGCGACGGGCCAGGGCATCAGCCGTCAGAAACCCGAACCCGTGCAACCGGGCCAGCTCCCAAGGGTTGGAGGACAACACCTCGACCGCCTTTTCCCCAAAAGCCTGAAACACCGCTTCCGCCTGCGCCGGCCCCAGGCCATGCCGAAAACACCATTCCAGAACCGACGCCCGCTTCCAGTCGTCCTTGAACCGCGCGGCCGCCTCCTTCACGGCCCTCTTCTGGCTGGCGGTCAGGGGCAACGGGTCCAATAGCGATGGATCCTCGGCAATGCGATCCATCAGGTCGTCGTCGAAACCCAAACCGGCAACGACCTTCCGCGCCGTCGCCAATCCGATCCCGGGCTGTTCCGCCAGCCACCGCACGATGCCCAGGGCGTCCTTGGGCACATGGGGCATCACCGACGCCACATGCAACTGCCGCCCGTACCGGGGGTCGTCCACCCACCGCCCCACCAGCCGCACCGTGTCGCCGGGTTCCCCCCACCTCTCGGCATCCAGCTCCGCAACGGCGCGAAACGCTCCCTCGTCCTTCGCCCCCCGCACCAGCCACACCGAAAACGGGCGGTCGGTGGCCGATTCGAAGATGCACCGTTCGAGGACAGCGATCACCTCAACCTCGCGATCGTGGCTCTCTTCCTGGGTTGCGGCCACAGGCATTACGGAACCACCTCTGTGCACAATCATACATTGTGACTATCAGTTTGCCAACAATGAAAAGCGCCTTCCATACCCACAGGCGCGCCGCTCAGGATCCTGCTGCATCTTCTACGGCCGCCTCAAATCCAGCCAACGCAACCAGCACGCCAAGCCGCGACCCTTCCACCGCCGCCCGGTCCACATCGTCCAGTGCCCGGGCCGCTTCCGGAGGCAGCGGTCGATCCCCCAACTTCGCCGCCGTCCGCGAGAGAATTTGCGCTGTCGCGTCCAGCACCCATTCATGGTCGTAGGGAGTAGTTAGCTGGCGGATGAGCCACGCCTGGTCAGCTTCGACCATGGCTTGGAGTTCTGGCGTGCTTTTCTCCGGGGGGACCATCCTGATCGCTCCCCCGGCAACCTCCAACCGAATCCCCCGGCGGTAGATCTCCGACAGCAGCCGCCCCCGCGCCGACATCGTGTTCGCCATAAGAATCCCCTCCCGACGAAGATCAAGGGGCGGGATACTATCCCGCCCCTGACGTGAATCGTTTGGATCAATCGGCTACAGCCACTTGCGCCAAATCAACAGGCCGCCGTCCCAAACACACCGGATCCTTCCCCGGCGGCTCGATCCGAAACCACATGCCCGCCACCTCGATGACCCTTCCCTCGTGCCCCCCCGCACACCCGAACGCCGGCTCCGGCCCCTCCCAGGGCTTGGGCTGGAAGGACGCCGGCACGAACCACCGCCAGCGGTCGCCCTCCCGCAACGGACGCCCGCACACGTAGCACGCCGGATGTCGCCCATAGCCCACGATCATGCCCGTCAGAACGCCTACCGTCATGACCTGTGCCTGTGTCAGCAACTGAACCTCACTCGGCGATTCGCTGCGAACCTTCCCCTTGCCCGACTTGTGCCGCCCGTCGGCCAGGTACGCCCGGTACCCACGAATCCACTCGCTGCGCGGCGCCACCATGGCACGGGTCCGGGGATCCTGCGTCACCTTCACGTACCCGTCGCGCACGAGTTTCTTGACGACCTCACGTCCACATCCCAATTCCGCTCGCGCCTGGGTCATGGAGAGGACCGGGTCCTCATCAGTTTGCCTCCGGTCCCTCGGCACCAAAGGCGGCAAGCCGTGATCCGCTCGCCACCGCCGGTATCCCTCCCACCAGCTGTCGGCGGTCGCTACGAACCGGCGGCGGTGGCCGTCGCCCACCCACACCCCCTGGACGTAG
>DATCKH010000068.1:0-43432 GCA_036562425.1 Thermaerobacter sp. | reverse complement strand
GTTTACACCTGGCGGAGCCGCAGCCAGTCGCGCAGCGCGTCCCGCGTCGAGGGAAAGGCCAGCTCATCCCAGGGGATGCGGTCCGGCGTAAACAACGCCAGTTCCAGGCACTCGTCCCCCGCTTCCGGCCGCCCTCCCACGACCCGCGCCTCGTACACCGCCACCACCACGTCGGAGTCCGGGTACGAATAGACGTCGATCAGCCGCTCGATGGTTACGTCAACGCGCGCTTCCTCGCGCGTTTCGCGTATGGCTGCGGCGACGAGCGTCTCGCCCTGGCCGACATAACCACCCGGGAAGACCCACAACCCGTAGCTGGGCTCGATCCCGCGCCGCACCAGCACGACCTTCCCGTCGAGCACGGGAATGGTGCCCGCGGCCACCTTGGGCTGCCACCAGTACACGTAATTACACTGCGGGCACGCCGGCCGCCTCTCGCCAGCGGGCGTCACCGGTCGCCACTCGAGGGGCACGCCGCAGAACGGGCAAAAGCGCGGCTCCCGGTGTCTCAAGACCCCTCACCTCGCACGCGCTCACCTTGCACACTCCTGTCCGCCCGTCGCGCGTCTCGACGCGACGCACGGCGGAGGTTCGGCCGGGCCCTCCGGCCGGCACGCGGGAGCGGCACCGCCTAGCGCGCGCTTCCGCGCCCCGTCCCGTCCCCCTCCGCAGCGGCACCCGAGCCGGGCTCCCGCGCCGGCCCCCGCCACGGCGGGCTGCCCCACGGGATGTCGGCGACGCCCGCCCGGTGGTTCACCCAGCGGGCGAGGACGAAGAGCAGGTCCGACAGCCGGTTGAGGTACCGCAGAACCGCGGGGTTTACCGGCTCGCGCGCCGCCAGGGCCACGGCGCACCGCTCGGCGCGACGCGCCACCGTGCGCGCCAGATGCAGGGTCGCGCCCGCCACCGTTCCACCAGGCAGGATGAACTGGCGTAGCGGCGGCAGGTCCGCGTCGTATCGATCGATGGCGCGCTCCAGCTCCTCCACCCGGTCATCGCCCACCCGTGCCGGCTGCGATCCCGCGGGCCGGTTCGGATCATCGGGCGTGGCCAGGTCCGCGCCGATCTGAAACAAGTCGTCTTGCAGCCGGCGCAGCAGGGCGGCCGGTTCCTCCTGACCCAGGTGCGCGATGGCCAGGCCCAGGACCGCGTTCAACTCGTCGACGGCCCCGTAGGCCTGGACCCGCGGGTTGTCCTTCCCGACGCGCCGCCCGCCGAAGAGGCTCGTCTGCCCGGCATCGCCCGTGCGCGTGTAAATCTTCATGCTCCTCACCCCTCGGCCGACGCGCCCACAGCCTCACGCCTTGGCCGTAGTCTTCGGCACGTGGCCAGCGTTTTCAGGACGGGTATTCGGCGCGCCGCGGCCGGTTCCCTGGGGTGGTCCCCCGGACCCGCCGCGGTCGATGGCTACTCGTGGAGGGGCGCCCCGGCCCGCGCGGCGGCACCACCGCCCCGGAAGGCGGCGGCTCTCCGTGCCGGTAGCTGGCGAGCAAGCGCGAGCAACGGTGATCCGCGGGCCGGCGCCCCCGCTGCATGGACCACAGCTCCGGCGCATACGGGTGAACGGGTGAGCACCATGCCAGACGACTCCCGCTCTCGAAATGAATCCCCGGCGGCGCGGGGGTCCCCCGGGGAGGCCCTCTCTCCGGCCACCAGCGGTTCCCCCGCCCGGGAAGTTGCGCCAGCCCGTGCCCGGCGGCAAGCGGGCCCCGGCCGCCCCGCTCCCGCGCGGCCGGCCCCTTTCCCCCTGGCCCTCGGCGCGGCCCTGCTGCTGGCGGCCGTCGTCGCCGGGTTGCCCTGGGCGCTGTCGCTGGCGGGCCTGGGGTTCCAACCGGGCGCGCCCGCGGTGGCGCCCCTGGAGCCCGGCCTGGCCCTGGCCGTGGAAGGGGACACGGCGCCCGCTGTCTACGAGGAAGGCGGCCCGCCCATCGCGGTCAACACCGCGGAGGAAGCGCGGCGTTTCCTGGGCCAGTTCGCGCCCGAGCTGGCCCGGGCCGGCGCCGCGATCCTGCGCGAGCGCGCACCCCGGCAGGGCTTCCGTGCGGAGCGCGTGGCCCTGGGACAGCTCCTCCTGACCCGGGAGGGCCATCTCGTCGCCCGCTACGACGTGTACGGCCCCGGAACGACCCGGCGCCCGGCCTGGATCCGGTTCATCCGGAAGGACGGCCGCTGGCAGCCTCTCCAGGTCGTGATCGGAGAGCCGCGGTGAACGGTCGCGCCCGTCCGGATGGTCTCAGACGTCCCCGGCGGCTGGACGCGCCGGGTGCATGACCACGCGCCGCGGGCGGGGACCGGTTTGGACGCGGGGCAACGCGAGGGCGGGGAAGGCCCGCCTGCCTTCCCCGCCCTCATCCTGCACAGTTCCGCTGCTCACAGGCCGCCGGGCCCCGGGGAGGCTGGCGCCATGGACCCGCCAGCCTGGCGGAGCCCCATGAGCGGGCAGCCGGCCCGTCTCCCGGCCGACCTCCTTCTCACCGCTGACCGAGCAGGATGGCCCGCTTGACCTCCTGGATGGCCCGGGTGACTTCGATGCCGCGCGGGCATGCCTCGGTGCAGTTGAAGATGGTCCGGCACCGCCACACGCCCTCGCGCGCGTTGAGGATGCGCAGGCGCTCCTGCGCGCCCTTGTCCCGGCTGTCGAAGATGAACCGGTGGGCGTTGACGATGGTCGCCGGCCCGACGTAGTCCGGGTTGGCCCAGAAGGACGGGCACGACGTGGTGCAGCAGCCGCAGAGGATGCACTTGGTCGTGTCGTCGAACCGCTCGCGATCCTCAGGCGACTGCAGCCGCTCCCGCTCCGGCTCGGGGTCGTCGTTGATCAGATACGGCTTGATGGACCGGTAGGAGGCGAAGAAGCCCTCAAAGTCCACGATCAGGTCCTTCTTCACGCGGAATCCGTACATAGGCTCCACGGTGATGGGCTGGCGCAGGTCCTTGACCAGCGTCTTACATGCCAGCCGCGCCTTCCCGTTGATCACCATGGCGTCGGATCCGCAAACCCCGTGGGCGCAGGAGCGCCGGTAAGCCAGCGTGCCGTCGACCTCCCACTTTACCTTGTTCAGCAGGTCCAGCACGCGGTCGGTGGGCTCGGCCTCCAGCCGGTATTCCTCCCAGCGGGCCTCCCGGTCCCGTTCAGGGTTGTAGCGCTTGATCCGTAGGGTGACCTCCACCGCGACCACTCCTTCAGGCGGCTCCGTCCCGGGGACGGCCTCAGTACTTGCGCTCCTGGGGCTGGAAGCGCGTGATCACCACCGGCTTGTAATCGATGCGGATGGAACCGTCGGGTTGCCGGTAGAGCAACGTGTGCTTCAGCCAGTTCTCGTCGTCGCGCTTGGGATAGTCCTCGCGGGCGTGACCGCCGCGGCTCTCCTTGCGGTTGAGCGCCGCCTCGACCGTCGCCTTGGCGCATTCCAGCAGGTTGCCCAGTTCCAGCGCCTCCAGCAGGTCGGTGTTGTACATCTCGCCCCGGTCGTCGATGGCAGCCTCCTGGTAGCGCTCTTCCAGATCCTTGAGGATCCGGCGCATCTCGGACAGGCCCTCTTCCGTGCGGAAGACGCCGGCCTTGTCCATCATCTCCTCCTGGAGCTGCGCCCGGAGCGCGCCGATGCGCTCGCCCTTCTCCCGGGTGCGGAACCGCTCGATCTGCTCCCGCGCCCAGTCGGTGGCGTCGTCCGGCAGGGCCGGCCAGTCGCTCTCCCGCGCGTACCGGGCCATGTGCCGGCCCGCTCGCCGGCCAAAGACCACCAAGTCCAGCAGCGAATTGGTGCCCAGGCGGTTAGCGCCGTGGACGGACACGCAGGCACACTCGCCGGCGGCGTAAAATCCCTCCACCGGCGTATTCTTCGCGTCGCGCACCACCCGCCCGTCCACGTCGGTGGGAATGCCGCCCATGATGTAGTGAGCCGTGGGCTGGACGGGGATGGGTTCCTTGACGGGATCGATACCCAGGTACGTCCGGACGAAGTCGGTGATGTCCGGCAGGCGGGTCTCGATCACTTCCCGGCCCAGGTGCGTGAGATCGAGGTGGACGTAGTCCTTGCCATCGATCCCACGCCCTTCCCGGATCTCCAGGTAGATGGAGCGCGAAACCATGTCCCGCGGGGCCAGGTCCTTGATGGTGGGCGCGTAACGCTCCATGAAGCGCTCGCCATGCCGGTTACGGAGGATGCCGCCCTCACCCCGGGCCCCCTCGGTGATCAGGATGCCCAGCTTGTAGATACCGGTGGGGTGGAACTGGAAGAACTCCATGTCCTCCAGCGGGATGCCGCGACGGAAAGCGATGGCCAGGCCATCACCCGTCAGCGCCAGGGCATTGCTGGTCACCTTGTACATCCGGCCCGCGCCGCCCGTGGCGAAGAGGGTGGCCTTGGCGTGGAACACGTGCAGGTCGCCGGTGGCCAGCTCGATGGCAACCACGCCGGCCGCCCGCTGGCCGTCCATGATCAGGTCCACCACGTGGAACTCGTCGAAGAACCGGACCCCGTGCTTGATGGACTGCTGGTACAGGGTCTGCAGGATCATGTGCCCGGTGCGGTCGGCGGCAAAGCAGGACCGGTGTACCGGCGCCTCGCCGTAGTTCTTGGTGTGGCCACCGAACCGGCGCTGGTTGATGCGGCCGTCGGGCGTCCGGCTGAAGGGCAGCCCCATGTGCTCCAGCTCGTACACGGCCTCCGGGGCTTCCTTGCACATGACCTCGATGGCGTCCTGGTCACCGAGGTAGTCGCTGCCCTTCACCGTGTCGAACATGTGCCATTCCCAGTGATCTTCTTCAATGTTGCCCAGGGCCGCCCCGATGCCGCCCTGCGCGGCACCGGTGTGGGAACGGGTGGGATAAAGCTTGCTGATCACGGCCACCTTCAGGTCGGGGTGCCGGGCCAGCTCCACGGCCGCGCGCAGCCCCGCCCCGCCGGCCCCGACGATGATAGCGTCGAACTGGTGACGATGAATCCGGATCGCAGACACCCCCCGTCTCAGGGAAGGGCCCGACCGGGGTCGGCCGCGCCGGCGGCCTCCTTCCTCTGCCGGCCGCCGGGCCCGGCCCCGAAAGGGCCGGAGTCGTCGCTCGCCTCCGTCAGGCCGCGGGTCACGCCTTGAACGTCACAAGCACGATGGTACCCAGCAGCATGAGCACCGCGGTGACCACGTAAAGCAGGGTGAGCCATACCATGCGCCAGGCCGGCCGGTGCGCGTAGTCGTCGATGATCACGCGGATGCCGTTGGCACCGTGGAACAGTGCCAGCGCCAGCAACACCCAGTCATAGGTGCGCCAGCCGATGTTGGCCCAGCGCCGGGCGACGAAATCGTAGTTGATGACCTCGACGCTGTTGAGGATGTGCATGATGTAGAGGTGACCGAGGACGAGGAAGATGAGCAGCAGGCCGGAGATACGCATGAAGAACCAGGTCCACAGCTCGAACCCGCTCGCCGGGCGCGAGCCGTCCCCTCCGTAGGCCGACACGGCGCCACCCCCTATGCTCAGCCGAACAACCGGCCCAGCATGACAACGGCCGCCGGCACGAACAGCACCAGGAAGAGGAGCGCCTCCGCCAGGATGAGCTGCTTGTGCCAGCGCAAGGCATTGGGCCAGAAGTCGATGATGATGACCCGCAGGCCGTTGACCGCGTGGTAGACCACGCCGGCCACCAGCAGGACCTCCAGCACCATGAACAGCGGCGCCTTGTAGATCGCCATAACGTGGTCATAGAGTTCCGGGCCAAAACCGGCCAGGAACGTGTCCACGATGTGCATCATGAGGAACAACATGATGCCGACGCCGCTGATCCGGTGCAGGAGCCATGCCCAGTGGCCGTGACTCCCCCGATACCCGCGGTACATTGGATCCCTCCTCCACCCGCCTGCGCGCCCCGGGCGAGGGCGCAAAAGAAAAAGACCACTGGCAGGCGCGAAGCCTGCTAGAAATGGGACGATCTCCGGCGATCTTCCCACCTCAAAGTAAAAACAGCGGCGGGACGAAGTCAACTTCGCCCGCCGCCTGCCTTTCCCGCGGATCCATTCTCCGCTTTTCGTTCTCCGGTTTCCGTTGCCGGGTGCCCAGGGCGGGCCGGCCGCGCGGAGCGCGGACCGGCTCGCCCGCACCTAGCCCGCCCGCAGGCGTTCCACGGTGGCGGCATCCAGCCGGCGGACTACCGCCACCAGCAGGCGCACCGTGTGTTCCAGGTCATCCAGGTGCAGGACGGATCCGTGACTGTGTACGTAACGGGTGGGCGGCCCCACCACCAGGGACGGCACGCCGCGCCCGTGGACATGGATGTCGCCGGCATCGGTGCCGCCACCGGGCATGAGGTCGAACTGGTAGGGGATGCCCTCCGCCTCGGCCGTGTCGGCCACCAGGTCCCGCAACCGCCGGTGGGGCAACATGGTACTGTCATAGAGGAGGATCGTGGGCCCCTTGCCCAGCTTGCTCTGGGCCTCGTCGGCCTCGACGCCGGGCACGTCGCCGGCGATGCCGACGTCCACGGCAAAGGCGATATCAGGATCGACGGCGAAGGCGCTGGTACGGGCTCCACCGCCGGTGCGCGCGATCTCCTCGTGGACCGTGGCCACACCGTAGACGGTGTTGGGATGGTCGCCGGCGGCCAATTCCTGCAGCACGCGGATCACGACGGCGCAGCCGGCCCGGTTGTCCAGCGCCTTGGCCAGGACCAGCCGCTCGTTGCGCAAGCGGGTGAAGGGACCGTCGGGGATCACGGGATCCCCCGGACGCACGCCCCATTCCTCGGCCTCCTGGCGGCTGGACGCGCCGATGTCGATAAACATGTCTTTGATCTTCACGACCTTGTCGCGCTGGTCCGCCGGGAGCAGGTGCGGCGGCTTGGACCCGATGATTCCCGGCAACGGCCCCCGCCGCGTGTGGACCACGACGCGCTGGGCCAGCAGGACCTGGCTCCACCAGCCACCCAGGGGCTGGAACTTGAGGAACCCCTCGTCGGTGATGCGGCTGACCATGAAGCCGACCTCGTCCAGGTGACTGGCGAGGAGAATGCGCGGGCGGTCCGCCCGTCCCGGCCGGCGGGCAATGAGACTACCCAGGTGATCGGTGCTTACCTCGGCTACCGGCTCCAGGTGGCGCCGCATGATGTCCCTGACCGGGTCCTCATAACCGGGCACCCCGGGTGCCTGGGTGAGTTCTTCCAGCAAGCGCACTGTGTCGCTCACGGCGGTCATCCTTTCGGGGGGCTGCCCGGTCCCCGGCGTCCCCCTGGGCTGGCGGGCCGCGGGCGGGACCGGACAGCCGTTTCTTCGTTCTACGTCCTTAACGGTTCCCGCGCGCCGGCCGCCATCCTTCCCGCGTCCCGCGGCGGCTTGACGGCAGCGGTGGTTCCTCCCAGACAGGCCTTTGCCAGTACCGGCATTTAAAAGTATTATAAATTGAGAACCGACTCTCAAATAGGCCGCCGGTCAGGCTGCCGGTCGCCGCCGACCCGCATCTCTCGCGGGCGGCGGCGAACTACGTCAGCTCACGGAGGAGGTCCGCCGATGGCATCCACGCTGGAGATCCGCGACTTGCGCTGCAACGTGGAAGACAAGGAGATCCTCAAGGGCGTGAACCTGACCGTCCGCCAGGGTGAGGTTCACGCCATCATGGGACCCAACGGCTCGGGCAAGAGCACCCTGGCCTACACCCTCATGGGCCACCCGCGGTACGAGGTCACCGGAGGCGAGGTGCTGCTCGACGGCGAGAACATCCTGGACCTGCCCCCCGACGAGCGCGCCCGCAAGGGCCTGTTCCTCGCCTTCCAGTACCCGCAGGAGGTGCCGGGCGTCAGCGTCGCCAACTTCCTCCGGACCGCGGTGAACTCCCTGCGCGGTGACGGGAACGCGACACCGGCCGGTAGCGGGAAGAACCTGGCGGCACTGGCCGCGCTGCAGAAGGAGATCGAGGCGGCCCTGGAACAGCTCCGCTGGGACCTCTCCTTTACCCGCCGTTACCTGAACGAGGGCTTCTCCGGCGGTGAGAAGAAGAAGGGCGAGATGCTCCAGATGGCCGTCCTCAAGCCCAGGTTCGCCGTGATGGACGAGACCGACTCCGGCCTGGACATCGACGCCCTCAAGGACGTGGCTCGCGTGTTCAACAGCATGCGCGGTCCGGAGCTGGGCGCCATCATCATCACCCATTACCAGCGGATCCTGAAGTACATCGAGCCTGACTTCGTCCACATCATGGTCGACGGGCGCATCGTCCGCTCGGGCGGCCGGGAACTGGCGGAAGAGGTCGAGGCCAAGGGGTACGACTGGATCAAGGCGCAGGTCGGCTGATGGCAGGAGGGGTGAGGCATGGCAAAGTCGCTGGACAAGATCGATGCCCTGGCGCAGGCCACCGGCTTTTCCGAGGACCTCATCGACCGGATCGCCCGCGCCTATGATGAACCCGAATGGCTGGTGGAACGCCGCCGCGAGGCCTGGCGGGCGTTCCGCGACCTGCCGCTGCCGTCCTGGCGCCACACGGACGTGAGCGACTTGCAGTTCGACCGTATCCGCCCCGTGGCCCCACCCTCCACCGTCCCCGCGTGGGCTGAGGGCGCGCTGCCGCCGGCGGCGGAGGCCGCGGCGGTGGCGGTCCAGGTCGACTCCGGGGTGGAGATCCGGCACCTGGACCCCACCCTGGCGGAGCGCGGGCTGATCGTCACCGACCTGCACACGGCGGCCACCCGGTACCCCGACCTGGTGGAACGGTTCTTCCTGAAGAGCGGCCTCCGTCCGGATCACGACCGTTTCACCGCCCTGCACGCGGCCTTCTGGACAGGGGGGTTCTTCGTCTACGTCCCCCGCGGCCTGGTGGTGGAGAAGCCCATCTACCTGGTCACGCTGATCACGGGCGGCGCCTCCGGCGCCTCGGTTTCCGGCCACGGGCTGATCGTGCTGGACGAACAGGCCGAGGCGACGATCTTCGATGAAAGCGACGCCCGCGAGGTGGGTCAGGCCGCCCTGTACACCGGCAATACCGAGATCCACGTGGAGCCGGCGGCGCGGCTGAACTACGTGAGCTTCCAGAACTGGCGGGCGCCGGTCCGGGAATACTCCCAGAAGTTCGCCCGGGTGCGCCGGGACGGCTACTTGGTGGCCACTACGGGCTTTTTCGGCGGGGACCAGACCCGCAACGTCTTCACCACCCAGCTGGTGGAACCGGGCGCCGGCACGCAGAACATCCTGGCTTACGCGGCGGCCGGCCGGCAGCATTTTGACCTGACCACCAACAACATCCACGCGGCGCCCAGCACGCTGGGCGACATGACCGCGCGCGGCATCCTGACCGGTGCGTCGCGGCTGGTGTACCAGGGCCTGATTCGCATCGAGCGCGGCGCCCACAAGAGCGAGGACTACCTGAACAGCAACACCCTGCTCCTGTCCCCTGACGCCAAGGTGCTGGACGACATCCCGAGCCTGGAGATCGAGGCGGATGACGTCAAGGCCAGCCACGGCGCCACGGTGGGGCAGATCGACCAGGAGCAGATGTTCTACCTGCGCAGCCGGGGCCTGAACGAGACCGAGGCGAAGCGGCTGCTGGTCAGCGGCTTCTTCGAGCCGCTGCTGGGCCGCATCCCCAACGAGGACGCCCGGGAGCGGATCTCGGAGCTGGTCCTGGACAAGGTGGTCTGAACCTGAGCGCGCGGGCGGGAGACCGCCCGCGCTGCTTGTTTATGAGGGAATCGTGAGAGGACGGAATTCTCGAGGTGTTGCTCCTGCAGCCAGAGGAAGGCCTTGTGTGCCCGGCCCTTGCGGTGGGATGATGACATCAGACACGCCCGACGACACGGGGAACCCTTGACTAGCTCGGAGCAGGTGATCACGTTGGTAGCGAAGAACGGCCCGGCGGGGACCGCTGGTGGCCTGGACGTCGCCCGCCTCAAGCAGGACTTCCCGATCCTGCGGCGCATGGTGCACGGCAAGCCGCTGGTCTATCTGGACAACGCGGCCACCTCGCAAAAACCGGTGGCCGTGATCAGGGCCCTGGTCGACTACTACGAGCGTTACAACGCCAACGTCCACCGCGGCATTCATACCCTGGCCGAGGAGGCCACGGCAGCCTACGAGGCCGCGCGGGCCAAGGTGGCCGCCCTGATCGGCGCATCGCCGGACGAAGTGGTGTTCACCCGGGGCACGACGGAGGCCCTGAACCTGGTGGCCTACGGCTGGGCCCGGAAGCACCTGCGGCCGGGGGACGAGATCCTGGTCACGCTGATGGAGCACCACAGCAATCTGGTGCCCTGGCAGCGGGTGGCCAAGGAGCGCGGCTTGCGGCTGCGGGCGGTGCCGCTGACGGAAGACGGCCGCCTGGACCTGGAGGCGCTGGACGGCCTGCTGACCGAGCGCACGCGGCTGATCGCCGTGACCCATATGTCCAACGTCCTGGGGACCGTTACGCCGCTGGCGGAGATCGCACGGCGCGCCCGGGCGGCGGGGGCGGTGGTCGTCGCCGATGGTGCCCAGAGCGTACCCCACCTGCCGGTGGACGTGCGGGCGTTGGGGGTGGACTTCCTCGCCTTCTCCGCCCACAAGATGCTGGGCCCCACGGGCGTGGGGGCGCTCTACGCCCGGCGGGAGCGTTTGGAGGAGATGGAGCCCCTGCTGGGGGGCGGCGGGATGATCCGGCGGGTAGACATCGAGGACGCGACCTGGGCCGACCCGCCGGCGCGCTTTGAGGCCGGGACGCCGGATATCGCCGGCGTGATCGCCTTCGGCGCGGCCGCCGACTACCTGCGCGGCATCGGCATGGAGGCCGTCGCCGCCCACGAGCGGGAACTGGTCCGCTACGCGTGGGAGCGGCTGCGGGAGGTGCCCGGCCTGACCATCTACGGCCCCGGGCCCGAACACCGGGGCGGTGTGTTCAGCTTCACCCTGGAGGGCGTGCATGCCCATGACGTGGCGCAGGTGGCGGACGGCGAGGGGGTGGCCATTCGCGCCGGCCACCACTGCGCCCAGCCGCTGCACGCCCACCTGGGCGTCCCCGCCACCGCCCGCGCCAGCTTTTACATTTACAACGACGCCGGCGATGTCGACCGCCTGGTGCGGGCCCTGCACGCGGCGCGGGAAGTCTTCGCCCGGCCTTGAGAACCTGGAGAAGGTGGAACCATGAGCAGCGATCTCTACCGCGAGCAGATCCTCGACCACTACCGTTACCCGCGGAACTATGGCTCGCTGGAGGGGGCCGACATCAGCCATGAAGACCAGAACCCCCTCTGCGGCGACCAGGTCCGCTTCGAAGTCTGCCTCGACGAGCACGGCCGGGTGGCCAGGGCGGCCTTTTCGGGACGGGGATGTGCCATCAGCCAGGCCACCGCGTCCATGCTTACCGAAGCCGTCCAGGGGAAGACGCTGGACGAGATCAAGGCCATGGATCAGAAGACCGTCCTGGAGCTGCTGGGGATCTCCCTCAGCCCGGTGCGCCTCAAGTGCGCGCTTCTGCCGTTGAAGGTGTTGCAGGCGGGCATCCATCGGTACGAGAACGAGGCCGCCGGGCGGTAAGAGCGCGGACGGGCGGGGCCGCGCGGGGTGACACCGCCAACGGTGCACACAAGAAGGAAGGCCTCAGGAGCCGCTCTCGCCGGCGGCACCGGCCACCCGCCGGGCGGCCTCCAGGAAGATCTGCTCACCCATGGTCAGGGCGTAGACATAGGCCAGTTGCGCGAAGAGCTGGTCGGGCGTAAAGCCGCAGAGCGACACCAGGCGCTCCACGTCGTCCCACGTATACTCGGCATCGCGCGGGGGCAGGCGGCCATCGGCCATGGCGCGCTGGATCTCCTCGTACAGCGCGTCGGACCGGGCACGGTCACGGCGCACCTCCTGGGGGATCCACCAGCCCGCCTCCAGGTACTGCCGCGGGCGCGTCAGGCCCAGGGTTTCCAGCAGGCGCACCAGGCGCTGGAAGGTCCAGCCCCGGCGCGCCGGCTCGGGGAGGCGCTCCAGCAAGTCGCGCGCCCGCTGGAGCTTGGTCCAATCGCGGAATGATCCCGCGCCCGGCTCCACGACGCCTTCCTCCTTCACCGCGACCGGTTGCCGCCCCGCTCCAGGCGTCCGTAGCGGCCGGCGAAGAATAGCAGCGGCTCTCCCTCCGCCGCCTCGGCGACCTCGACCTCGCCCAGGAAAATGGTGTGATCGCCACCCGGCAACCGCTCCACGATCCGGCAATCCAGATAGGCGATGGCGCCCTCCAGGCGCGGCGCGTGGGGAGGCTGGGTGATGAACCGGTACGCCGGCTCCTGGTCGGTCTGGCGCGCAAAGTAGCGGGAGATGGGTTCCTGTTCGGCGGAAAGAACGTTGATGGCATAGCGGTCCGCCCGCTCCAGCACACCGTGCATGACGCGGTCCCGCCCCACACAAACCAGAACCAGCGGCGGCTCGAGGGATACCGAGGTAACGGCGTTGGCCGTCATGGCGTGGACGCGATCCCCGTCGTAGGCGGCGATCAGCGTCACGCCCGTGGCGAAACGGCCCATGGCCTGGCGCAGTTCCTGGGGTGTCACCGGCATGGAGGTGCCCTCCTTCCGTGACTCGCTCTCCATGATATCCCAAGGCCGCGCGGCCGGGCAAAACCGGCCAGCCGGGGCCGGCAGCGGCCGCGCTGGCCCGCCGGCGCCTCTCCCTGCGTCATTGCTGCCTACAGGGCGCAGGAATACAATGAAGTGAAGGCAGGTGACACAGGCATGGCGCACCGGCTGGTTATCATTGGCTCCGGGCCGGCCGGCCTGACGGCGGCCATTTACGCCGCGCGGGCCAACCTGGAAACGGTCGTGGTTTCCGGTTGGGAGGCCGGCGGGCAGTTGATGCTGACCACAGAAGTCGAGAATTTCCCTGGTTTCCCCGATGGCATCCTGGGCCCCGAATTGATGGACCGCATGCGCAAACAAGCGGAACGCGCCGGTGCCACTTTCGTCGATGGGGATGTGACGGAAGTGGACTTCCGGCGCCGCCCCTTCCGGGTCCAGGTCGGCCAGCGGACCCTCGAGGCGGATGCGGTGATCATCGCCACCGGCGCCTCCGCCCGGTGGCTGGGGGTGCCCGGTGAAAAGCGACTGATGGGCAGGGGCGTTTCCAGCTGCGCTACCTGCGACGGGGCCTTCTTCCGCGACCAGGACGTGGTCGTGGTGGGCGGCGGCGACACCGCCATGGAAGAGGCCCTTTATCTGGCCCGCATCTGTAACTCCGTGACCGTCATCCACCGGCGCGACCGGCTGCGCGCCAGCAAGATCATGCAACAGCGCGCCTTCGCCAACGAGAAGATCTCCTTCATCTGGGATTCCGTGGTTGAGGAGATCCTGGGTGAGGAGAAGGTCGAAGGCGTCCGCATCCGCAACGTCAAGACCGGCGAGACGCGGGAGCTGGCGTGCGCGGCGGTGTTCGTCGCCATCGGGCACAAGCCCAACACCGAATTCCTCCGCGGGCAGTTGGAGCTGGACGAAAAGGGCTATGTCGTCGCCGACGGGCCGCGCACCAGCGTTCCCGGCGTGTTTGTCGCCGGCGACGTGCGCGACTACCGCTACCGGCAGGCCATCACCGCCGCAGCCGAGGGCTGCAAGGCGGCCATGGAAGCGGCGTGGTTCCTCGAAGGGCTCGAGTCCGAGGCCGTGGGCACCGGTGCGACAGGCAGCGGTGGTGCGGCTCCATCCCCCGCGCCGCCGGCGTCCTGAGGAGCGGGTTGAGGAGCGGGCCGCGCCGCTTTTCGGGACACGCCGGGTACAGCCGTCACCCGCTGTGGTTGCGCCGGGCGTCGATGGCACGCGGGCGCGCGCTGCGCGCCCGCGCACGCTTTACCAGCAGGGCGCGCGGTGGCACCGGACATGCTAGCAGCGGGGGTGGTCCCATGCGGTTGACGCTGCGCGCACCGGCCCGGCCCCGGGTCCCCACCTGGGTGATCTCGGCCATCGGGGCCGCGGCGGCCATGCTGGTCGCCCGCCTGGCCCGCCGCTAGCCACTGTGTTGCTACATCTTGCCGAGCGAGCATCTCCTTCTCGGACGGGAGGCCGGCGCCTCCCGTCCCGGCTGTCGGGTGCCGGTCGACGGCGATTCCCCTCCTGCCGGCCGGGGCCCGTCCGGTCGCGGCGCCCTGTGGCTCGTCCTCGTTTCCTCTCTTTCCTCCTCTCTTTACTTCCCGCCGGCGTTCCCTGACTCGTGCCCCCGTCTCGTCGTCCGTGTCCCCACCCCAGCGCCGGCGCAACAGGTGTGAGGTCACGCTGGTCCGCATAAAGATGGGCGGGAGGCAGGTGGGCGCCCCGTGGGAGGAAGCGGCGGGCCGTTCCAGCTAGCGCTCGGCCTGGGGGGCCTGGCAGGCGGCCTGGGTCTGATGACCTGGGCGCTGCGGCAGGCCGGGCAGACCAGCGTGGCGATGGCCCTGGCGCGCCTGCGCCGGGCCGGACCGCTGGAGGCGCTGCTGCTGGGACTGGTCCTGACCGCCGTGATGCAGTCGTCCAGCACCTTCGGCCTGCTGCTGGTGGGCGCCGTGGGCGCCGGCTGGATGGATGTGCGCGTCGCCCAGGCCGCCGTGGTAGGGTCCAACCTGGGAACGACGATCACCGCGCACCTCACGGCCGTGCCGTCCCTGGGCCTTGCCTGGACGGTGGCCACGGCCGGTCTGGTGCTGGTTCTGGCCGGCTTGGGGCGGCCTGCCCTGCGGGCGGCGGGCCTGGCGGCCCTCGGGCTCGGGGCGGCCCTGACGGGGCTGGACATGGTGGGTCGCGCCCTGGAGCCCCTGGCCTCGGCCCGCGGGCCGGTGGCGGCGTGGAATCGCCTGGATGCGGCCCCCCACCTGGCCTTTATCGCGGGCGTGATCATCTCGGCCACCGCCCTGTCCAGCGGTGCCGTCATCGCTCTCCTGCAGCGGGTGGTGGCCACGGGCGTCCTACCGGTGCCCGCGTCCCTCCCCGTGATCTACGGAGCGAACGTGGGCACCACCTCCGACGTGCTGCTGGCCGCCCTGCTGGTCCGCGGGCCGGCCCTGTCCGTGGCCGCTTTTCACCTGGTCCTGAACCTGGTGACGACCATTGCCGCCGCCCCGCTGTCGCCGGTGCTGGCGGCCCTCTGCGCCGCCCTCAGCGCGGACCCGGCCCGGCAGGTCGCCTGGGCCCATACGCTGTTCAACGCCACCGGCGCGCTGGTGGTCTGGCCTTGGCTGGTGCGCCGGTTCCATAGCGGTGGCCCTGGAAAGTGACGATGCCGTCGAAATGCCCTCCACCCTTACGGCTCAGAGGAGCCGTGCAGCCGCAGGATGCAGCGCCCTTCCCGGTACCCCGCCGGCCCGGCCCCAAACGACAAAGGCGCCCGCTGGGGCGGGCGCCGGGTTTCGGGGCGCGATCCTTCTAACGCGGTTTACTGGTGTAACGCGGTTTACTGGCCCCCTGCCGCGCTCATGATCTTCGTCACCAGGTCCGGTTCACCAAAGATGGTCAGCAGGGCCAGCCCAACGATAAAAATCACCGTCGCCACCGCGCGATTCGCAACACGCAGGGCGCTCAGCGAGCCCTGAATCACCCCCGCCAGGCCGATCAGCGTCAGGCCGCCACCGACCAGGGCGAGGAACAACTTTAGAAGCAGCGTCCCAAGCTCGCCACCCATCGGTCCACCTCCTCACGCCCTGATGCTAGCAGCCGGCGCCGGCCGCGACCAGCCATTGGCTGCCACGCCGGAACCGCCCGGCGGGGCTCATGTGCCGGGGGTGGGCCTCGAACCCACACGGGCTACGCCCAGCGGATTTTAAGTCCGCCTCGTCTGCCGATTCCGACACCCCGGCCCGGCGGCCGTGCAGCCGCCTGCACAGCGAGCGTGCGCGCCTTCGGTCGAACCCGTGCGCGGGCACCTCGCCCGCTCACGTGCACGACCGGGCGCCACGCTCACGCTCTATCATACACGCTATGGCGGGCCGTTCCCAGGCCCGCCGACCACTCCGCTGGCGCGACCTCACTCTTTCTCTGTTTCCGCGGGCGTGGCCGGATCCACCAGTTGAATGACCGTTTCACCCGGGCGTACGAGCCCCAGCCGCTCTCGTGCCGCGGCGTGGATGTACTCCTCGCCCCGGGCGAACTGGATACGCTCGCGCAGCGCGCGATTTTCCGCAGCCACCCGCTCGGCCTCGGCTTCGAGGGCGCGCAGTTCCCGCTGGGCCTGCCAGAAAGCCACCTGCTGCATCACCAGGCCAGCGGCCAGATAGACCCCGAGGACGAACGCGGCCAGCCGGCCCCAACGCACGCGCACGCGCCGCCGGGCCGGGCGCGTGCGCCCCAGCGGGGCCAGGTTCTCCGCGGCTCCCGCGGCGCGGCCCGCAGCCCCGGTGGCCGGCCGCCTGGATACCGGCGCGGCGGCAGGCAGCATGCGGATCGTCGTGGCTCTGGCAGAACGTCCCCTCATCCCTCAACGGCCTCCTGTGCGTCGCGGCTTCAGGCTTCAGGCTTCAGGCCTCCCCTGCGCCCGCCGTCAGCTCGTCATCCTCGTCCTCGCCTTCCCCGCCAAAGACGCGCAGCGGATCACCGTCGATGACGATAACCACCTCATATCCCTTGCTGCGGGCACGGTTATACAGCGTCGCCACCGTCCCCGGCGCCAGGCCCAGCCGGCGCGCGATGGCTTCCGTGCTGTATCCCGTTTCCTTGAGAACCACGACCTGGCGCTCCCGGAAGCTGAGACGCTCGGCGCCGCGTATCTCGATGCGCATCCGGCGGGCATTCCCTTCCTGCGACGGGGTGGCTTATCCACAATTTACACACAAACTGTGGACAAATTTTATACGCCACACAGACACGTGGGCTAGGATTCGCCCCGGGGGGCCTGATTCCTGCTGCCCCCTATCCGCCTCCGTTAGCTACCGCCCGCCCCACCCCTACCCAGGAGCGCGCGCATTAAGGCCAGGAGCCCCCCTCCTTGCCCCTCACGCCCGCTCCCACCACTTGCCGGCGCGGGCGCCGCGCCGGCACCGGCCGCGGGCGCCGTGTCCCCGTCACCGCTCGAACCCGGCGGTTCCTCCGGTGGCCGCGCGCCCGCCAGCCGGACCAGGAATTCCCTGACCGACCGGCGGGCCCGCTCCTGCCATTGCCGCCAGGGACCCGCCAGGGGACGCCACAGGGGACCGAGCAGCCAGGCCAGCGGCCACAGCAGCAGGCGGGCGATCCGGCCGGTGGCGCGGCCCGTGGCGCTGGCGGCGCGGCGCACGCGGCGGGCCAGCCAGAGGGTCGCGCGCCGGGCGAACCGCGCGGCCCGTAGGGTTGCTCGCGTCAAGGCCGTGAGGCCGGATATCATGGCGGGCAACAGGGTGGGCGATCCCAGGGCCGCGTAGAGCAGGATACCGGTGCCCAGTCCCAGGACCGTGAAGGTTCGCAACTGGCCCCAGCTGCCCAGGCCCAGGGTGAGGAGGATGGCGGGCACGGCAATCAGCCAGAACAGCAAGTCCAGCAGGTCCGTGAACCAGTGGCCGGCCAGGCGGGTCTTCCCCGCCGCCACCGCCCGCACGGCCCGGAAGACGTCAAAAAGAAAGGCCAGGGTAAGGCCCAGGGCGACCATGACCATGAACATGAAGAACTGCAGGCTGGGAGAGAACATGGCCCCGCCTTCCCCGCCTACTTGAGCAGCCGCTCCAGGATGTTGCGGCGCTCACGGCGGCCCGGCGCGGTGTCCTCGTACGCCAGCGAGATGATCCGGCCTTCCAGCAGGAGCCGGCCATCCTCCAGGTTCAGCTCGTGAATGTGCAGGTTCTCACCGCGAATGGTCATGCGCCCCAGATCGGTGTCCAGCACGACCGCCTTGTCGTCGAAGCTGTCCACGCGCTGCACGCCTTCCAGCTCCAGCCGCTCGCGCCCGGTCATTGTCAGCGTGTACTGCTTGCGGGCGCCTCCCGCACCCTGTCCCTCGGACACGGCCCGGCCCCCCTTCCCTTCCGCCCGGCCTCGTTCATGGATATGCCGGTCCGGCGGGCAATGTGCCCGGAACCAGCCGCGGGCCGGGTTCGTTGCGGAAGCCATGAGCCGGGCGCCGGGGCAGAGGATGGCCCGGGTGCCGCGCGGCCGTGGTGGATGCCGGGAAACACAAAACACAAAGGGAGCCGGATGCAGGATCCAGCCCCCTCCAGTGCTCGTTGCCAGGGATAAGCCCGCAGCGAGGAAGGCCTTACTTGACCATCTCGCGCAGCTGCTTACCGGGCTTGAAAGCGGGCACCTTAGCCGCGGGAATGGTCAGCGTCTGGCCCGTGCGGGGATTGCGGCCCGTCCGCGCCTGGCGCGTGCGGACCTCAAAGGTGCCAAAGCCGACAAGGGACACCTTCTCCCCCTTGGCCAGGGCCTCGCTAATGGACTCGACGAAGGCGTTAACGGCCCGCTCGCTGTCCTTCTTGTTCAGCCCGGTCTTCTCGGCAATGGCGTTCACGAGTTCCGGCTTGTTCACCCGCGTTTCCCTCCCCTCGCATCGGCTCTGATTCCGCTTCGTTGTTCTGCGGACGGGCCTTGAATCCTGCTGGATTCGCCCGCCTTGGCCTCCTCCCACAGCCGGTCGAGGTCCTCCGGCGACAGTTGTTCAGGCCGCAGACCGCGGCGCCGGGCCAGTTCCTCCACCGTACGGAAGCGCCGGTTGAATTTCCGGTTGGCCGCCAGCAGCGCCACCTCGGGGTGGACCCCCAGGTGCCGGCCCACGTTGATCAGGGCGAAGAGGGCGTCGCCGAACTCTTCCTCCACGCGCTCCGGGTCCCCCGCGGCTACCACCCGGTCCAGTTCCTCCAGTTCCTCGGCCAGCTTGGCGCGGGCACCGGCCGCGTCGGTCCAGTCCAGCCCCCGCTGGGCCGCCCGCTCCTGCAGGCGGTAGGCCTGCACGAGCGCGGAGGAAATGGCCTCCCCGGCCTCGCCGGCCTCGCCAACCTCGCCGGCCTCGCCGGGCGGTTCCTCCCCCCTCCCGAGGCCGGCCCCGTCGCCCGCGTCCCGGCCCTCCCGCTCTGCCCGCTTGAGCTCGGCCCACAGCCGCCGCACGTCGGCCTCGCTGGCCGCCGCCCCCTCCCCGAAGACATGGGGATGCCGGCGGATCAACTTGTCGGCCAGGGCACGGGTGACGTCGGCCAGGGTGAAGTGGCCGGCCTCGGCAGCGATCTGCGCGTGGAGCAGCACCTGCAGCAGCAGGTCGCCCAGTTCTTCCGCGAGGTGGCGCGGGTCACCGGCATCGATCGCCTCGACGACCTCGTACGCTTCTTCGATGACGAAACGCCGCAGGGACCGGTGCGTCTGCGCCCGGTCCCAGGGACAGCCGTCGGGCGCCCGCAGCCGGCGCACCAGTTCCACCAGCCGGTTCACACCGTGGTCGCGGTTCATTCCGGTGTCATGTGCCGTCACATCCAACCCTCCGGCCGAGGAGGTTGGACGCGGGGCCCGCTCAATCCTCCATTTGCTTGCCGAGGACGGTGGCGGCGGTCTCCGCCAGCTTGAGTTCCAGGTCACCCATCTGGGTGTCCGGATTCTTGGAGGCGAGAATCACGGCGCCGATGACGCCGTTGCCGGTGACCACGGGGGCAATGACGTAGGCGGAGAATTTCTCATCCGTCTCGTCGTCCGCCATCAGCGTGCCGGCCCGCGGGTTGTCGGCGGGCCGGTTGCGCAGGACCGGCTGCCGGCTCTCCATGGCCTGTTCCACCGCCCCGCCGACGCGTTTCTCCATGAACTCCTTGCGGGGCGCGCCCGCCACGGCGATCACGGCGTCCCGGTCGCAGATGAGGGCGATGTGATGCACCGCCTCGTGCAACGAGTCGGCCAGTTCCTTGGCGAAGTCGCCCAGCTCGCCGATGGGGGAGTACTTTTTGAGGATGACCTCCCCGTCCCGGTCCACAAAGATCTCCAGGGGGTCGCCTTCCCTGATCCTCAGCGTGCGGCGGATCTCCTTGGGGATGACGACGCGCCCCAGGTCGTCGATCCGGCGAACGATGCCGGTTGCCTTCATCCTGACCCCTCCTGCTACCCTCTCGAGCCGGCGATGCGGTTCGGTGGGAGGATCCCTTCGGGAATCGCGCTCAGGGGGTGTCCACTGCGCGCGGGGCGGACACCTCGGGGTCAGTGTGCCGCGAAAAATTTTCCGCTATTCCCTCGGCCTATTCCCTCGGGCCGCGGTGGAGCGCCATGGGCCGCGGGATGCCGTGCCCGGAGGGCGGGAGGCACGCCGCGACGGGAGGACGGCAAGCCATGCCCGGGCGGAAGCCTGTGCCCGGGCGGGGGTCAATGCCTGAAAGGGAGCCTATGCCTGGAAGGCGTCGCCGGCGGCCTCCGGCTTCCCGTCGCCGGTCGCACCGGCGGCGTGCGGGGTCAGGCGGAGCAGGTGCCGGAGGAACCGGCGCAGCGCGTTGAGCACCTCGCGGTCGCCCAGCCCGTCCGTGCGGAAGTAGGCGGCCGGCCGGCCCCGCACCGGTTGCAGGCGGCGGCCGAACTGGGAGCGCAGCTCCTCGCAGGCCCTGGCCAGCGGGCCCGCCTGCGGCGCAACGGCTTCGAGGTCGATGCGCGTGGCGGCTTGCTCGATGCGGAACACGCCGCACCGGGCCGCCAGCTGGCGAATCTCGGCCAGGGCCAGCAGGTTGCGCACGGGCTCCGGCAGCGGGCCGTAGCGATCCTGCAGCGACTCTCGGATCTCGGCCAGCTCCCGCGGCGTCTCGGCCAGGTTGACCCGCTTGTAGAACTCGATCTTCTGCCGCGCGTCGCGAATGTACGCGTCGGGGATGTGGGCGTCCACCACCAGGTCGACGACGGGCTTCAGCCGTGGCGGGCGGCGCTGGCCCTTGAGCTCCCGCACCGCTTCCTCCAGCAACTGGGCGTAGAGGTCAAACCCCACCGAGGCGATGAAGCCGTGCTGCTCGTGGCCCAGCAGGTTGCCGGCGCCGCGGATCTCCAGGTCGCGCAGGGCCAGCTTGAAGCCGGAACCCAGCTCCGTGAAGTCCTTGATGGCCTGCAGCCGCTTCTGGGCGTCCTCGGTGAGCACCTTGTCCCGCCGGTAGGTGAAGTAGGCGTAAGCCACGCGGTCGGAGCGGCCCACGCGGCCCCGTAGCTGGTAAAGCTGGGCCAGCCCCAGCCGGTCCGCGTCCTCCACGATCAAGGTGTTGACGTTGGGCATGTCCAGGCCGGACTCGATGATGGTCGTGCAGATGAGCACATCGGCCTTGCCGTCCATGAAGTCGACCATCACCCGCTCCAGCTGGGCCTCGGGCATCTGGCCGTGGGCGACGGCGAAGCGCGCCCCGGGGACCAGACGCTCCAGGCGCCGGCGGACGGCCTGGATGCTCTGCACCCGGTTGTGGACGTAGAAGACCTGCCCGCCCCGGCGCAGCTCCCGCTCGATGGCGTCCCGGACCAGTCCCTCATTCCACTCCACGACGAAGGTCTGCACGGGGAACCGGTTCTCCGGGGGCGTGTCGATGCGGCTCAGGTCGCGGATGCCGGCCAGCGCCATGTGCAACGTGCGAGGGATCGGAGTGGCCGACAGCGTCAGCACATCGACGTTCTGCTTGAGCTGCTTGAGCCGCTCCTTGTCGGCGACGCCGAAGCGGTGCTCCTCGTCGATGATGAGCAGCCCCAGGTCCTTGAAGCGCACGTCGGGTTGCACCAGGCGGTGGGTGCCGATGACGATGTCGATGGTCCCGCGCGCCAGGCCCGACAGGATCTCGGCCTGCTCGGCGGTTGAGGCGAACCGGCTCAAGGTACGGATGGTCACCGGGAACTGGGCGAACCGGTCCTTGAAGGTCCGCTCGTGCTGGTAGGCCAGCACGGTGGTGGGCACCAGCACGGCCACCTGCTTGCCGTCCTGAACCGCCTTGAAGGCGGCCCGCATGGCCACCTCCGTCTTGCCGAAGCCCACATCCCCGACCAGCAGGCGGTCCATGGGCTGCGGGCGCTCCATGTCCGCCTTGATGGCGGCGATGGCTTCCAGCTGGTCGGGCGTTTCCTCGTACGGGAACGCCTCCTCGAACTGGCGCTGCCACGGCGTGTCGGGAGAGAAGGCGTGCCCCCGCACGGCCTGGCGCGCGGCGTAGAGGGCCAGAAGCTCGCCCGCCAGCTCCCGGACCGATTCCTTGACCCGCTGCTTGACCTTGCTCCACTCGGAGGAGCCCAGCTTGGCCAGGCGCGGCTGGTGCCCTTCGGCCCCCACGTACTTCTGCACCAGGTCGATCTGGTCGGTGGGCACGTAAAGCCGGTCCCCGCCGGCGTACTGCAAGGCCAGGTAGTCCCGCTGGACGCCCTGGACCTCCATGGTCTTGAGCCCCAGAAAGCGCCCGATGCCGTGGTGCACGTGGACCACGTAGTCGCCTGGCTTCAGATCGCTGAGCCGCTCCAGAGCCTGGACCTCGATGCGGTCCGCGTGGGCGGCCGCCGGCGACCGCCGCCGGGGCACCCGGCGACCGAAGATCTCCCGTTCCGTCAGCACCACGGTGCGCAGAGAAGGAAGCTCGAAGCCCTCGCTCAGGGAGCCCGGCGCCACGATCACCTCGCCGGGCCTCGGGATGGCCAGGGAGGCTCCGGCCCGCGCGCGAATACCGGCTTCGTCCAGGGTCCGCCGCAGGTGCTCGGCCCGCCCGGGGTCCTGGGTCACCAGCAGCACGCGGTACTGCTGGCGCTGCCAGGTGCGCACCTCCTCCTCAAACAGGTCCCACTGGCCGTGGAACATCGTCGCCGGCCGGGCGCTCAGGGAGAAGACGGCACGGGGCTCCGGGCCCGCGTCGGGAGCCCGCAACAGCAGGGACACGTACAGGGCCGGCCGGCGGGCCAGCTCGCGCCACAGCCCGTCGCGGTCCAGGTAGAGGGCTGCCTGTTCGGGCAGGATCTCCCCCCGCTCCAGGAGATCCGCCTGGCGCTCGTGCCACTGGCGCTCGCGCTCCTCGACGGACTCCACCATGGCCCGGGGCTCGAGCCATACCACCACGGACGGGCCGCTGGCGTAGTCCAGGAGCGTACCCGCCTCGGGGTCGAACAGCGTCAGGTAGCGCTCGGCCAGGGCCACGCTGCGCTCGGCGGCGAGCCGTGCCAGGTCTTCTTCCAGGCGCTGCAGCAGGCGGTGCTGGGGCCCGCCCCGCCGGCCGCGCGTCTCCTCCCGCAGGCGCTCCAGACGCGCCTCCAGCACCTGCAGCCCCCGCTGCCAGGCGGCCTCGTCGAGGACCAGTTCCTGGGCCGGCAGCAGGGTCGCGCGCTGCAGTTCACCCGTCGACCGCTGGCTGGCGGTTTCAAAGACCCGGATCGACTCGATCTCGTCGTCGAAGAATTCGATCCGGATGGGGCGCTCCTCCGTAGGCGGGAAGACGTCGACGATGCCGCCCCGGACGGCGAACTCGCCGGGCCGCTCCACCTGCTCGGTGCGCTCGTAACCGGACGCAACCAGGCGGGCGACCAGTTCATCCCGGTCACAGGTCGCGCCCACCGCCAGCTCCGCTCGCCCAGCCTCCCACTTGCGCGGGTTCGTCAGGCGGCGCGCCAGCGCTGCCACCGGGGCCACCACGACGCAGCGGCCGGACCGCAACCGCGCCATGGCTTCCAGGCGCAGCGCCCTCAACTCCGGGCTGCTGGCCAGCACCTCGAAGGGCAGCACCTCCACCGCGGGGAAGACGGCCACCCGCTCCTCCGGGAGCCAGGCCCGCAGATCGGAGGCCACTGTGTCCGCGCTCGACTGGTCGGCGGTCAGAACGAACAGCGTCCGCCCGGTGGTCTCGGCCAGCGCGGTCAGCAGGCTGGCCGCTGCGGGCCCCGTGATGCCGTAAACGGCCTGGGCAGGCAGCTCCCTCCGTATCCCGTCCGCCAGGGACGGGAACTCGGGAAGTTCTTGCCACAGGCGAACCAGCTCCTCGGTCCGTGCTTCGGCGGGTGCCACTCTCACGCCGTGCCGCCCGGCGCCATGGCCCCGGGCGGGCTCCACCTCCTGCTCCGGCTGCGTCTCCTTCCTGGCAGGACGAACAAGCCCGCGGCAACCGGCGCCGCGGGCCGCAAGGACGGGTCCCGGAATCGGCGGCGCTCGTCTCAGCCGCGGTGTGGCCGCGCCTCCCCGCCCTTCCCGGGCACCCCTGTGCCCGGGTCACCCGCAGCATCGCCAGCCCCGCGCTCCGCGGAAGGCTTGGCCGCCGGCGGCGGCCCGTTGTAGCGGGACATGGCCAGGTCGATCCCGGCCGCTACCGCTGCCAGGCACGCCTCCACTGCCCGGTCAATCGCGCGCTCCAGCACCGGCCACTCGGCATCCGTGAAGGCCCCCAGCACGTAATCGGCGGGGTCCACGCCCGCCGGCGGACGGCCGATACCGATCCGTAGCCGCGGGAAATCCTCGGTTCCCAGATGCTCGATGATGGAAAGCATGCCCCGGTGTCCCCCCGCCCCGCCGCGGCGACGCAGGCGCAAGTGCCCCAGGGGCAGGTCGAGGTCGTCATAGACCACCAGCAACTGGTCGGGCCGGAACCGGAGCGCGCGGGCGGCCTGGGCCACCGCCTCACCACTGCGATTCATATACGTCTGGGGCTTGAGCAGCGTGAGGCGGTCGCCCCGCCACTCTGCCTCCAGCCAGAACGACGCGAAGCCCCGGCGCCAGTCCGCAGAACGGATCCTCCGCGCCAGGGCGTCGACGACCATGAAACCGACGTTGTGTCGGGTGGCCTCGTATTCCGGGCCGGGGTTGCCGAGCCCGACGATCAGGTGCGGCACGTCCCAGTCCCCCGTCAAGCACCGGTGCCGGCACCAGCAGCCGGGGCCGCCCCGGTCTCGGCACTCTCGCCAGTCTCGGCCCCTTCTTCCGGCACGAGCTCCTTAGGCGGCAAGAGGACCGCCACGATCTGTTCGGGGTCCTCGAACACGCGAACTCCTTCCGGCACCTCCAGGTCCCGGACCCGCAGGTCCTCCCCCACCGGCAGCTCGGTGATGTCGCCCTCGATGGCGGTGGGAATGTCCCGGGGCAGGCACTCGATCTCGAGCTCGTTGAGCTGGTGCTGCACGATGCCGCGCTTGCTGGCCTCCTCCTCGCCCCGCAGCACGATGGGGACGACGGTACGCACCGGCTTGTCCTCCCGGACCTCCATCAGGTCCACGTGCAGCAGTTCCCCCCGGTGGGGATGCCACTGCATCTCCTTGACCATGGCGGTGAACTGCCGGCTCGTCCCATCCTCAACCAGTTCGACTCGGAGCAGACCGTGCACCTGGCCGCTGGCCAGCAGCCGGTTGAACTCCCGAGCGTCCAGCCGGATGGGATAGTTGCCGCTCGGGCCGTACAGCACGGCCGGCAGACCGCCCTCCCGGCGCACCCTGCGGGCGCGGCCGGGCTCCCGGAGTTGCGCTCGCAACGAAACGTCCACCAGGGTCTCCCTCCCGACTGGGAACTGGCGCGAGATAGTCTATCCTGGCGCGCCGGACCTGTCAAACAACGGCCCGGCTGGCCGGGCCCCGTTCACGTGAACAGCCGGCTCACCGACAGGTCCTCGTGGATGCGGATGATGGCCTCCCCGAAGATCGGCGCCACCGAAAGGACCCGCACGCGGGCACGCTCCGCCCCGGCGGGCAGGGGGATGGTATCGGTGACCACGATTTCCTCGATGGGTGCCTCCGCCAGCCGCTCCAGGGCGTTGCCCGAGAACACGGCGTGGGTGCAGCATGCGTACACCGCCTTGGCCCCCAGGGCGATCAGGGCCTCGGCCCCCTGGCGGATGGTGCCGCCGGAATCGATGATATCGTCGATCATGATGGCAGTGCGGCCCTCCACGTCACCCACCACCGACATGACCTCGGCCACGCCGGGCTCGGGCCGCCGCTTGTCGATGATGGCGATGGGCACGCCCAGCCGGTTGGCCAGGTCCCGGGCGCGCGGTACGCCGCCGTGATCGGGCGAGACCACCACAGGGCGCTCCAGGTTTTTCTTGGCGAAGTAGTCGGCCAGTAGGGGTACGGCCGTCAGGTGGTCGACGGGTACATCGAAGAAACCCTGGATCTGGCCCGCGTGCAGGTCCATGGTGACGACGCGGTCGGCACCCGCCACCGTCAGCAGGTTGGCGACCAGCTTCGCCGTAATGGGCTCGCGCGGCCGCGTCTTGCGGTCCTGCCGGGCGTATCCGTAGAAGGGCACCACCGCGTTGACACGCCACGCCGATGCGCGTTTCAGCGCGTCCAGCAGGACCAGGAGCTCCATGAGCGTGTCGTTGGGCGGGTGGCATGTGGGCTGAATCACGAACACGTCCGCCCCGCGCACGCTCTCGTTGACGGACACGCGGATCTCCCCGTTGGCAAAACGGCCCAGTTCCAGATCTCCCAGGGGGACGCCGATGTGCTGGGCGATGGCCCGTGCCAGCTCGGGATTGGCACTGCCGCTGAAAATTTTGAGGCGACCACTATCGTACGGCACCGCTGTCACTCCCCCGCACCCGCTGGCGCCAGCGAGCCGCCCACCCTTCCTTGTTCACCTGCCGCTCGCGGGCGATGGCCAGGGCATCCGGCGGTACGTCCTGATTGATGGTGGAGCCGGCCGCCACGTAGGCCGACCGCCCCACGCGTACCGGCGCAATCAGGTTGGTGTTGCAACCGATGAAGGCGCCGTCCTCGATCACAGTCTTGTGCTTGCGGACCCCGTCGTAGTTCACCGTGACGGTGCCGGCCCCGATGTTGACGCCGGCACCGATCTCCACGTCGCCCAGGTAGGAATGGTGGTTGACCTTGGTACCGGGCTGGATGATCGCCTGTTTGAGCTCGGCGAAGTTGCCGATGTGGACCTTCCGCGCCACCCGGCAGCCCGGCCGGAGGTGGCTGTAGGGCCCGATCCGCACCTCATCGCCGATCTCGCTCTCCTCCACCACCGAGTACCAGACCCGTACGCGGTCGCCCAGCCGGCTGGCCACGATATGGGCGCCGGGCCCCAGGCGGCAGCCGGCACCGATCCGCGATCCCGCCTCGATGATCGTGTGGGGGTAGATCACGGTATCGGGGCCGATCTCCACGTCCTCGTCGATCCAGGTGCTGGCGGGGTCAATAAGGGTGACACCGGCCAGCATCCAGCGCCGCCGGATGCGGTCCCGGAGGAGGGCCTCGGCCCGGGCGAGGGCGATCCGGTCATTGACACCGAAGACGGCCTCCTCGTCATCCGTCTGGATGGAATGCACCGGCCGCCCCATGTCGCGGAGCACACGCACGGCGTCCACGAGGTAGTACTCGCCCTGGGCGTTGTCCGGCCGCACGGCCCGGAGTGCCGTGAACAGTTCGTCCCGCCGGAAACAGGCGATGCCGGTGTTGACCTCCCGGATGGCCAGCTCTTCGGCGCTGGCGTCCGCCTGTTCCACGATGCGGGCAATGGCGCCATCCGCGTCCCGGACGATCCGCCCGTAGCCGGTCGGGTCCGCCAGTTCGGCGGTGAGCAGGGTCGCCGCGGCGCCGCTCTCCCGGTGCCCGGCGACCAGCCGGCGCAGGAGCTCCGCATCGATCAGGGGCGTGTCACCGTAGAGGATCAGCACGTCGGCCGCCCCCGCCACCGCCTCCTCGGCCTGGAGCACCGCGTGACCGGTACCCAGGGGTTGCTCCTGGTAGGCATAGATCACCCGCTCGCCAAGGGCGGCTCGCACCTGATCGGCTTGATGACCGACCACCACCACGATCCGCTCGGCACCGCACTGCTCGGCCGCTCGCACCACGTACTCGATCATCGGCCGGCCGGCGATCTCGTGCAGCACCTTGGCCCGGGACGAGCGCATACGCTTCCCGAGGCCCGCCGCCAGAATGACCGCATGCAGCGGTTGGCTCAACTCCGTGACCTCCTCACCCGGAGCGCCGGAGACGGTACCCGCGAACAACCCATCCGGCACCCCCGTAACAAAAATACGGCCCGGGCGGGCCGCACCCATCGTGTCACTGGCGTGGCGGTCACAGGGCGCCCCTGTTCACGAGCCCCCGGCGCCGTCGCGCCCTGCCCACGGGCGGGATATGCACACCACCGAGCCGGCCAGCCGGTCGTGCCACGCCTGCCGCGCCGGGCTGGCCAGGGCCGGTAACCAGCCCAACCCGAAGGCAGCCAGACCGCCCACCTTGGCCGCGTAGCGCAGCAAGGCGCGGCGCATGCCGATGGGCCGGCCCTCCCGGCCCACCACCCGCAGGCCCAGGGCCAGCTTGCCCAGGCTATATCCCCACCGGCCTTCCGCCCAGGCGAAGTACGCGCCCCAGCCCGCCAGACTGATCGCCCCCGCGATGATCAGCGCCGCCGCCGGCGACACGCGGCCATCCCCGAGGCGCAACGCGGTGAAGGTCCACAGGATCGCCACCGCCCAAAGGATCGCCCCATCGATCAAAGTCGCCGCCAAGCGCGCCGGCAGCGGCGCCGGGGGACCGGGCAGCGTCCCCGCCATCACCCGTCAGCCCTGGAGTTCGGCGAGTACCTTGCGGATCTCGCCGAGATCCGGCAAGACCTTGGGATCGTCGGAAACCCAGCGGTAGCGGATGATCCCGTCCTTGTCGATCACGAAAGCGGCGCGCTTGGCCACCCCGCGGAAGTTGCCCAGTTGCTCGTAGTAGACGTCATAGGCCTGCGCAACTTCCTTGTTGAAATCGGAAAGCAACGGGAAACGGAAGCCCTGCTGTTCGGCCCATGCCTTGAGCGTGAACGGGCTGTCGACGCTGATACCCAGCACCTGGGCGTCGAGCTGGTCGAACTCCGCGTAATGGGTGTCGCGAACGGCGCAGAACTCATCGGTACAGACGGGGCTGAACGCGAAGGGGAAGAACAGGAGCACGACGTTCTTCTTGCCCTGGAACTCGCCCAGCGCGATGGTGTCCCGCTCGCCGGTCGCCGGCAGCCGGAAATCCGGCGCCTTGTCGCCCACCTGTGCCGCCATCCCCATCCCTCCGATACGGCAACTGGTCCGCGGAGCGATAGCCGCACGGGGAAAACCGCCCCCGCCGGATTCCGGCCGAGGCCGGATGCGCTCCATTCTCCGTTTATCAAAAAAGGGTGGCTGCGTAAAGGGGACCCCTTCACCGCCCCCGGCCCCTACCCGTGGCCAGGCGGGATCCGGCGCGCAGGCGGGCGGCGGGCACACTCGATCCCAGGGCCGGCATGGGCCGCCGGCGGGCGGCGCCCCGGCAGGGCCGCGACATGCCCCGGCCCCACCGGGGTCGCCACCCACCCGGGTTACTCCCCGGTTACCGCGCCTCTTCGGCCACGGCTGCCGGCGCGCCGACCTGCTCGTGGTACGCTGCCAGGACCACACGCTGGATGTGCTCACGGGCCTCGGCCGTGATGGGGTGAGCGATGTCGAAATACTCGCCGCTGGCGGCACGCTTGGAGGGGAAGGCGACGAACATCCGCCCCTCGCTACCCTCCACCACCTTCAGCTCGTGGACCACGAAACTGCCGTCGAACACCACCGAGGCGAAGGCGCGCATGCGGCCGGCTCCCTTGATGGGCCGGACCCGCACCTCCGAGATGTGCATGGCGTCACCCCCTTCCGCGAAAGGGGTTCGACGCCTGCCAGGAATTTCCTCCCAGAAAAATCCAGTTGCTTGCAGGGTGTGGCCGCGCGCGGGCTGCTTGTCCGTCCCCGGCGGCTGTGGGTTACGCGCCCGGCCCCAGCAGGGCATACCCGCCCGCCCGCAGGGCCTCGCGGATGCGGCGCATGTGCTCCGCGTCGCGCGTCTCCACGATCAGCTCGACCTCGGCCTCCCCCAGCGCCACCTCGTGCTGGAGGCGGTCGTGGTACACGGAAAGGATGTTGCCGCCCTCGTCGGCGATCACCTTCAGCAACGCCTGCAGGGCGCCCGGCCGGTCCGGTACCAGGGTCTTGACCCGGATCAGCCGCCCGTCCTCCAGCAGGCCCCGCTCGATGATCCGCGCCAGCAGGTTGACGTCGATGTTACCCCCGCTGACCACCACGGCCGTGCGGCGTCCCGGCTGTCCCACCTTGTGATGCAGGAGCGCCGCGAGAGCCGCGGCCCCCGCCCCCTCGGCCACCAGCTTGGCCCGCTCGAGCAACAGCAGGATCGCCCGGGCGATCTCTTCCTCGGTCACCGTGACCATGTCGTCGACGTAACGGCAGATCAGCCGGAACGTCAGCTCCCGGGGCGCCTTGACGGCGAGGCCGTCGGCCAGGGTGCGCGCCCGCTCGATGCTCTCCAGGCGTCCCTGCCGGAAGGAGCGGACCAGGGCCGCCGCCCCCGCAGCCTGCACCCCCACCACGCGCACCCGCGGGTTCTGCTCCTTGATGGCGATGGCGATGCCGGCAATCAGCCCGCCGCCCCCCACGGGTACGACCACGGTGTCCACGTCGGGCAGGTCTTCGAGGATCTCCAGGCCCACCGTGCCCTGCCCTGCCACCACCAGCGGGTCATCGAAGGCGTGGACGAACGTGAGGCCGCGAGCGGAGGCGATTTCCAGAGCTTTCTCGTAAGCCTGGTCGTAGCCCTGGCCGTGGAGGACCACCTCCGCCCCGTAGCCCCGTGTGGCTACCACCTTGGTGGTGGGTGCCGTCTCCGGCATGACCACCGTCACGGGGATGCCCAGGCGGGCGCCCGCCATGGCCACGCCCTGGGCATGGTTGCCGGCCGACGCACAGATCACCCCGTGGCCGCGGCTGGCCGGGTCCAGCCGCGCCAGCCGGTTGAAGGCGCCGCGCACCTTGAACGAGCCGGTTTTCTGCAAGTTCTCCAGCTTGAGATATACATCGGTCCCCGACAATTCCGAGAAAGCAGCCGAACCGAGGAGCGGCGTGCGGTGGACGAACCCCGCGATGGTAGCGGCCGCTTCCCGGATCGCGGGCAGGTCCACGCCCGCCCGCTGCGGCGGCATGGCGTGACGCGACATGTCTCGTGTTCCTCCTGATCGCAAACGCGCTGGATTCAAGTAACCGCCGTCGACGGGGTGCAGCGGCGAGCCGCCGGTACCGTTCAGCGCCCGAGGCTGGGCCGCATCCGCACCACCCGCCGCACGGTATCGACCCCTTCCAGCACGGCGACGGCGAAATAGTCGTCCACCAGCTTCTGGGCAGGCTCGGCGGTGGCGATCAGCACGCCCAGGCCGACGACGCGGGCGCCCACCTCGCGCATCAGGTCCATCATGCCCCGCGCGGTGCCGCCCCCCTTCATGAAATCGTCGATCAGCAGGACCCGGGCACCCTGGGGTACGGCCCGCCGGGGAACCGACATGGTGGCGATCCGTTGCGAGGACCCCGACACGTAGTTGATGCTGACCGACGGCCCCTCGGTAACGCGGCTGTCGCGCCGCAGGAGCACCAGCGGGCGCCCGAGGGCCCGGGCCGTCATCAAGGCCAGAGGGATGCCCTTGGTTTCCACCGTCGCCACCAGGTCGGGGCTCTCCGGGCGGAATCGGGTCGCGAACAGGGCACCCAGGCGTTCGACCCATTCGGGCGAGAAGAGCAGGTCGGTCATGTAGAGGAAGCCGCCGGGGAGGATGCGATGGGGCTCGCTCAGGCGGGCTACCAGTTCCTCGGCCGTCCGCCGGGCGGCCGCCTCCGACACCCTGGGTTCGTAGGTGGCACCACCCGCGACACCAGGGTAGGTGCGAATGGTCCCCAGGTCCTCTGCCTCCAGTACCGCCTTGATCAGCGCCAGGTCGTCGCTGATGGTCGACTTCGCGGTGGCGAAGCGCTCCGCGAACTGGCCTAGCGACAGCAACTGCCCCGGGCGATCAACCAGTAATTTGACCAGGGCGGCGATCCGCTCGCTCCGTTTCAGCTTCCCCACGTTGGACCCCCTTCGCCTTCCGTGGCGGCCGCGCGTTGCTGCAACCACGCCTCCGCCAGGGCGTGGTCCACCGCCTTGTCCACGTCCATGGCGATCTCCGCGTCCGCCGTCTCGATCGCGCGCCCGCGCAGCGCCGCGATCCGGCTCACCCGGGCCTCCAGCTCGGCCACCGTGGCCCGGCGCGTCAGAACCCGCCACAGCACCGCCGGCCCGAAGTGGACGGCCAGCTTCCACGGCTGCTTGCGGGCCGCGTAGAGCTCCCGCGCCCGCTCCAGGATCCGCGGCAGGCAGTCGGACCTCACCAGAAGCGCATTGCCGCCGGTGAACTCCCCGTCGCGCAGGCGCACGTAGGTGCGAGCTGCGCCCGGGAACCGCGCCTCCATGGTATCGCGACGCACGATGGGATAGCAGAGATCGGCGTCAGGGGGACACCGGTCCACGAACCGGTCCAGGATCTCGCCGGTGATCAGGGGGCAGTCGCCGGTCACCAGCAGCAGTCGTTCCGGGCGAGGTTCGCGGGTCGCGAGGGCGTCCACGCCGCGGCGCACGCTATCGATCAGGTCCGCTCCCGGGGGCACGCAGACCAGCCGCCCCGCGCTGGCGGCGCCGTGCAGCTCTTCGTCCGCCAGAGCCTCTGCGGGCCCTACGAGGGCCACCTGGCCCACGGCCCGCGCCTCCAGGCAGGCCGCCATCACCCACGCCACCATCGGGCGACCCGCCACGGGGAGCATCGCCTCGTACTCGCCGTCAAACAGGGCGCGCAGGCGCCCCTCGTTGCGGCGCCCGGCCAGGATCACTGCGCCGACCACGCCCGGTCACTCCACCTTTCCCGCTTACAAGGTCCGTGTTACAAGGTCCGTGTCAGGCGCGCCTGCGGGTACGCCTGCCGCAGCCGCTGCCAGGCTTGCTCCGCCTCCCGGCGGCTGGCGTAGAGTCCCCACACCGTGGGACCGCTGCCGGTCATGCGGGCCGTCACGGCGCCGGTGGCGCGCAGGTCGGAAAGGGCCCGGGACACCTCGGGATAGTGGGCGGCCACCACAGGCTCGAAGTCGTTGCAGGAGTACCGTGCCAGGCCGGCCAGGTCCCGTGCCAGGAAACTGCGGACGAACCCGTCCAGCACCGACGACCCGC
Source organism: Thermaerobacter sp. (assembly GCA_036562425.1). Classification (GTDB taxonomy): domain Bacteria; phylum Bacillota; class Sulfobacillia; order Thermaerobacterales; family Thermaerobacteraceae; genus ZC4RG37. Next base: position 10,655 of record DATCKH010000068.1, on the reverse strand, counting down.
CCGCGGCGGGCGAGATCCGTCCCCGCTCCGGTCGCTTCCCGGCCCCCGCCTCCCATGCGTCCCAGGCGGCATAGGCCCACGCCGTCGACACCGGTCGCGGCAGCGGCAACAGTACCAGGTAAAGCCCCGGCCAGGCCGGCAAGGGCTCAACCCGCTCGCCGATCCCGCGCACCCGGGCCGCGCGCCCGCCCAGCAGGAAGGGTACGTCCGCCCCTACTCCCGCCGACAGGGGCCGCAACTCCGCCGCAGGCACCGGGATGCGCCAGAGGCGGCGCAGGCCGAGCAGCACCACCGCGGCGTCCGCGCTGCCGCCACCCAGGCCGGCACCGGCAGCCACCCGCTTGCGGAGCCGGATCTCGACTCCGGCCCGGATGTCGAAGGCCTCGCGCAACCACCGCGCCGCCTTGAGCGCCAGATTGTCCGGGCCGCCGGGCACGGCAGAGGTTCCCGCCCCGTCGGTCTCCAGGACGAGGCGCAGTTCATCGCCGGGAAGGGGGATGAGCTCCACCTCGTCCCACCAGGCAATGCGGTGCATCAAGGAATCAATCTCATGGTAGCCGTCCGGCCGCCGGCCGAGAATGGCGAGGCTGAGATTCAGCTTCGCGAAGGCGCGCAGCCGGAGCGAGGCCCTGTTGTTCATGCCGCCGGCCTCCTCCGCCACCGAGAGCCGAGGTTCGCTTCGGCACGTACCCGGGCGTCTCCTGTAGCCCTGCTGCAGCGTACCCCGGCCCCCGGCCGCCGGCCCAGCAGCCGCACAACGGGCACATCACGGGCACATAACAAGAGCACCGCGAGTGCGGTGCTCCGTGTTTCTCCGCGCCAGGCACCCCCGACGGCCGCCGCCTCACCCGCACCGCACCGGCCCGGCCGGCACGCGGCGCAGGCCCCGGGCCCGGGCGGCTCAGCTGGCAGAGGATGCGGAGTATTGCAGCTTCTTCGGCTCCTTACCCGTAAACACGCTGACCTCGACCATGGCGGTCAGGAGGTCGGCGTAGGTGTAGGACACGCGGCGGTTCTGGTACTGTTCGTCCAGTTTGATGACGAAGAGGTTGGGGTAGGTCTTCTCGAGGGTGCCCTCACGCTCGACGATACGGCGGCGCCCCTTGTTGGCGCGAACCCGGACCCGCTTGCCCACGTAGTTCTCGAGGTCTCGCCGGATCTCGGCGAGTACGTCCCGCGTCTCGCCCACAGGAACACCCCTTTTGCCCCGCAAGCTCAGGGACGATTATACCGCATTTTGGCCCGCGAGTCAAAATCGGTAGTGTACCAGACGCGATTTTTTCGTGTCAAGCGAGATTTGTCGGGTCCGGGCGGTTTCGCAAGCCCCGTCCGGCGTCACTTGGTGTGCCGGTCGGCCACGGACGAGGCGGCGTAAGACTCCGGCTTGATCTTCGCGAGGAAGCCGCTGCCCGCGACCATACCCACGACCTCGCGGATCAGATCGCGGGTTTCGCCCTGGGTGCCCACATCGAGATGGATCTCGACGTTGGGGAGCTTGCCTCCGCGGGAGGCCAGGCGTTCTGCCAGCCGTGTCGCCAGCGATAGGCTGAGGCTCGCCTCGTAGAAGATCTTCTGGCGCAGGCTGGGAATCTTCCTCTGCTTGCGGGCCTGGTAGAAATAGCGGGCGCCCTTCCCGAGCCGGTGCACGACCACGGCGGTGATGAACTGGGTGTCCTGGCGAACCTGGGAGTCGGTGCCGATGATGAGCTTGTACTGGGCGTCGGGGACCTCGCGGATGTAGTCGAGGATCTCCGCGCACATGGCATCGAAGGATAGCGGGCCCCGCGACGGGCTGATAAACGGCGTTTGCACGGTGCCCCTCCTCACTACCCGCGAGGTTCCGGCCTCTGCGGAGGCTTACGGCTTCATTATAGCCTATCTTCGCCCTCGCCCTACGTGCCACCCGACGAAAAGAGAAGGTTGGCAAGACGCGCAAAGTCGTCCAGCGTCAGGTTCTCGGGCCGCAGCGACGGGTCGAGGCCCGCCTGGGCACAGGCACGACGCGCGGTCTCCGGTGACACGCCCGGGAAGGCGCTAAGGGCGTTGGGCAGGCCCTTGCGGCGCCGCCCGAAGGCCGCGCGGATCAGGGCGAAGAACCGCTGCGGGTCGGCCACGGCGACGGGCGGCTTCGCCCGCGGCCAGAGCCGGATGACCGCCGAGTCCACCTCCGGTTGCGGCCAGAAGGCGCCGGCCGGGACCGTCCCCAGTCGCTCCACCTCCGCGTGGTACTGGACGAACAGCGTCAAGGCGCCGTAGTCCTTGCTCCCGGGACCGGCCGTGATCCGCTCGACGACCTCCGCCTGCAGCATCAGCACAGCCCGCTCCCACGCCAGCGACGAGGCCAGCCAGTGCCCCAGGAAGGGCGAGGTGATGGCATAGGGCAGGTTGCTCACCAGCTTGACGCGCCCGCCGGCCGCGGGCGCCCCGCCGGGTTCATCCGGGCGGGTGGCGATCCCCGCCAGGTCCACCGCCAGCACGTCCTGCTCAATGATTTCCAGGTTGGCGGAGCCGCCCAGCCTCTCGCGCAACGCGGCAGCCAGGCGGTGATCGACCTCGATGGCCACCATCCGCCCGGCACGGGAAACCAGGCGCTCAGTCAGGGCGCCCAGGCCGGGGCCCACCTCGATCACGACGTCGTCAGGGTCGGGATCCACCGCCGTGACGATCCGATCGGCCCAGGCACCGTCGACCAGGAAATTCTGGCCCAGGCGGCGGCTGGGACGGATCTCGTACCGCTCCAGCCAGCGCCGCAGTTCCGCCCGGTTGGTGATGGGAACCGGCTGTTCCATGGCGTCACCCCGGTTGAGGGTGCCGGTACGCACCGGCCCGGCGCAACCCGGCCTGGCTGGCCACCGGTCCCCTCGCGCCCCGCGCACCCTCCTCACGGCTCCACGGGCAGCCCGAAGAGGCGCGCGGCGTTGGCCGTCGTCTGCCGCGCGATCTCCGCTAGCGTACGGCCTCGTTCCTGGGCAATGCGCTCGGCCACCAGCCGCACCCAGGCCGGCTGGTTGCGGCGTCCCCGGTACGGGTGGGGAGCCAGGAAGGGCGCATCGGTCTCCACCAGCAACCGGTCTTCCGGAACGGCCCGGGCCACCTCTCGCGCCCGCTCCCCGTTCTTGAAGGTGACCGGCCCGTCCAGCCCCACGTAGAGGCCGAGTGCACAAAAGCGCAACGCCCAGTCCGGCCCCGCCCCGAAGCAGTGCATCACGCCGCGTAACGGCGCGCCCGCGGTCCCGGCCAGTCCCGCCAACTGGTCCCACACGTCCGCCTCCGCATCGCGATTGTGGATGATCACCGGCAGGCCGCACTCGGCGGCCAGCTCCAGCTGTGCCCGGAACGCCCGCCGCTGCTCCGGGGCGGGAACGCGGTCGCGGTAGTAGTCCAAGCCGATCTCCCCGATGGCGACGACCCGCGGGTGGCGTGCCAGCCGCCGCAGCTCGTCCAGGGCGGCCGGCGTGACCTCGGCGGCACTGTGGGGGTGAATGCCGACGGCCGCGTAGACGCCGGCATACCGTTCCGCCAGCTCCACGGCGCGCCGCGAGCTGGCCAGGTCGATGCCAATGGTGATCATGGCCACCACACCGGCTTCCCGCGCGGCCTGCACCACCTGATCCCGATCGGCGTCGTAATCCGGAAAGTCCAGGTGGCAGTGGGTGTCCACCAGGGGCGCTGCGGCCGCCGGATCCTTGTCCGGCGGCGTGCCCCCCGGAGTCCCTTCGCCCGCTTCTGCCATCTCGCGCCCCGTCATCGGACGCGGTGCCCCTCCCCGATGGGCCGGTCGGTGGTCAGGAGGGCAAGCCGGCCGTCGTCCTCGGCCGCCAGGACCATGCCCTGGGACTCGACCCCGCGGATCACGGCCGGGCGCAGGTTGGCCACGATGATGACCGTCTTGCCCACCAGTTCTTCCGGGCGGTAGTGGCCCGCGATGCCGGCCACGATCTGGCGGCGCTCCGAGCCCAGCGACACCTCCAGCCGCAACAGGCGGTCGGCGTTGGGATGGCGCTCCGCGGCCACCACCCGCGCGGTGCGCAGTTCGATGCGGCTGAACTCGTCAATGGTGATCAGGCTGCTGCCGCCCGGCTCCTGTTTACCGGCCTGCCCGGATGCATCCGCACTTCCCGACCGCCCGGGCGCGGCCGCGGCCGGCTGCACCGGCTTCACCGCGGCATCCGGTGCCGTGCCGCCGCCCTTCCCGGTGTCCGGCTCCTCCCATTCGATGCGCGGGAACAGCGGCCGGTCGCGCCGCACGCGCGCGCCCGCCGGCAGCTGGCCCCAGGCCAGGCCTTCCTCCCAGCTCGCCACGCGATAGTCCTCGCCCAGGCCGAGTTGCGCCCAGAGCCGCGCCGGGGTCTCAACCAGGAAGGGCGAGAGCAGCACGCCCACCACGCGGGCCGTCTCGGCGACGGAGTACAGGACCGCCTCCAGCCGCTCGCGCCGGCCTTCACGGTTCAGCGCCCAGGGCGCCTGCTCGTCGATGTACTTGTTGGCGCGATTGATCAACTCCCAGATGGCCGCCAGCGCCGCGGGCAGGTCGAACCGCTCCATGGCGGCTTCCACCCGCCGGGCCGTCTCTGCCGCCGCGCGCCGCAGCAACCCGTCGTCGGCCTCCGGGCGCAAGGCGGGCACCGTGCCGCCCAGGAAGCGCTCGATCATGCCGGTGGTGCGCCACACCAGGTTGCCCAGGTCGTTGGCCAGGTCCGTGTTCAGCCGCCGGACCAGGGCTTCTTCCGTGTAGGTACCGTCGTCGCCGAAGGGAACCTCGCGCAGCAGGAAGTAGCGCACCGGATCGACGCCGTACTTCTCGATCAACCGCACCGGGTCGATCACCTGGCCACCGGCGCGCGACTTGCCGATCTTGCCGCCGTCGATCAGGAGCCAGCCGTGACCGTACACGCAGCGGGGCAGCGGCTCCCCCAGCGCCATCAGCAGCGCCGGCCAGATGATGGCGTGGAAGCGGAGGATGTCCTTCCCGATCAAGTGCACATCCGCCGGCCAGAACCGCCGGTAGAGCTCGCCGTCGGGCCACCCGAGGGCCGTGATGTAGTTGGCCAGCGCGTCGATCCACACGTAGATGACGTGGTCCGGGTCGAAGGGCACGGGGACGCCCCAGCGGAAGGACGTGCGCGACACCGAGAGGTCCTGCAGGCCCTGGCGGATGAACGCCACCACCTCGTTGCGCCGCGACGGCGGCTGGATGAAGTCGGGGTGGCGCTCGATGTGGTCCAGCAAGGGCTGGGCATACTTGGACAGGCGGAAGAAATAGCTCTCTTCCCGGAGCCGCTCCACCGGCGTCTCGTGCACCGGGCAGCGGTTGCCCTCCAGCAGCTCGCTCTCCGTGTAATACGCCTCACAGGACGTGCAGTAGAGCCCCTCATACACGCCCTTGTAGATGTCCCCCTGGTCATAGAGCCGCTGGAAGATCTCCTGCACCCGCTCCTTGTGACGGGGCTCCGTCGTGCGGATGAAATCGTCGTAGCTGATGTGCAGCCGCTGCCAGAGCTCCCGCGTGGCGGCCACGATGGGCTCGATGTACTGGAGCGGCTCCTTGCCTGCCTTGCGGGCGGCGCGCTCGATCTTCTGCCCGTGCTCGTCGGTGCCCGTGAGCAGCCACGTGTCGTCGCCCCGCAAGCGGTGATATCGCGCCAGGGCGTCGGCCGCCACGGTGGTGTAGGTATGACCGATGTGCAGCCGGTCGTTGGGATAGTAGATCGGCGTGGTGATATAGAACTTGCGGCGCTGGCGCTGTGGCTCGCGTTCCGCCACCTGCGCTCCCTCCTTCCGAAAAAACAAACGTCCCTGCGCCCGGCAAGGGGCGAGGGACACTCGCGGTACCACCCTGCTTCGCCCGCGCCTCACGGCGGCGGGCCTCGCCGATCCGTCACCTCGCGGGACGGACCGTACGCGCGCGATCACGGGCGCACCCGGCGCGGCCTACCAGGCCGCATGGCATCGCGGCCCTTCGACCGGCGGCTTCAGGGCCATCTTCCCCGGCCGCCCGGGACGGGCTCCCACCGCTCCCCGCCTCGCTCGATTCCGGCGGTCCGGGTACTCCTCCCTGGCATCGCCTTTCCCGTGGCGAAATCCCGGACAGCGCTTCCGGGATCCAGCATCAGCGGTTATTATGACCCGAGGCTGTCGCCGTGTCAACGCGGGCCCCTACCAGGGACTGGCAGGCAGGCCGCCGAACCCGTCGGCTCCCGCCGGCCGGATCCGCGAAACCTTCCAATCGGACCGGATCTTGACGATATTTGGCATCGGTGATAGGGTCTAGCCAGAGGGGCAAATGAAACTGATTCAATCAAGGGGGCCTCTGGGTAAGGTGATGAAATCCACAGGGATTGTCCGCAAGGTAGACGAACTCGGCCGCGTGGTTATTCCGATCGAGTTGCGCCGGACCCTGGACATCCAGGAGAAGGATTCCCTGGAGATCTACGTGGACGGCGACAAGATCATCCTGCGCAAGTACGAGCCCGCTTGCATCTTCTGCGGCAACGCCTACAACGTCGAGAACTTCAAGGGGAAGAACGTCTGCAAGAGCTGCATGGCGGTCATGGCCACGCGGGCCAGTTGACGACGATGGACGGGACCCGGTTGGGGGCGTTCGCCCGAACCGGGTCACCGCTGATGGGGGCAGATCAGCGGGTGGAGGAAGGGGGCGTCTCGACCCGGCCGGCTGGGGCGCCGGCCGCGGTCGGCGGGCGGCCTCTCTGCAGAGGGCAGAGGTTGCACACGTCCATCGCCAAAGACGGAATGACCGGAGACACCGCGCGGGGCCGGGAGCTGACTCCCGGCCCTACTGGTTGATTCACGGCCCCGCGTCACGCCCCTGGTGCGCGTCATCGCCCCTGGTGGTAGAGCCGGTACACGTCGGCGCGGCGTAACCCGTGGCCCCGGGCCACGCGCCGGATGGCCTCGCTGGCCGGAAAACCGTGGCGCACGAGGAGCTCGATCTCCGCCAGTAGCAACTGGCGGGAGGGGCCCGCTTCCCCGGCCTCCCCACCCGGCCCGCCGGGCTCCTGACCCGGCCGCGCCGCGTCCCCGCCTTCCAGCTCCGGCGCCTCCCATTCCCCGGCGGGCTCCCCGCGTCCCACCGCCCCGGCCGGTACCGCGCCGGTTAGGTCGCCGGTACGCCGCACGACCGGGCCGTTCCCTGCACCGCCCGCCGCGCGGGGCGGCATGAGCACCAGGGTGTACTCGCCCCGCGCCGGCCGGGCGGTGAGCTCCGCCACCAGGTCCGCCACCCTGCCGCGCCGGATCTCCTCAAACCGCTTCGTCAGTTCCCTGGCGACCACCAGACTGGCATCCGGGAGGAGGCTGGCCAGGTCGGCCAGCGTTTCCGCCAGCCGGTGGGGCGCCTCGAAAAACACCACCGGCCCCGGCCATGCCCGCCATGCGGCCACCCGGGCCCGGCGCCGCTCGGGGTCGCGGGGGAGGAACCCCTCGAACAGGTACCGGTCCGCGCCGAACCCTGCCACCGACAGCGCCGCGATGGCGGCGCTGGGACCCGGCACCGGCGAGACCGGCAGGCCCGCGGCGGCGACGGCGGCGACGACCCGCGCACCGGGGTCGGCGACCCCGGGCGTGCCGGCGTCCGTGAGGAGGACGACCACCTCGCCGTCCCGCAGCCAGCGGGTGACCTCGGCCGCCCTGCGTTCCTCATTGTGCTCGTGGCACGAAACCAGGCGGGGGGTGATGCCGAAGCGCTCCAGGAGGCGGCGGCTGTGGCGCGTATCCTCGGCCAGTACCCGGTCGGCGCGCGCCAGCACCTGCAACAGGCGCAAGCTGACGTCGCCGAGGTTGCCGATGGGTCCCCCGCCCACGTACAAGGTCCCCGGTACGATCCACTCCGCCGGTTCTTCCAGGATGGCCGCGACTTGCCGGGCAAGGTCCCGCAACTTCCCGCCTCCCGCGCCGTGGGCGGTGTCGGGCCGCCGCGCTTGCATGGGGCGCCGCCCCGGCTGGCGCGGCACCGCCTCACGCCAGGCGTCGCCCAGGGCGTCACGCCAGGCGCCGTACCTGGCCGCACCCGTGACAGGGAGCGCGGCCGGCCACCGCGGCCGGCCGCCGGCTCACCCGGCCGTGGCCCGGCGGCATCCCTGCCAGCAACGCCAGCAGAAGACCTCGAGGGCCAGCAGCCGGTTGGCGTTAGCCTGCCACGCCTGGCGCAGGCCCGCCAGCGCCCCGCTCCAGGCCACCCTCGCCTCGGGCGAGACCGGCTCCCCGCCGGTCGCCTCGCCCTCTCCGCCGCGGCCGCCGGGGTCCTCGCCGCGCAGCAGCAACACCAGCACCTCCGCGGCCGCCTCCGCCCGGTCCTCCAGGCCCGCCAGCGTCCGGGCCACCTCGAGGGCGTCGGCGGGGGTGCCGTCCCGCAGCCGCCGGGCGGCCTCCCGGAGAGCCGCCGCCTCATGGGCGGTGGCGGGATCGGCCAGCAAGTCGGCAGCGGCACGGGCGTCATCCCCGGCCACACGGAGCGCCCAGTACGCAGCAAGGGGATCCGCGCCCGCCCGGGCGGCCAGTTCCCGGGCCCGCTCCTCCCGGGGGCGCGGGCGGAAGGGCAGGACCTGGCAACGGGAGCGCAGGGTCGGCAGGATGCCTTGCGGCCGGTCCGTGGTCAGCAGGAACGTGATGTAGGGCGGCGGCTCCTCCAGGGACTTTAGCAGCGCGTTGGCCGCCTGCGGCGTGAGGCGGTCGATGTCGTACCACAGGACGACCTTTCTCGCCGCTTCCCGCGGGCGGTAGGCCAGTTCCCCGATCACCTGCCGCACGGCGTCGATGCCGTGCCGGTCCGGGACGATCAGGTCGGGATGGGCACCGGCCTCCACCCGCGCGCACGCATCGCAGCCGCCGCAAGGACCGCCGGCCACGGGGCGCTGGCACAGGAGAGCGGCCGCCATCTCCCTGGCCGCTTCCCGGTGACCGGCCCCCGCGGGCCCGGCCAGCAAGTAGGCGTGGCTGACCCGCCCCGTGCGCACGGCGTCCCGCAGGACACGCTCGGCGGCCTGGCCGGCGGTGGCCGGCGCGCGGGAGTTATCGCCGTCGCTGATGGACGTCGCATCGCGCCCGCTCATACGTGCTCGAACCGCTCCACGTTCAGGACGAAGATGGTGGCGCCGCCCACGATCACCTCCACCGGGTAGGGCACGTAATCGGCGGCGCCGCCGGCGGGCCCGAGGGGCGTCACGACCTGTTCCCGAGGGCGGCAGACGCGCTTGACGACGTCCACGACATCGTCTACCTGCTCGTCATCCGCCCCGATCAAAAGGGTCGTGTTGCCTTCCTTGAGGAACCCGCCCGTGCTGGCCAGCTTGGTGGTACGATAGCCGCGGTCGACGAGCTCCTCGATCAACCGGCTCGCATCCTTATCCTGCACCACGGCCACGACTAGTTTCACCAGTGCCCCCCCGCCTTTCGGTGATCGACTGCGGCCCCCAATCGTTGCCGCACCGCCGCCCGGACCGACTCCGCCACCCGTTCCGGCGGCTGCTGAGCGTCGATGACGACATAGCGGTCCGCATGCATGCGCGCCAATTCGAGATAACCGGCACGAACCCGGTGGTGGAAGGCTTCGTCGCGGCCCTCGATGCGATCGGTGGGACGGGCATGACGTCGACGGGCAACTTCGGGCGCGCAGTCGAAGAGCAGCGTCAGATCGGGGACCAGGCCCCGGGTCGCCCACCGGTTCACCGCCCAGACCTGGGCGGGATCGATGCCCAGCCCGTAGCCCTGATAGGCCAGGCTGGAGTCCACGTACCGGTCAGCGATTACGGTTTCCCCGGCGCGCAGCGCCGGCAGGATGACACTGGCCACCAGCTGGGCCCGTGCCGCCGCGAACAGGTATACCTCCGCCACCGGGTCGATCTCGACATCGCCGGCGAGCAGCAACTGGCGAACCCGCTCACCGAGGGGCGTTCCTCCCGGCTCGCGCACCAGCCGGTAGGGCATGCCCAGTTCGTCCAACACCTGGGCCACGACGCCGGCGTGCGTGCTCTTGCCGCTTCCCTCGCCACCCTCCAGCGTGATGAACCAGCCGCGCCGCCGCGGCGGTACCCCCGGCAGGTCTGCCGCGCCCCGAGGGAGCCCGGGCTGCCATGTTCCGTGGTCGGTCATGATGGGAGTTTCGCTGTCCTCCCGTGACATCCTTTACCACGAAAGACGCATGGAACGAAGAAGGCCCGGGAGATCTCCCGGGCCTCGTCCCGCTCCAGCGGCAGGATTCGAACCTGCGACCCCCCGGTTAACAGCCGGGTGCTCTACCGCTGAGCTACGCTGGAACGTGTCGCGCCGCGCTGATTATAAAACAAATCCGGCGGCGCGACAAGAAAGGAAACATTGTTCCGGCGGCGACCTACTCTCCCGGGCCTGAGTGGCCCAGTACCATTGGCGCTGGAGGGCTTAACGGCCGTGTTCGGAATGGGAACGGGTGGGACCCCTCCGCTATGGCCACCGGAACGGCGTAGGGGTTCTGCCCCTTGACAACGGCACGGGGGAGAGGGCGTGGGAGCTGGCGTGCGTTTTCGGGGCAACGCTTGGCGGAGCCGCGAGGAAAGCCGGGTGACAAGGCCTCGACCGATTAGTACCGGGTCGCTGAAGACCTTGCGGTCCTTACACGCCCGGCCTATCGACCTGGTGGTCTACCAGGGGTCTTACTCCCTTGA
>DATCKH010000061.1:0-3960 GCA_036562425.1 Thermaerobacter sp. | reverse complement strand
CTTCTGCCCCGCCGGCCCCGCGGCACGGTTGGCCTGCGGGTGGATCAGCGTGTGGGTGAGCAGGAGGTCGTTCTCCCGGATGTACTCGTAGTACTTGCGGATGTTCTCGCCGAAGGCCGGGTCGGCCTGGGCGAACCAGTCCGCGGCCGCCGCCATGGCCATGATGGCGCTGTTCAGGTAGTCGGCGGTGCGGCCCAGCATGCCGCAGCTATAGTCCGCCCAGACCTTCATCATCGCCCGCCGGCGCTGGAGGTCCTCCCGCGTGCGGGGCATGAGGAACTGCACCCCGACCCGCTCCCCGGTGGTGGGGGAGGGGTAGGTCATGATATCCCGGAGCTCGGGCTCGTGCTGCAGGTCGTACAGGGCGGCGTAGCTCCGCACCAGGTTACGAAAGGCGGGATGGTCGGCCACCCTCGCGGTGACCCGCTCGCCGTGGATGAGCACGTCCCGCCGCGAGGCGTTCAAGGCCTCGATGTAGTCCCGGCCGGTCCTCGCCGGCATGCTCCCCCTCCTCTGACGCTCCCCCAGTCCTGTGGCATGCCCTCAAGACTTCTGGTCCCCGCTCCTCCAGCCCGCGGCCGGCAGCCTGCGGCGGGCGGTCTGCCGGTACGGTGCGGCCGCCGCGGGATTCCCACGCAACCGGAGGAACCGTCCCCCCACACCCCGAAGAACCGGCCGCCAACCGGCCGCCAGTCCACCGGCGCCCGTCAACCCGCACCCGTCAACCGGCGCCGAACCGCGGGATCGGGTGCTCGCCCAGTGCCACGTGGATCACCTGGCGCTCGCAGTAGAACTCGAAGCTGTAGTCACCACCCTCCCGGCCGATGCCGCTGTCCTTCATCCCCCCGAAGGGCGTCCGCAGATCCCGCACGTTCTGGGAGTTCAACCAGACCATGCCCGCGTCGATGGCCTGACCCACCCGGTGGGCCCGCTGGACGTCCCGGGTCCACACGTAGGCCGCCAGCCCGTACCGCACATCGTTGGCCAGGCGCACGGCCTCGGCCTCGTCCCGGAAGGGCGTCGCCACCACCACCGGCCCGAAGATCTCCTCCTGAAACACCCGCATGTCCCTGGTGACGTCGGCGAACACCGTGGCCTCCAGGTAGTTCCCCCCTTCCAGACCCGGCGGCCGGCGCCCGCCCGTCAACAGCCGGGCTCCCTCGTCCCGTCCTGCCTGGACGTAGCCGTAGACCCGGGCCCAGTGGTCGGGGTGGATCAACGGCCCCAGTTCCGTGGCGGGGTCGAAGGGATCACCGACACGGATGCGAGAGGCCCGTTCCGCCACCGCGGCGACAAACCGGTCGTAGATGGGCGCCTCCACCAGCAGGCGGGAGCCGGCGGTGCACCGCTCGCCATTGAGGGAAAACACCCCGAACACCGCCGCGTCCACGGCCCGGTCGAAGTCGGCGTCGGCGAAGACCACCACCGGCGACTTGCCGCCCAGCTCGAAGGAGTAGCGCTTCAGTGTGGCGGCCCCGTTGGCCATGATCGCCTTGCCGGTGCTGGTCTCGCCGGTGAAGGAGATGAGGTTGACACCCGGGTGTGCCACCAGCGCCGCACCCGCCGTCTCGCCGAAGCCGTGGACCACGTTGAAGACCCCGGGAGGCAACCCCACCTCGTGGATGATCTCGGCCAGCTTGTAGGCCGTCAGGGGCGACCATTCCGCCGGCTTGAGCACGCAGGTGTTGCCGGCCGCCAGGCACGGGGCCACCTTCCACGTCTCCAGCATGAAGGGCGTGTTCCAGGGCGTGATCAGGCCCGCCACGCCCACCGGCTTGTGAATCGTGTAGTTGAGGAACCGGTCACCGACCTGGAAAGCCTGGCCCTCCAGGTCCTGGATGCGCCGGGCGAAGAACCGGAAGTTCTCGGCCGCCCGGGCTGCCTGGCCCCGGGCCTGGGTGATGGGCATGCCCGTGTCCAGGACCTCCAGCTGGGCGATCTCCGCGGCGCGGTCCTCGATGGCGTCGGCGATACGCAGCAGCATCCGCGCCCGCTCCGCCGGGCTGCTGCGCGGCCAGGGCCCCTCGTCGAAGGCCCGGCGAGCCGCCCGCACGGCGGCGTCGACGTCCTCGGCCAGCCCCTCGGCCACGGTGGTGATGGGACGGTTGGTGGCGGGGTTCAAGGTCTCGAACGTCCGGCCCGCCCGGCCCGGGACGAACCGGCCGTCAATGTAGTGCGGCACCGGGCGGGGCACCGCGGCCGCCGCCGCGCCGGGCGCGGCCGCCCCCACGGCCTGCCCGGGGGCTTGTCCTGCGGCTTGCTGCATGGCCTGCCCCGCCGCCCCGGGCCCCTCAACCCTGGGTCTCGCGTCGCTCATCCCCTGTGCCCCCCTTCCCCCGCCGGCTCGGCCACCACCGGATTCTCCAGCGCCCCCAGCCCGTCGATCTCAAGGCGCATCACGTCGCCCGGGTGCACGTGGGAGATACCCCGGGGCGTGCCCGTGAGGATGACGTCGCCGGGCTCCAGGGTCATGAACTCGCTGATGAACTCGATCAATTCGGGCACCTTGCGCAGCAATTGGGAGGTATGTCCTCGCTGGCGTAACTCCCCGTTGACGTAGGCGCGCAGTTCCAGCGCGTGGGGATCGTCGATCTCGCCTTCCACCAGGTAAGGACCCAGCGGGCAGAAGGTGTCCCAGCCCTTGGCCTTGACGGGCGGCCGGTAGAAGTTGGTCACGAAATCCCGAACGGTGATGTCGTTGGCGATGGTGTAGCCGCGGATCACGTCGTAGGCGTCGGCAGCCCGCACCCGGCGGCAGCGCCGGCCGATGACCACCGCCAGCTCGATCTCGTAGTGCAGGTAGCGGGCACCGGCGGGGTAGATCACCGGCGCCCGGTGACCGACCCACGTGTTGGGTGGTTTGAAGAACAGCGCCGGTTCTTCCGGAACGTCGATGTTGAGCTCCGCGGCATGGTCGGCGTAGTTCAGAGCCAGGCCGATGACGGTGCGAGGCTGCACCGGGGGAAGAAACACCACGTCCTCCACGTGGTGCCGCCCGCCCCCTTCGTCCAGCAGCACCCCCGGCTCCACCAGCACCCCTTCGTGATACCGCCCCTGGGCCAGAAATCGCGCTCGCTTCATACGCCCGCCTCCGTCAGGCTTGCTGGTTCACCAGGACACGACCGTGGGCGTCGCTCCCGGGAGATGCGACTCAGCGGCCTGCTGGCCTGCCGCCTCCCGCTTCCAGCCTCACCGGCCGGAGCGGTTCCTCATTGTCCGGCCGCCGCCGGTCGCAGCAGCCCGTAGTCCTGAAGAACCCGGCGGATCCGGGCCTGGTTCTCGGGAGAAGGCTCGCACAGCGGTGGCCGCAACGTGGGGTTGATCCGGCCCAGCTGCCCCAGCGCCCACTTGAGCGGACCGGGGTTGGTCTCCAGGAACAGGGCCTCGTTCATGGGCAGGAGGTAGTAGTGCAGCTCGATGGCTTCCCGCCAGCGCCCGGCCGCCACGTGGTTGTAGAGGTCGGCCACCTCGCGGGGGAAGATGTTGGCGGTCGCACTGACGTGGCCGGCGCCGCCGATGGCCAGCATGGGGTAACAGAGGAGCTCGATGCCCGAGTACACCAGGAAGTCGCGGCCGCAGCGGTGCAGCACCTTGGACACATGCTCGAAGTCCTTGTTGGCCTCTTTGACCCCGATGATGTTGGGGCAGTCCCGGCGCAGGCGGGCCATGGTCTCGGGCGCCATGTTGACGGCGGTTCTTCCGGGGATGTTGTAGATGATGATCGGCAACTCCACGCTGTCCGCCAGCTGCCGGAAGTAGCGGTACAGCCCTTCCTGGGAGGGCCGGTTGTAATAGGGCACGATCACCAGGGCCGCGTTGGCCCCGACCCGCTCCGCGAAACGGGTCAGGCGCAGGGTCTCGTCCAGGTTGTTGGTGCCGGTGCCGGCGATCAGGGGCACCCGCCCGCGGATGGCCCGCGCCGCCGTCTCGATGACGTGCTCCCGTTCCTCCAGCGACAGA
>DATCKH010000054.1:0-3075 GCA_036562425.1 Thermaerobacter sp. | reverse complement strand
GTTGCGCTGCCGTCATCGGCCACCGGGACGCTGGCCGGAGGCGCGGGTACCCGGCGAAGGTTTACACTTTCTTACTTACTTATACCTTCACCTTCGATTCCCTTGCGGTCCTGACGCCGGGGACCGGAAAGCGACCCCGAGCCTGCCAGAAGCCGGCAGGCAGGCACCGGCGGCACCGGTTGCGAAAACATCACCACCAGGGGGGATGATGGTTTGGAAACGGTGGCACCCGACACCGTGCTCGTCGATTTGCGGGAGGCGGGAGGAGCGGAACGGACGGCGGGCTACCTGATCCGGGCGCCGCGCATCGCCCTGATCGAGACCGGCGGCCACTACGGCGTCCGGGCATGGCTGGAAGCCCTGGACCGCATGGGCATCCCCCGGGACGAAGTGGCCTACATCATCGTCACCCATATCCACCTGGATCACGCCGCCGGCGCGGGTACGCTGGCGCGCGAGCTGCCCGGCGCGCGGGTGGTGGTGCACCCCCGCGGGGCGCGCCACCTGGAAGACCCGACGCGCCTCGTCCAGGGCGCGCGCATGGTCTTCGGCGACCGGCTGGAGGAACTCTTCGGCATTCCCGAGCCCGTGCCCGCGGAGCGGCTGCTATCGCCCGGCGACGGCGAGTATCTGGACCTCGGGGGCGGGCACCGGCTGCGCATCATCGACGCTCCCGGCCACGCCAAGCACCACTTCATGCTCCTGGACGAGGGAACCGGCGCGCTGTTCAGCGGCGACGAGCTGGGCGTGCGCTACCCGTCGCTGTCGCGGCGGCTGGGGCGGGACTACGTCCTCCCCTCCACGGCGCCGAACCAGTTCGATCCGGAGGCGATGATCCGCTCGGCGCGCTCCCTGGCGGTCCTGCGGCCCCAGGTGGTGCTCTTCGCTCACTTTGCGGCCGGGAGCCTGGAGCCGGGAGAACTGGCGGCCCGCCTCGAAGAGCAGATACCGCAGTTCGTGGCCTGCGGGGTGGTGGACGGGCAGCCAGCGCCGCAACCCGTGGTGCGGCAGCGGCTGGCGGACCACATCCGCCGGGACGCCGAGGCACACGGGCTGCCCTGGGACGCGGTAGAACCTGCCGTGGCCATTGACCTGGAGATCTGCTCCCACGGGATCGCGTATTACCACCAGCAGCGGGTGCGGCGCTGACCGGCCGGCGCGCAGAGGAACCGCGAGGCGGGGGAGGGACAGGGATGAGCCAGGCTTTTCGCGCCTACATGGTCAACAAGACCGGTGAATCCTTCGAGAAGGGCTTGCAGCACCTGACCCGGGACGATCTGCCCCCGGGGGAGGTGACCATCCGGGTCGCCTATTCCAGCGTCAACTACAAGGACGGGCTGGCCAGCCTGCCCGAGGGCCGGGTGGTGCGCGCCTACCCCATGGTGCCGGGGATCGACCTGTCCGGGACGGTGGTGGCTTCCTCCGATGCCCGCTTTCGCGAGGGGGACCGGGTGCTGGTCACAGGGTATGACCTGGGCGTTACCCACTACGGCGGCTACGCGGAGTACGCGCGGGTGCCGGGGGATTGGGTGGTCCCGTTGCCGGAAGGGCTGGACCTCCGGCAGGCCATGATCCTGGGTACTGCCGGCTTCACCGCCGCCCTGGCGCTACACCGCCTGGAGGAGAACGGCCTGGCGCCGGGTAGCGGCCCGGTGCTGGTCACCGGCGCCAGCGGCGGTGTCGGGTCCATCGCCGTCTCGATCCTGGCCCGGCGCGGCTACGAGGTCGTGGCCAGCACGGGGAAGGCGGACGCCCATGATTACCTACGGCACCTGGGCGCGCGGGAGATCGTACACCGGGACGAGCTGGCGGTCACGGGCGGCAAGCCGCTGGAGAAGCAGCGGTGGGCAGCCGCCATCGATTCGGTGGGCGGCGTCACGCTGGCCCATGTCCTGCGTACCACCCGCTACGGCGGGGCGGTGGCGTCGGTGGGCCTCACCGGTGGCAACGAGCTGCATACCACCGTGTATCCCTTCATCCTGCGCGGGGTCAGCCTGCTGGGCATCGATTCGGCCTATTGCCCGATGCCCCTGCGCATGCGGATCTGGCAGCGGCTGGCCACCGACCTGCGACCCGCCCACCTGGACGAGCTGGTGAGCCGCGAGATCGGTCTCGACGAACTGCCGGCGGCTCTGGAGGACATCCTGGCGGGCCGGGTACGGGGGCGGATCGTGGTCCGGCTGTCCTGAGCGGGGAGCGGTTGCTGGCGGGGTGCGGTGGTGGCTCGGCCGTTGTTGAAGAGGAAGGCAGGCGCCGGCCGGGCGCGGGAGCCGGGCCCGCGCCCGGCCGCCCGGCCAAACCGGTTGCCTGGTTTCCTCTTACTCGGATTCACGCGTGGCTTGCCGGCGGCCCGTCGCCGGGGGGCCGCACCGGCCCGGGGTCCGGGCGGCGCGCCGCCGGTCTCTTCCCCCTACGGGGAGAGGGCGGGTTGTACTGGCGGGACGACGGGGCGTTTCCCGCCTGGCCGTTGGAGTTCCGGCGGCCGGCCTTGCGCCTGCCGCGCCGGCCGATCCCGGCCACGGTCCGGCCGAGCCAGCGCCCCGCGCGGGTCGCCGCCCGGAGCACGCCCTGGCCGGCCTTCAACGCGATGCGGGTGGCCACGCGCTTGACGAGCTCCAGGTCCTTCTCCAGCGTGTCGTAGTCGAGTCCTGCCTCCCGCAAAACCCGCGCATGCACTTCTGGCGGCAGGGCGTGCAGGGCGGACCGGAGCGTATAGAGGGCCACCAGCAAGTCGTCCAGCTGGCCGATGACGGGGAGGAACCCCGGCACGGGGTCGATGGGCGAAAGCAGGTACGCCAGCCCGCCCATGAGCACCCGCCGTGGTCCCGGCGCTGTGGCGCCGTCCCGCAAGATCAGCCGGGTCAGAAACACGTACCGTGGCAGGCGGCCCAGGATGGGGCGCAGTTCCTTCAGGATGTCGATCCAACTCGGGGCTTGCCCGTTTCGGTTTCTTTGCAAGGGACTCCCTCCATTCTGGCCCTGACGCCCCCGCCGGTGCAGCCAGGGGCGCCGCTCGGCGCGCACCGGACTTGCACCTGTTCCTTATATACGGGCGCCGGACGGGCCCGGTGCCCC
>DATCKH010000049.1:0-6222 GCA_036562425.1 Thermaerobacter sp. | reverse complement strand
GCGGGGTGGCAGGAGGCGGTCGCCTCGTGGTACGGGCCCGGGTTCTACGGCCGGCCGACGGCCAGTGGCGAGATCTTCACCGGCCGCGAATTCACCGCCGCCCACCGCACGCTGCCCTTCGGCACGATTCTCCGGGTGCATTACCCTGTGACCGGGAAGACGGTGCAGGTGCGCATTAACGACCGCGGTCCTTTCGTGGCCGGCCGCGACCTGGACCTGTCGGAGGCGGCGGCCGAGGCCCTGGGCATGATCCGGGCAGGAGTCGCCCGGGTGCGGTATCAGATTGTCGCCCGGGGCGATTGAACGAGTGCCCGCCAGCCTCGTTCGCTAGCGGTACCGCCGGGGGCGCTGGTGTTAGGGCCGGCTGATGGCATATAATGGCGCCATCCGATGCCCGGCTCGCGCAGCCGGGGTGCCCGCGGCCGGGTTGCCGCGGGCGCGAGATCATGGCAATGTGAACTGTAGAGTGAACTGTAGAAGAGTGACCTGTAGAATAGAAAGAACAGAAGAAGCAAGCCAGGTCATGCTGAACCTCAGTCAGCGGCGATGAGCGGGAGAGTAGGCGCGAACCGGCCGACAGAGAGGGGCCGTCGCCGGCTGCAAGCGGCCCCCGGTGCGGGCGCGACCGAAGTGCACCCGTGAGCCGGGCGCCGAAGGATCCGGCGGGCGGGCCGCGCCCTCGCCGCGGTCTGTGTAGGCGTCACCGGCTGGCCCCCGTTACAGGGCGTCGTCGGTGCCCACGTCCAGCGGGCGCGTGCGGTTTCGCGCGTGCCTGGGTGCCGGCGGCATGAGTGGGGTGGCCGGTGGGCGCGCTGACCCGCCGGTCGCTCAATCAGAGTGGAACCGCGGACCCTCCCGCCTCTGAAGAGTGCGGGAGGTTTTCGTTTCGGGGGTGTCTCCATGTTGCGTGGCCTGCTGGAGAGGTTGCGGGAAGACGTACAGGTGGTCTTCGAGCGCGACCCGGCCGCTCGCTCGGTGCTGGAGGTCATCCTCTGCTACCCGGGCCTGCACGCGCTGTGGCTGCACCGGATCGCCCACTGGTTTTACCGGCGCCGCCTGTACCTCATCGCCCGCCTCATCTCCCACTTCGGCCGCTGGCTGACGGGGATCGAGATCCATCCCGGCGCGCGCATCGGCCGCCGCTGCTTCATCGACCACGGGATGGGCGTGGTCATCGGCGAGACCACCGTGATCGGCGACGACGTCACCATCTATCAGGGTGTAACGCTGGGGGGCACGGGCAAGGACCGGGGCAAGCGGCACCCGACGCTGGGCAACGGTGTGCTGGTGGGTGTTGGTGCCAAGGTCCTGGGCGCCATCACCGTGGGCGACAACTCCCGCATCGGGGCTGGAGCGGTCGTCGTCAAGTCGGTGCCGCCCAATTGCACCGTGGTCGGGGTCCCCGGCAAGGTGGTGATCCGCGACGGGCGCCGTGTGGGGGTGGACCTCAACCACGGTGAGCTACCCGACCCCGTCTCGGAAGCCATTCAGAAGCTGCAGGATTACGTGGAAGAACTGGAGCAACGCGTGATGACGCTGGAACGCCAGCTGGCCGAGCGCCAGCAAACCGCCCGGCGGTCCTCCCTCGGCGGGTGAGCCGGCCGCCGGCTCCCGGCCGCCTGGCGCGAATGCCGGGGCGCCGGGGCGGGATACGCTTGGCAGTGCAAGCCCCGCGGGTGGGGCGTAACCGGAGGGACGTACAATGGGCATCATGATCTACAACACGCTCACCGGGCGCAAAGAACCCTTCGAGCCCCTGGAGCCGGGCCGCGTGCGCATGTATAATTGCGGGCCCACGGTGTACGACTACTTCCACGTCGGCAACCTGCGCACGTTCCTCTTCTTCGACGTGGTGCGCGGCTGGTTGACCTACCGCGGCTATCGCGTTCATTACGTGCAGAACTTCACCGACATCGACGACAAGCTGATCCGTCGCGCCGCCGAGCGCGGCATCAGCGTGGCCGAGCTGGCGGAGGAGCAGATCCGCGCCTACTTCGAGGACGCCGACGCTCTGGGTATCGTGCGCGCCGACGCCCACCCGCGGGTGTCCCGGAAGATCGGCGAGATCATTGCGCTGATCCAGAAGCTGATCGACCAGGGCTACGCCTATGTGTCGGGAGGCGACGTCTTCTACGATGTGGGCCGCTTCCGGGACTACGGCAAGCTGTCCAAGCAGCGCACCGACCAGTTGCTGGCCGGGGCGCGTGTGGAGGCGTCCGAGCAGAAGCGCAACCCGCTGGACTTCGCCCTCTGGAAGGCCCAGAAGCCGGGCGAGCCAGCCTGGGACAGCCCCTGGGGGCCCGGCCGCCCGGGCTGGCACATCGAGTGCTCGGCCATGGCCATGGACGAGCTGGGTCCCACCATTGACATCCACTCCGGTGGCAGCGACCTGATCTTCCCGCACCATGAGAACGAGATCGCCCAGAGCGAGGCGGCGACAGGGCAGCCCTTCGCGCGCTACTGGATGCACGTCGCCCTCGTCCAGGTAGGCGGCCAGCGGATGGGCAAGTCCATGGGCAACTTCTGGCGGGTCCGGGACCTGCGGCAGCAGTTCGACCCGGAGGCGATCCGCCTCTTCATCCTCTCGGCCCACTACCGCAACCCCCTGGAGTTCAGCCTCGAGGCGCTGCAGCAGGCGGAGCGCGCCCGCCAGCGCCTGTACAACCTCCTGGAGCACCTGGAGCACCTGCGCGGCGTGGCGCCCCAGCGGGAGCCGTCGGGCAAGGAGGCCGCCTGGCTGGACCGCCTGGCGGAGGCGCGCTCCCAGTTCGAGGCGGCCATGGACGACGACTTCAACACCGCCGACGCGCTGGCCGAGCTGTTCACCCTGGCCCGCGACGCCCACAAGACGCTGGGGCCGGAGAGCCCGCGGCAGCTGATCGAGCGGACGCTGGAACTGGTATTGGAGCTGGGCGAGCCTTTGCGGCTGTTCCGCGCCTGGCGGGAAGGGAGCGCCAGCCAGGGCGTCGCGGCCGCCGGCGAGGCCGACCGGCTGCTGGAGCTCCTCATCGAGGTGCGCGAGTACGCGCGCTCGATCCGGGATTACGAGCTGGCCGACCGCATCCGTGACCGGCTGGCGGCCCTGGGCTACCGGCTGGAGGATACACCCGCGGGGACCCGGGTGCGACGGGTGCCGCCGGCGTCGTCCGCGGCCGGTGACTGAAGGGGGCCGGGCGATGCCGGGCAGGCAACGACGCGGGAACTCCCGTCCAGGGAGCGGTGCCGGCCGTGACGGCAGGGACCGGCAGGACATTCTCCAGGTGGAAGGACGCCGTCCCGTGCTGGAGCTCCTGCGCAGCGACCACCCCGTGTACCGTGTCCTGGTGGCGGCCGGACGCCGCGGCACCTCCATGGAGGAGGTGTGGTCCCTGGCGCAGCAGAGGGGCGTGCCGGTGGAAGTCGTGGACCCGGACGAACTGGACCGGAGGGCGCAAACCGATTCTCACCAGGGTGTGATCGCCCTGGCGGGTCCGCCGCGCCTGCTGGAGCTGCCGGACCTGCTGGCGGTGGCGGCGCGCCGGGGGGAAGCCCCGCTGCTCCTGGTATGCGCCGAGATTCAGGACCCCCATAACCTGGGCGCCCTCTTGCGCACGGCCGAGGCGGCGGGTGCCCACGGTGCCATCATTCCCAAGCATCGCAGCGCACCCCTCAGTGCTACGGTCTACAAGAGCTCTGCCGGGGCCCTGGTCCACCTCCCGGTGGCGCGCGTGACCAACCTCAGCCGGGCCATCGAGGAGCTCAAGGGAGCCGGAGTGTGGACCGTGGCCGCCGACCCTGCCGGTCCGCAGTCGTACGACCAGTGCGACCTGACCGGCCCTGTGGCGATCGTCCTGGGCAGCGAGGGGCGGGGCGTCCCCCGGCTCGTGCGCGAGCGTTGCGACGAGCTGGTTTCTATCCCGATGCGCGGGCGCGTGGGCTCCCTGAACGTTTCCGTGGCCGGTGGGATCCTGTTGTTCGAGGCCGCGCGCCAGCGCAGGCTCGCACCCACTGGCGCCCGCTGACTTGACGGTTGTCGAAGGTCACCAGTATAATTGCGTTGCAATTTGTGAACGGGAGATTCATGGTTGTGCGATTTCCGTCATCTCGCTGCCTTCCAAGACGAATCTCCGTCGTTGTATGCATATCATGTGAATGGCTTCTTCCTCTGAGGACGGGTCCTCCAACCGTTCCCGCGTCGCGCGGACCCCGCCATTGCCGCCCGTGAGCCTGTCTGACGGAGGCGATCAAGACGGTGAGCGCCAATCCAAGCACCAAGTGGCGGGCAGAGCTGGACCTGGATTCCATGGAAGATGAAGAAATCGTCGAAATCGCCCGGCAGGGGAATTCGCAAGCGCTTGAATACCTCATCTCAAAATACAAGAATTTCGTCCGCGCGAAGGCGCGCTCTTACTTCCTGGTGGGGGCGGACCGGGAGGATATCATCCAGGAGGGCATGATTGGCCTGTACAAGGCCATCCGGGATTTCCGGAGTGACAAGTTATCGTCGTTCCGCGCGTTCGCGGAGCTCTGCATTACGCGCCAGATCATTACGGCCATCAAGACGGCGACGCGCCAAAAGCACATCCCGCTCAATTCGTACGTATCCCTTAACAAGCCCATTTACGACGAAGATTCGGACCGGACCCTGCTCGATGTCATCTCGGGCTCGCGGATCACCGACCCGGAAGAGTTGTTCATCAGCCGGGAAGAATTTGGCGATATCGAGCAGAAGATGGGCGAGATCCTCAGCGAGCTGGAGTGGCGGGTACTGATTGCCTACCTGGACGGCAAGTCGTATCAGGAGATCGCCGATGAGTTGAACCGGCACGTCAAGTCCATCGACAACGCGTTGCAGCGCGTCAAGCGTAAGCTGGAGCGGTACATCGAGGCGCGCAACCAGGAACTGGGCCGGCCGGCGCGCAGTTGAGCACGGAGGGGGGCCAGCCGGGCGGCCGCGCCACCGCGCAGCGCGCCGCCCGGCGCCGCGGGTTGTCAAGGACGCCGGGCCGTGCTAATATCAGTGATGCGGTTGGGACGTGCTGGCGTAGCTCAACGGTAGAGCAGCCGCCTTGTAAGCGGCAGGTTGTCGGTTCGAATCCGTCCGCCAGCTCCGATCGCCGGCCCCGGGGTCGCTTGACAGGCCTGCTATAATAAATGCTGGCACCGGTGGACGGGAAAGCCCGTCAGCCGGGCGCCACGAAGCATGGAGAGGTACCGAAGCGGCCAAACGGGGCAGACTGTAAATCTGCTGGCGTATGCCTTCGCTGGTTCGAATCCAGCCCTCTCCACACCGACGCGGGGTAGAGCAGCCAGGTAGCTCGTCGGGCTCATAACCCGGAGGTCGTGGGTTCAAATCCCACCCCCGCAACCATTTCTTTCTTTATAGCAGGGCCGTGTCAGCGGCCCCGGGCTGCCGTAGCTCAGTCGGTAGAGCACAGCCATGGTAAGGCTGGTGTCGGCGGTTCGATTCCGCCCGGCAGCTCAAACCCCTCGCTCCGCGAGGGGTTTTCTTTTTGCCTGGAGAAGACCTTTTCATTTTTTTGTAGGTTGATTGGGTCCTTATCATGGTCCTTTGTGGGGTCCTTTATATGTGGTTCCCTTCCCTTCTTTACGGATCGTTCTTGCATGTGTCGTATGCTGTACCTGCCCCATGACTTGCTGCGCCTCGTCGTTGGGGCAGGTGCAGGCCCGCGGTCGAGAACGGCAACCAAAGAGGGGCGGCTGGCAAGGGGCTGGCGGGTGCGGCAGGCGGCAGAACCGGCCTTCGGGTTGCCAGCGCCCTTGCCGTTGTCGATCCCTCGTCAGGTGCCCGACAGTCAGAGGGTGACCCAGCGCCGCTGTGGAGTTTGTCTTGTCCGGCCTGAACCAATTCAGTACAATAGAAACGCTTTTTGGGGCGGAATGCCTGTGAATTACCGAGAATCGCAGGAGGGTGTGGCCGATGGCCAAGGCCAAGTTTGAGCGGACGAAGCCGCACGTGAACGTGGGGACGATCGGGCACGTGGACCACGGCAAGACGACGCTGACGGCGGCGATTACGAAGGTGCTGTCGAAGCAGGGGAAGGCGCAGTTCGTGGCTTACGACCAGATCGACAAGGCGCCGGAGGAGCGGGAGCGCGGGATCACGATTGCGACGGCGCACGTGGAGTACGAGACGGACGCGCGGCACTATGCGCACGTGGACTGTCCGGGGCACGCGGACTACGTGAAGAACATGATCACGGGCGCGGCCCAGATGGACGG
>DATCKH010000045.1:0-3965 GCA_036562425.1 Thermaerobacter sp. | reverse complement strand
TGCCCTGAAGTCGCACAGCCTTGGGCGGCTTGCCACCGAAATGGGGCGGCTTGCCGCCGAAGTGCTGCAGCACAACGCCGTTGCCGTTCCGAGGCCGAGGCTCCACGGCAGCCCCTGCTCACAGCTCGTCGCTGCTCGGCCCGTGATGCCAGCCGGATCGCTCCTTTGTTCTTTTTGTTGCCTTGCGGTTGTGGTGTTTGTTTTTGTGGTTTCAACCCGTCGGTTGTTAGCACTCAACAACGGCGGGTGCTAAGGTGGGCATAAAAGAAAAAACCTACAATAAATGGTAAGGTTCACGGGATGGCCAGGCAAGCTACGGTGGTTCGGAAGAACCGGTCATCTGGAGCCGCCTGCGTCCGTCTCGCCAGCTCCGGGCCACCTGTCACCGTTTCGCGGCGCCAGGGCCCGCCTGACGAGGCCGCCTGTTGCCGGAGGAACGGCTGGCCGCGCCCGGGTGACGGCCTCCGGCTGAGCAGGACGCGGCGGCAGGAACGGAGCCGGCGAGGCTCCCGGCCGGCCGCTCGCAGCTGGCGGCCAGGCGCGCGGCCCTTGCCCGCCGGGCCGCCATCGACTATGATGGAAACCTGGCACGGAGGTGAACACGGTGCCCAACACGCGATCCGCACGCAAGCGGGTGCGGCAAGCGGAGCGGAACCGGCTGCGCAACCAGATGTACAAGAGCCGTATCAAGACGGCGATCCGCCGGTTGGAAGAGGCGCTGGCCGGGGGCGACCCCGAAGCCATCGACGCCGCCCTGCGCCGGGCCCTGAGCGCCATCGACCGCGCCGCGGTGCGGGGTGCCATCCACCCGAACACCGCCGCCCGGAAGAAGTCCCGCTTGATGCGCCGCCTCAAGGCCGCTTCGTAACGGAAGCGGTCTTTTTCCTCAATCCCTGCGTTTCGGCCCGCAGCCAGCCTGTAACGTGACGGCCTGGCGATGGGGGCCTTTTCACCTTTTTCTTTTCTCAGCGCGTTTCTTTTCAGCCCGCAAACCGGGATGCCGGCTCGCGCGACGGCGGCGCCGTGAGTACCAGGACCAGCCGCTCCAGGGCCAGCCGCTCCGGCCACTTCCCTTGCTTGATGGCCACGTCGGTCTCGAGGATCGCCTCCAGGGCGTGCAGTCCCTCGTGCTGGCCCAGCCGCCTCGCTTGCTGCCACGCCTTGCGAGCCACGAAGGGGTGCAAGCCCAGGCGTTCTTGAAGATGGTGGTACGTGGCCCCCCGGTCCATGAGGAGACGGGCGTGGGCCAGGATGCGGAACTGGCGCGCGATGAGGGAGAGGAGCCGCAGGGGCGGCTCCCCGGCGGCCAGCAGGCGCCCCAGCAGCTGCACCGCCGCCGCGCGCCGCTTCTCCGCGATGGCATCCACAAGGTCGAAGACGGCAGCCGTGGTCGCCGCGATGCCCACGGCCCGCACGTCGTCCCCCGTGATCTCCCGCCGCTCGCCCGCGTAGGCGGCGGCCTTGTGGAGCTCGTTGCTCAGCCGGTAAAGATCGGGTTCGCCCGACTCCACCAGCCAGGCGGCGGCTTCCGGCCGCAGCGTCTTGCCGAGCCGGGCGGCTTCCTCCTGCAGCCACTGGGCCAGCGCAGCGTCGCGCAGGGGCTGGCAGTCGACGGCGTAACCCCGCTCCCGGAACCTTTTGATCAGGGGGCGGCGGCCGTCGACGTCCCCGTCCTGGCGGAACACCAGGCACGTGGTGGTCACCGGGTCGTCCAGGTAGGCGCGCAGGGCTTCCTCGTCCTCGCGCTCGCCCCGCCCCTCCAGGACCTGGCTATTGCGGACGATCACCAGCCGCCGCTCCGCCAGGAAGGGAACGGTGGTCGCCTGTTCGAGGACGTCCCGCACCGGAACCCGGCCGTCATCGAACACACTAAGGTTCATGCTGTCGCCGGCGGGAAGAAGGTGCTCGCGGAGTTTCCGAATGATGGCATCCTTCCAGTAGGGCTCCGGCCCGTGCAGCAGGTAAACCGGCTGGATCCGGCCCTGCTCGATGGCCGCCAGTACTTCCCGTGGCTCCATCCCTTCCGCCCCCGTCCTCTCATCCTCCGGATCGCGGTGCGCGGGCCGGGGCCCGCCTCTCCCGGCAGCAGTGTACCACGCTACTACGCCAGCAGGCCCGGGCAGGCCCCGCATCGGCAGCCATTCCCGTGGCCGTGGAACGCACGGAACCCTGCGCCGCCCTCCTCCAGGGAACAGGCGCCGGGCACCCCCGTTGGGACATGGGGAGCAGCCCCGGCGTCACCCTCCGCCGGCTGTGAAGCCTTGGGGCGGCTTGGAGGCGTTGTCCACCAGATCCTTGGCCTCCTTGAGGCCGAGCGTGCCGGCACCGGCTGCGCTGGTGAGACCACCAGCGGCGGGGTGCCCCCCGCCGGCCGGAAGCGACGGGAACACCTCGATGGCGCGCCCGAACCTGACACGTATGCTTCCCAGTTCGTCCGTGCGCAGGACCACCGCACCCACACGCAGCAAGCGCGCCAGCGCTTCCACGTGGGGCAGGCCGTAGGGGTTGGGCCCTGCCGAAACGATGGCCAGCCGCGGCCGGACGGCCGCCAGGAAGGCCGGGTGCGAGGCACCGCGGGAGCCGTGGTGGGAGACCTTGAGCACGTCCGCGCGCAGGTCCGCGCCCCGGGCCAGCAGCGCTTGCTCACCCTCCCGCTCCAGGTCGCCGACCAGGAGCAGGCGCGGCCCGCCACAGTGAGCCCGCAATACCAGGGAGGCATTGTTCTCTGCCGCCCGCTGGCTCTGCACGGGCCGGTCCCCCGGGTGCAGCACCTCCACTTCGCACCCAGGCGAAGGAACCCACCGCGTCCCCGCCCGGGGGCGGAGGACCGGCACGCCTCGCCGCCGCGCCACCCCGATCAGATCCGCTTCCAGCCGGCTGCCCGGCACGCCCCCCAGCCATAACTGGCGCGCCCCAACCTGTTCCAGGACCGCACCCGCACCGCCGGCATGGTCGCGGTCCGCGTGGGTGACGGCCAGCACGTCCAGGGGACCGCCCAGCAAGCGACGCAGAACCGGTGCCGTGACGTTCTCGCCAACGGCATCCGGGATGGCGGGAGGCAGGCCGGGCCAGTATGAGCCGGGTTCGGGGACGCGGGCGCGGCCGCCGGTATCCACCTGCAGCGTGCGGCCGCCGGGGAACCGCAACAGGATCGCGTCCCCATGCCCCACGTCGAGGAACAGCGCTTCAAAGGTGCCCGGTGCCGGCGGGGCCTGGGCCACACGGGCGGCGCCCCACGCCGCGGCCACCAGCAGGAGTGCCGGCCAGAACCGGCCGAGGCCGGGGAGCCCGCGCGGCCGCAAGCGGCGGGCGTACGCCGGCCGGGGATCGATCACCCCGGCCATGATCCACGCCACCGCCCCCGCTAGCGGCCCCGCCGCCGCGGAGGGGACCGTCAACGCGCTCAGCGGCAACGCTTCCGCCGCCATGGCGGTGCGCACCAGCCCCTCGATGGCCAGGCGCGCCGGCCAGCCGAGGGCGCGGGCGGCCGCGGCCGCGGCAGGCGCCGCCAGAGGATCCAGCAGTGAACAGAGCCAGCCGCCGGCCGCCGCCAGCACGGTACCCACCAGGGCCGCGCCCGAGATGGGAACGGCGATCAGATTACCCAGCAGCCCCGCCAGCGGCATGCGGCCGAAGAGGGCCACCTGCACCGGCAGGACGGCCGCCTGGGCTGCGACCGTCAGCGCCAGCGCCTCCGCCGCCCACAGCACCTGGCGCCGCCCCCGGGACAGGCGGCGCCAGCCCGGCCACCGGCGCAGGCCGCGCCAGAGCGGCGGGAACAGGACGACCAGGCCCAAGGTGGCGGCAAACGAGAGCTGAAACCCGGGCTCAAACAGCCAGAGAGGGCGGAACAGCAGCTGTACCGCGGCGGCCCAGGCCAGCATCGCCAGTGCCGTGGCCGGGCGGGCCAGGGCCCGGCCCAGGTCGGCCAGCAGGTACGTGGCCGTCGCTCGCAGCACCGACGG
>DATCKH010000044.1:0-16535 GCA_036562425.1 Thermaerobacter sp. | reverse complement strand
GACCGGCCCGCCACCATCCAGATGGCGAAGCCCGCCACCAGCGCCGCCACCAGCCAGACCCACACGCGGGTCCGCATGCCACCTCACCTCACTTTCCGGGTGTAGTATGACCCCGGTGTGAGGCGCGGCCCGGCCGTGACGGCAGGGAAGTTCGGCAAATCGCGCAGATTCATCCAGCCCGGCACGCCCGGGCATGGTGAAGCAGGTTCCGACCCGGTCAGGGACGGAGTCGGGAGCTACCGGTCACCGCGCCGGTGATGCCCCGGTCACGCCCGCGGTCACTCCCCCGGTCACTCCCGGCCCGGCGCCCCCGCGCCGGGACCAGGCCCGCCCGCGGCCTCACCGTGGCGGCGCCGGAATTCTTCCCACGTAATCAAGACGTCGCGGGGCTTGGCGCCCTGGTGCGGGCCGATGTAGCCGCGTTCCTCCATCATGTCGATGAGCCGGCCGGCGCGCGTGTACCCCACCCGCAACCGCCGCTGGATCAAGGAGACCGAGGCCTGGCCCGCCTCCAGCACCACGCGCACGGCTTCGGTGAACAGGTCGTCGTCTTCTGCGGTGGACGCCGGTTCGGACACCTCCACCTCTGCGCGCACCACTTCCTGGTCGTACCGCGGCTCGCCCTGCTCCCGAAGGAAGCGGAGCACGGCTTCCAGATCCCGCTCGGAAATATAGGCGCCCTGGACGCGCAGCGGCTTGGTGGCGCCCAGCGGCATAAAGAGCATGTCGCCCTTGCCCACCAGCTTCTCGGCACCCGCCAGGTCCAGGATCACCCGCGAGTCGGTCTGGGAGGAGACGGCGAAGGCGATGCGCGACGGGATATTGGCCTTGATGACGCCGGTGATGACGTCCACCGAGGGCCGCTGGGTCGCCACCACCAGGTGAATGCCCGAGGCCCGGGCCATCTGGGCGAGGCGCTGGATGGCATCCTCCACCTCCACGGGCGCCACCATCATCAGGTCGGCCAGCTCGTCGATGACCACGACCAGCAGGGGCAGCCTCTCTTCCCCGGCCTGAGCCGCCCAGAGATTGTAGCGCGTGACGTCGCGGACGCCACGGCGCGCGAACAGCTCGTAGCGGCGCTCCATCTCGCGCACGGCCCACTGCAGGGCACCGGCCGCCTTGCGCGCGTCGGTGATCACCGGCGCGATGAGGTGCGGGATGCCGTTGTAGGCGCTGAGTTCCACCACCTTGGGGTCGATGAGCAGCAGCTTCACCTCGTCCGGCCGCGCCTTGAACAGCAGGCTGGCGATCAGCGCGTTGATGCAGACGCTCTTGCCCGAGCCGGTGGCACCGGCGATGAGCAGGTGCACCAGCTTGTCCAGGGACGTCACCACCGGCTGGCCGGCGATGTCCTTGCCCAGGGCCACCGTCAGGTGGGAGCGGGAACGGGCGAACTCCGGCGTCTCCAGCACGTCCCGCAACTGGACGGCCACGATCTCCCGGTTGGGCACCTCGATGCCCACCGCCGCCTTGCCGGGGATGGGCGCTTCGATACGCACGTCGGGAACGGCCAGGCTGAGGGCGATGTCGCTGGCTAGCGCCTGGATCTTGCTGACCTTCACCCCGCGGGCCGGCTCCACCTCGAAGCGCGTGACCGCCGGGCCCACCGACACGTCGGCGATGCGCGCCTGGACGCCGAAGCTGGCCAGCGTCTCCTGTAGAATAGCTGCCTTCTCGGCCACCTCCCGCTGGTAACGGGCGGACGGCGCGGACCGGCCCCGCGTCAGCAATTCGATGGGCGGCAAGCGGAAACGCTCCTGCCCCGCGGCGGTGCCTCCCTCCGCCCCGGTTACCGCCCCGTCCCCGGCCTCGCCCTGGCCGGCACCCTGCCCACCTCCGTGCGCGGCGCCCGCGCCGGCGTCACCGGCGCCGGCTTTGCCGGCCGCCGGCCCTCCCGCCGGCAAAGCAGCCGGGCGGCTGCCGCCACCGGCCTCCGGCGTGCCGGCCGGCGACGGCCCGCGGGACCCGCCACCCGGGACCGCCTCCGCGTCGTGCAGGTCGTCCGCCGCAAGCTCCACGTCATGGACGATGGCGGGCCCGTCCAGATAGGCCCGTTGCAGGAGGCGGGCCACCAGCGAGCGCTGGCCATCCCGCTGGCCGGCGCGCCCATTGCCGTGCCCGGCCGGGGCTTCCTCCTGCCCGCTGCGCACAGCGCCCCCGGACCCCCGCCGCCGGCCACCGGCGGCGCGGTGATCGTCCTCGCCGTCATCGTCCTCGCCGATATCGTCGTCGGTCGTGAAGAAGAAGTTGAGCGCCCACGAGCGGGCCCGCTGGGCCGCCGCCGCCAGGCGCCGCCCCAGGCCGCCTCCCAGGGTGTCCAGGGGACGACCGGTGATGAGCCGGAAGTCCAGGATCGCCAGGGCGGCCAGGACCAGCAGCGATCCGGTGGAACCGAAGGCGCGGCGGAGGATCTCGGCCGCCAGCGCGCCGATGACCCCGCCGCCCGCGCGCACGCAGTCCGGCGCCAGCAGTGGCTCGCATGGCCGCGTGAACAGCACCGCCACCAGCACGAGCCCCAGGGCCAGGCCGGCATTGCGCGCCCGGGCATGGAAGACGGGGCTGGCCCACAGGCAACTCAGCCCCCGCCAGGCCACCAGCGGCGGCAGCAGCCAGGCGGCGCGGCCCATGGCCCACGTGAGGGCACCGGCCAGGTAGGTGCCGATGGCCCCGCCGGCCTCCGGTCCCTGGAGCAGGGCCACAAGGGCGAGTCCGGCCAGCACCAGCAGGGCGATACCGGTCACCTCGGCGCGAAGCCGGTCAGGGCCGCCTCCCTTGCGCTGTCCCCGTTGCCGAGACAAGGCCGTCCCCTCCCGTGGACAGGCATTTCGGCTCCCGGCCGTCCTTTCCTATCGGGGTACCCGCGTCGGGGTACCCGCGCTTCTCGTTCAGCCGGCCGTGAACCGGTGCAGGAAGAGCACCACGGCGGCCGCGGCCCAGAGATAATAGGCAAACCAGTGCAGGCGGCCCGTGGCCAGCCAGCGCAGAAGCCAGCGGATGGCCGCATACCCCGTGATGGCGGCTGCCACGCCGCCCGCCAGGAACGTAGCCCACTGGGCGCCGCTCACGCCTTCGGCCAGCACATCGGGTATCACCAGCACGGCCGCGCCGATGATGGCGGGCAAGGAGAGGAGGAAGGAAAAGCGGGCCGCGTCGTCAGGGGCCAGGCCGCGCAGGCGGGCGCCGGCGATGGTGCTCCCCGACCGCGAGATGCCGGGCAGCAGCGCCACGGCCTGGAAGAGGCCGACGGTCACGGCGTCGGCCAGGCTCGCCCGCTCCAGCGGCGTGCCCCGGCCCTCCGGCCGGCTGACCCACCACAGCAGGATCCCCGTCAGCAGCCAGCACACGGCCACGGTCAGCGACGACTCGAACAGGCTTTCGATAGCGTCCTTGGCCGCGAAGCCGGCCACGGCGGCGGGCACCGTCCCGGCGATCACCAGCACGGCCAGGCGGGCGCCGTGGTCTTCGCGCCACGCTTCCGCCCCGCGCCCGTGCAGCATGGCGGCCAGGGCGCGCGCGCCCCCGGCCACGGCGGCCGCCACGTCCCGGCGGTAGACGGCCAGCACGGCCGCCAGGGTGCCCAGGTGAACCACGATCTCAAAGCCGACACCCGGCACGTGAACTCCCAGGAACTCCTGAAACACGACCAGGTGGCCGCTGCTGGAGACGGGCAGGAACTCTGTCAGTCCCTGGACCACCCCGAGAACCACGGACTGCCACAGCGTGAGTTCCAACGGATCTCCTCCCCCATGCCTGTTGGACTTATCCATTATACCGCGGGGCCCCGGCCTAAGGCCGGGGCCCCCACCAGATCACGCGCCGTCCGGGCTGGAAAGCGGGATCGAGAAAGTCGTTGGGGTTACCCGAGATGAGCCGCACGATGCGGCCCGCGTAAGGCGATTCTGGCTCGATCAGCAGCGTGCGGCCCTGGACCTGGACGGAAACCGGTTCCGGCCGCGGTTCGTCCCATCTGGCCAGTACCTCGTGCAGCGGGACGACGGTGTAGAGGACCACGTCCTTCCCCCTCTCGCTGGCCGCCTGCCGCATGAACGGCGGCAGGGGCGTCAAGTCTAGAGGTCGAGGGTCGTTCGTTCCCGAGGACCTGGCCCGCGTGCAGCCCCTGGCCGCCGCGGGTCTTGGTTTGTCCCGTCAAGGGCGGCGCATCCCCATGGTCCCGCCGGTCGCCGGCCGCCAGGCGACAGGGCCTCCGGGGGCGGGTCCGGCCCACGGTGACGGTGGCGGTGCCGCCGGGACCACGCCAGGGGCCGCGGCCGTAGCCGGGCCGGCCGGCTGCCCGGGCGCGGCCGGCCCCGCAGGGCCGCCCGCCGGCGCGGCCTTGCCATCCGCGGCACCCGGGGCCTCCCGCTGGCGGATGAGCTGGGCCAGCCGCGCCACGGCATGGGACAGGCCGCCCACCTCATCGATGAGTCCCTCGCGCACCGCGTCCTCGCCCACCAGGACGGTACCGATGTCCCGCGCCAGTTCGCCGGTGCGGAACATGAGTTCCCGGAACCGGTCACGGCTGATGCGGGAGTTCTCTACCACGAAGCGGATGATCCGCTCCTGCATCTTGTCCAGATACTCGTAACTCTGGGGAACGCCGATGACCAGGCCGGTCAGCCGGATGGGATGGATGGTCATGGTGGCCGTTGGCGCGATGAAGCTGACGTCAGCGGCCACGGCGATGGGCACGCCGATGGAGTGGCCGCCGCCGAGCACGATGGATACCTTGGGCTTGGACAGCGACCGGATCAACTCCGCCAGGGCCAGGCCCGCCTCCACGTCCCCGCCCACGGTGTTCAAGATCACCAGCAGGCCTTTGATCGCCGGGTTCTGTTCCACCGCCACCAGCTGGGGGATGATGTGCTCGTATTTGGTGGTCTTGTTCTGGGGGGGCAGTTGCAGGTGCCCCTCCACCTGCCCGACGATGGTCAACACGTGGATATCCTCCGGGCCGGTGGGAACCCGTTCGGTGCCCAGTTCCTTGATGTTGGCCGCGGCCTCGCTCATGGGTGGCTCGCCCGGCGCGCCGGGTGCCATGGGCTGATTGCGGTCGGGCGGCGCGTGGGGAACGGGCATGTAGGGCAGCGTCGTCGGCGGCCCGCCCTGCGGGACGCCCCGAATGCGGTCGTGCGGTGCGGGCAAGGGTATCCCTCCTCGCCCCTAGTATGGCCGCGCGCGGTGGTCAGGCCGCGCGGGCGGCCAAAGCCCTGGCGGTGAACAGGGCGGGCATCTACAGGAGCGGGGCGGCGCCCTGCCGGGCCCGCCCCGCTGGTTGTCTGGCTCTTCCTGGTCCGTGACCGCACCCGCTCGCCCGGCCTCAGACCTCGAGGACGATGGGCAGGATCACCGGCCGCCGGCCCGTCCGCTCGTACAGGAAGCGGCCCAGGGCGTCGCGCACCGCGGCCTTGATGTTCGACCACTCGGTGATGTCCTGCTCGTCGATCTCGCGGATGGCCTGGATGGCCCGTTCCCGTGCCTCGGCCAGGAGGTCTTCGGATTCGCGCATGTAGACGAAGCCCCGGGTGATCAGCTCCGGCCCGGAGATGACGCGCCGCTGCTCGCGGCTCAGCACCATGGCGACGATGAGCACGCCGTCCTGCGCCAGTTGCCGCCGGTCGCGCAGGACCACGTTGCCCACGTCGCCGACGCCCAGGCCGTCCACCATGACCGCCCCGGCCTGAACCTTCCCCCGGATGCGCGCCGCGTCGCTGGTGACCTCGAACAGCGTCCCGTTCTCGCCGATGAGGATCCGGTCCTCGTCGATGCCCACGGAGCGCGCCAGTTCCGCGTTGTGCAGAAGGTGCCGGTACTCGCCGTGGACCGGGATGAAAAAGCGCGGCCGCGTCAGGTTCAGCATCAGCCGCAGCTCCTCCCGGGAACCGTGGCCCGACACGTGGACTCCGGCATGCGGCCCGTAAACCACCTGGCAGCCGCGCCGGAACAGGTTGTCGATGGTCCGCTGCACCAGCTTCTCGTTGCCCGGGATGGGACTGGCCGCGATGACCACGGTGTCGCCCGGCAGGAGCTCCAGCTTGCGCAGCTCGCCCGAGGCCGCCCGGGCCAGCGCGGACAGGGGCTCTCCCTGGCTGCCCGTCATCAGCACGACCACGCGCTGGGGTGGCAGTTCCTGAATCTTCTCCGCCGGGATCAGAACGCCGGGATCGTGCAGGTAGCCCAGTTTGAGGGCGACCTCGACCACGTTCTCCATGCTCCGCCCGATGACCGCCAGGCGCCGCTTGAACTCGCCCGCCAGCGTGAACACCTGCTGCAGCCGGTGCAGGTGGCTGGCGAAGCTGGCGATCAGGATGCGGCCCCGGGCCTGGCGGAACACGTTGGCCAGCGCCTCGCCCACCTGCCGTTCCGAGCCCGTCACCCCCGGCCGCTCCGAGTTGGTGCTGTCCATGAGCAGGACGTGCACGCCCTCGGCACCGTAGGCTGCCAGCCGCTGGTAGTCCGCCACGCGCCCGTCGATGGGGGTCTGGTCGAACTTGAAGTCCCCGGTGTGGATGAACAGGCCCACGGGCGTGCGGATGGCGAAGCCCACCGAATCGGGGATGCTGTGATTGACCAGGAACGGCTCGACGGTAAAGGTACCGGCCCGTACCCGCTCGCCGGGCCGGATGGCGCGCGACCGGGGCGGCAGGTGCAGCTTCTCTTCCTCCAGCTTGCGCTCGACCAGCCCCAGCGTCAGCCGTGTGGCGTAGACCGGCGCCTGGACTTCCTTGAGCAGGTAGGGGATCCCGCCGATGTGGTCCTCGTGGCCGTGCGTGAGGAAGATGCCGCGCAGCTTGTGCCGTCGCTCGATCAAATACGTGTAATCCGGGATCACGACGTCCACGCCCGGCATGTCGTCACCCGGAAAGGCGAGACCGGCGTCGATGACGATGACGTCCTTCTCCGTCTCCATCACCATCATGTTCTTGCCGATCTCGCCGAGGCCGCCAAGCGGTACGATCGTGACCGCGGATCCGTGTGCCTTTGCCGCGATCCCTATGCACCTCCTGTGTTGCCGGCATCTTCGCGTCCCGCGCGGCGGCCCGCGGAACGCCACACAAAGAAATGCCCCCGCGCCCGCGCGCGGTGGCACCCGAACCCAAAAGCGCTGATGATATTATACTCGCACCACTTGCAGCTCCGCCAGCAGCGCCCGTAAGCGCGCTTCCATCTCCCGCGGCATCTCCACCAGCGGCGGCCGGAAGCCGCCCGCGTCGAAGCCCAGCAGCCGCAGCGCCGTCTTCACCGGGATGGGGTTGGCCGTCCAGAACAGCGCCTTGAACAGCGGCAGCAGCCGCTGGTGGATGGCGCTGGCCTCTTCCACGCGCCCCTCCCGGAACGCCTCCACCATGCGCCGCAGTTCCCCGGCCACCAGGTGGGAGGCGACGCTGACCACGCCGTCGCCGCCGATGGCCAGCACCGGCAGGGTGAAGCTGTCGTCGCCGGCGTACACCCGGAACGGGCGCGGCAGCCGGCGCCGGATCTCGCCGATCTGGTCCAGGTTGCCGCTGGCTTCCTTCACCGCCACGACGTTGGGCGCCGCTTCCACCAGCCGCACCAGGGTCTCCGGCTCCATGTTGCAGGCGGTGCGGCCCGGCACGTTATACACCATCACCGGCAGGCGGGTGGCCGCCGCGATCGCCCGGAAATGCTCCAGCAGGCCGGCCTGCGGCGGCTTGTTGTAATATGGCGTTACCAGCATGACGCCATGGGCACCCGCCTCCTCCGCCTCCCGGGTGAGGCGGATGGAGGTGGCGGTGTCGTTGGTGCCCGTGCCCATCCAGACGAACACCCGGTCGCCCACCGCGTCCAGCACGGCCCGGAGCACCGCCAGCCGCTCCTCCGGCGTCAGGGTCGGCGACTCGCCGGTGGTGCCGGCCACCACGATCCCGTCCGAACCGGCGTCCACCAGGCGCCGTGCCAGCTCCGCGGCGCGCGCCGCATCCACCCGCCCTTCTCTGTCGAAGGGTGTCACCATCGCCGTGATGACCGACCCGTAGTCAGGCATCGGGATCCTCCCCTTCCCTGGCCATGACCGCGGCACCGTTCCCCTTCGCCGCCGGGGCCGCCGGAGTCGTGGGGACGGTGCGCGTGCCGCCCGCTCCCGCCCGGGGTGCCCGCTCCGGCCCGTCCAGCACGGGCGTCACGCCCCCCAGGCCAAACTTGTCGTGAAGCGCCCGCACCGCCGCGCCGAGATCGCGGCCGTCGACGAGGCAGGAGATGGTCATGTGGGAGTCCACCGTCAGCAGGATGGATACGCCGGCGGCCTTGAGGGCTTCCACCACCCTCGCCATCACGCCGGGCACCCCGTGCATGCCCGCACCGACCACGGTCACCTTGGCGCACCCCGGCCGCAGCTCGGGCCGCAAGCCCAGTTCCTCCAGCGCCGCTCGCGCCTCCTCCGCCCGATCGTCGCGGACCACGAAGGACTTGCGCCGCGGCGACACATTGATCATGTCGACGCTGATCCCGCGATCGGCCAGCGCCCGGAAGAGCTGGACGTTCAGGGTCTGGTCGTCCCGGGCGTCGGCGACGTGGATGGTGATCTGGGTGAGGTTGGGGATGTGGGTAATGCCCGTCACCGCCCGCGCGTGGCGGAGATCGGGCCAGACCTGGTCCACTTCCCAGTGCCGGGTGATGAGCGTTCCGGGGTCGTCGCTGAAGGTGCTGCGCACGCGCAGGGGGACGTTGCCGCGCATGGCCAGTTCCACCGCGCGCGGGTGGACCACCCGCGCGCCCTCGTGCGCCATCTGCACGATCTCGTCGTAGGTGGCGGTGCTCAAGGTGCGGGCCTCGGGTACCAGGCGCGGGTCGGCGGTCTTGACGCCTTCCACGTCCGTGTAGATCTCCACTACCTCGGCCCGCAGCGCCACCCCCAGCGCGGCCGCGGTCGTGTCGCTGCCGCCACGGCCCAGCGTGGTGACGTCCCGGCCGTCCTCGGTGACCCCCTGGAAACCGGCCACCACCGGCACCTCACCACGCTCCAGCTGGCGTCGCAGGGGTTCCGGGTCCACGCGCACGATGCGGGCATCGCCAAACTGGTCGTCGGTCACCAGGCCGGCCTGCCCTCCCGTGAGGGCCACCGCCCGGATCCCCGCCCGCCGCAGCGTCTGGGCGAAGACCACGGCCGAGATCACTTCACCGCAGGCCATGAGCAGGTCCAGGTCCCGCGGGGGCACGTCGGGGTGCACGTCCCGGGCCAGGGACACCAGCGTGTCGGTGGCGTACGGATCCCCCCGCCGGCCCATGGCGGAAACGACCACCACCGGGCGCAAGCCGCGCTGGATGGCCGCGACCACATGACGAACCGCGGCGGCGCGATCCTCCGCCGTGCGCAACGACGTTCCACCAAATTTCTGCACGATGATCCGCAAGGTTCCGACGCCTCGCTTCCCTGTTCCGACCTGGCCGGCTTCAGCCCTGGGTCAGCGCTTCGGCGATCTGCACGGCATTGGTGGCCGCGCCCTTGCGCAGGTTGTCGGCCACGATCCAGAGCCAGAAAGCCCGGTCCGAGGTGGGATCGCGGCGGATGCGCCCCACGAAGACCTCGTCACGACCCGCGACGCGTAGCGGCGTCGGGTACAGGTTGCGCGCCGGATCGTCCCACACCACCACGCCGGGAGCACCCTCCAGCACCTGCCGCAGGGCGGCAGGGTCCGCCGGCCGCTCGGTCTCCAGCCACACCGCCTCGCTGTGCCCGACCCGCACCGGCACGCGCACGGCGGTGGCGGTGACCGCCAGGTCGGGACGGCCCAGGATCTTGCGCGACTCCCGCACCAGCTTCCATTCCTCCAGCGTCGCCCACTCGTCCTCGAACCGGTCGCAATGGGGCAGCACGTTGAAGGCGATGGGTTCCGGGTACACCTGCGGCTCGAAGTCCGTACCCTCCAGACCGGCGCGGGTCGCCGCCTCCAGTTCCTCCAGCGCCGCCGCTCCCGTGCCCGAAACGGCCTGGTAGGTGGACACGACCACGCGCTTCAACCCGAAGGCATCCAGGATCGGCTTCAGCACCACCACCAGCTGAATGGTGGAACAGTTCGGGCTGGCGATCAGGTTGCGGTGGCGGGCCAGGGCGTCCCGGTTGACCTCCGGCACCACCAGGGGCACCTCGGGGTCCATGCGGAAGGTGTTGGACTTGTCGATGACGATGGTGCCCGCACGGGCGGCGACCGGGGCCAGCTCGCGGCTGACGTCGCCGCTGGCCGCGAAGAAGGCGAAGTCCGCACCCCGCAGGGTGTCCTCGCTGGCCTCGCGGACCTCCAGGCGCTCGCCGCCGAACTCCACCACCCGTCCTGCCGAGCGCGCCGTGGCCAGCGGCCGCAACTCGTCCACGGGGAACCGGCGCTCCTCCAGCAGCCGCAGCACGTGCCGTCCCACCAATCCGGTGACGCCCACGATTGCCACGCGATATCCCATGCTCGGACCTCCCGGGCCGGCGCGAAAACCCGGCGGCGCCGGCCTGGTGTACGCTTGCCGCGGCGACCGCGCCGGCCGGGCCCGGGCGGCCGCCGCGCATCACATCGTCCCAGCCGTCACCAGCAGCGGTTGCAACTGCTTGCCTGCCAGCGCCGCCTCGATGGCGGCGGGAATCAGCGCGAAGTTGGCGGTCAGAGAGTTCGGCTTTTCCTCGGGATTATCCTGGCCGAAGGGTACGAAGTAGACGTTCTTCGTGTTGAGCAGCGTCGCCAGGTTGCGGGCGTTCAGCCCCAGGGCGTCGTTGGTGGAGATGGCCAGTACCACCGGGCGCTGGTTGCGCAACTGGGCCTTGGCCGCCATGAGGACCGCGGAGTCGCTGAAGCCGTTGGCCAGCTTCGCCATCGTCGTACCGGTGCACGGCGCGATCACCAGCACGTCCAGGAGCTTGCGGGGCCCGATGGGCTCCACCTCCGGGATGGTCCGCCACGGGCGCCGGCCCGTGAGACTTTCCAGGGCACCCAGCCACTGCTCCGGCGTACCGTGCGCGGTGGCCGTGGTGGCCACGGCGTGGGATACGATGGGATACACATCGGCTCCCATCTCCACCAGCCGGCCGACCCACTCCAGCACCCGGGCCAGGTTGTGGTGCGACCCGCACACGGCGAAGCCGATCCGGCGTCCGGTGAGCACGGCGCGATCCCTCCTCGCCGGCGGGCCGGACCCGCCGGCCCGCCGCGTCGCTGCACGCGCCCCGCGCGCGCTCACCGAGAGCCTATTGCGCCGCCTGCGCCCGGGTGACGGGCCCCGGTCTCCTTTGGGCTCATCCGCGTCAGCTTTCCTGACGCGTTTCCTGACGCGGCGCGCCGGCCACCACCCGCTCGACGGCCTCGGCCAGGAGCTCGCCCGCGGTCACCGGGAAGAACCGGGCCGGCAGCCCCAGCTCCAGGTGCGCCGCGACGCCCAGTTCGCGCGCCGCGTCCCAGTCGACGCCGCCGGGCCGCGAGGCGATGTCGATGACCAGCGCGTCCAGGCGCAGCCGGGCCAGGGCCTCGCGCCCGAGGACCGGCGCCGGCACGGTATTGAACACCAGGCCCGCCCGCTGCAGCGCTTCTGGCAGGCGGTCGAAGGGCAGGGCGTCCAGCCCCTGCGCGGCCGCCTCCTGCCGCTGCTCGGGCCTCCGGGCCACCACCGTCACCGTGGCCCCCATCCCCTGCAGCAGCCGGGCGAGGGCCCGGCCACAGCGGCCGAAGCCGAGGACGGCGACCACCTGGCCGGCGATGACCCGCCGGCCCAGCAACTGGGCCCGCAGCACGGCCGCCTCGGCCGTCGGCCAGGCGTTGGCGGCGGTGAAGGCCTCGTCTTCCAGCAGGTCGTAGCAGCGGGCGCCCCGGTCCGCGAGGACCCGGCGCAACGCCGCGTCGGGCCGCCCGCCCACGTAAAGGGCACCGCTGCGGAAGGGGAGGCGCTCCGGCTCCAGGACCAGGCCCTCGGGCGCCCCCGCGAAACGGCCCGCCTCGAAGCCGGTCACGGGCCCAACGACCACATCGGCACCGGCAACCACGGCCGGGTCGGCAGACGCCGGCAGGCCGGGCACGGCCCGGCCCAGGCAATGGACCCGCCAGCCGCGGCGGTGCAAGGCGATGGCGCAGGCGGCCTGGCGGTCGTCACCGACGATGACCACGGCTTCCACGGCCACCGCCATCACCCCCGCCGTCGCACCTCCCCGGGCCGCCCGCCCTGACCCGCGGCCGCCCGGCCGCCGTCGGCGCCCGCGCCCAGGGAGATGAGTTCCTCCAGGTCGTAGGCCACCCGGCCGCGCAGCTCGAGCACGCGCCGGACGGCGGCGACGACGCCGGGGATGAAGGACTCGCGGCTCAGGCTGTCGTGGGCGATGGTCAGCGTCTCGCCGCGGCCCCCGAAGATGACCCGGTGATGGGCCACCAGGCCCGGCAGGCGCACGCTGTGCACGGGCACCTCCCGGCCGCAGGCGGCGGCCAGGCGCTGCCGCAGCCGCAGGGCCGTCCCGGAGGGCCGGTCGCGTTTACGATCGTGGTGCAACTCGATGATCTCGGCAGCCGGCATCAACTCCGCCGCCAGGGCCGCAAACTGGGCCAGCAGCATCGCCCCGATGGAGAAGTTGGCGATCACCGCCGCCCCCAGCCCGCGGCGGTCGCACTCGCGCTCCAGCCAGGCCAGGACCTCCTCCGATAGGCCCGTGGTTCCGATCACGGGCGCGACGCCGTGTTCCACAGCCAGGCGCAGGTGGCGCTCCGCCACGGGAGCGACGGTGAAGTCCACCAGCACGTCGGCTTCCGTCCGGGCCAGCACCGCCGCCAGGTCGGTGTCCAGCGGCACGCCGGCAGGCCCCGCCCCCACCTCGGTACCCACGTCCGGCGCCGCATGAGCCGCCACCGCCCCCACCAGCCGCAGGTCGGGTTCGGCCAGCAAGCCGCGGGTGATGGCCTGCCCGGTCTGGCCCGTGGCCCCGCACATGACCACGCGAATCATGGGCGATCCCTCCGTCAGGAGCGGGCTGCCGGGGGGCGGGAGGGAACCGGCCCGGCCCGCGCCCGGGCGGGCCCGCTCCCACCCATTATAGATCACGCACCGGCGCTCGGGCCGTAATGCCCGCCGCGCCGGTCGCTCCGCAATACAAGAAAGCCGAGGGGGCGGGTTTCCCCCACCCCCTCGGTGCCTGGAAGCCGCGAGCCAGGAGTCACGCCGGGAACTGCCGGGGCGAGGCCCCGGCGGCCGGCGTCAGCGGCGCGACTGGTGGGTCTTGACGTCGCGGGCTCCGTGCTGCCGCAGGACCTCGGCGACGGCGTCCACCTGGTCGTCGTCGCAGCGCACGGCACACAGGGTCTTGCCCTGCTTGACCTTGGCCTCGAAATCGCGTGCCTCGGATTCCGGGATGCCCCAGTCCACCAGGCCGCCGGCCAGGCCGCCGGCCGCGGCTCCGGACAGGGTCGCCGCCAGCGGGCCCGCCGCGATCAGCGGCCCGATGCCGGGAATGGCCAGCGCGCCCGCCGAGGCCAGCAGGCCCGCGCCGGCGCCGATGCCCGCCCCCCAGGCCGTGCCGTCACTCAGCGACTGGTTGGACATGGATGCGCGCTCGCCTTGCTCCCGCGACTGCTGCCGGTCGTCGCGACTGACCACGGAGATGGCGTCGTCCTTGACGCCCTGCCGCTTCAGGGCGGATACCGCCCGTTCCGCCTCCTGGCGGCTTTCGAAGAAGCCGATGACCGTCTTGGGCAACCGCGTCTCCCCCTTTCGGGCGCCGCCTTCCGGGCGCCCGCTGCTAGCCTGCGCCCGTTGCGGCGCGCCCATGCGAGGGGGCGCGGCGCCTGCCCCGGCCGGCCCCTCCGGACCGCCCGCGGTGCCCAATTCCACCAGCAC
This sequence comes from Thermaerobacter sp., assembly GCA_036562425.1. Taxonomy (GTDB): domain Bacteria; phylum Bacillota; class Sulfobacillia; order Thermaerobacterales; family Thermaerobacteraceae; genus ZC4RG37. Next base: position 2,726 of record DATCKH010000044.1, on the reverse strand, counting down.
CAGGTCGTCCCCGATGCGCCGGATGGCCGACCAGGGGACAACGGTCACCCGCGCGCGCCACCCCAGCGGCCCCGGCCGGCGGCTGGCCAGGTGGAGCTCGCGGATGCGGCCGGTCTCGGGATCGAACACGAGGTCCGCGTCGGCCACGCTGCCCAGCCGGCGCGCCGTGGCGATGTCGATGATCTCCTTCCCCGCCAGTTCGGTCCACCGCACGCGGGACCACCTCTGCCATTGCCGGCGCCCGCCTGCCGGCACCCGCCGGCGGGACCGGCCGTTGGTTGCCGTGCCGCTTGGACCCCGGGCCGGGGATACGCAGCCACACCTCTCAGCGCCGGCCGGTACTGCCGAACCCGCCCTCCCCGCGGGCGGTGGGGGGCAGTTCACCCGTCTCCCGCCAGCGTACCCGGGTCACGGGCGCGACCACCAGCTGCGCGATCCGGTCACCGGGCTCCACGCGAAAGGGCGCGCGCCCGAGATTGATCAGCACGACGCCGATCTCGCCCCGGTAGTCGGCGTCGATGGTCCCCGGCGCGTTGAGCACGGTGACCCCGTAGCGGGCCGCCAGGCCGCTGCGCGGCCGGACCTGCGCCTCGAAGCCGGGGGGCAGCGCGATGGCCAGGCCCGTGGGAATCAGGCGGTACTCCCCCGGTGCCAGTTCCACCGGCTCGTCCAGCGCCGCCACCAGATCGCAGCCCGCCGCGCCCTCGGTGGCGTACACCGGTACGCGGGCGCGCGGGTGGAGGCGAATCAGGGAAACCTCCACCTCGGGGGGAACCTCGCCCGCGCCCGGTGCGCGGCGGGTCGGGGGTGCCTCCTGCCCGCCGCTCATCCCACCACCTCCCGCAGGCGCAGCGGCTCCGCCGGGCCGGCACCGGCCAGCGCCCAGCGTGCCGGATCCAGGAGGCGCTCGGCGGCTTCCGCCAGCTGGTCCCTGTCCACCGCTTCCACCCGCGCCACCACTTCCTCCACCGGCACCACGCGGCCCAGCATCAGCAGCGTGCGGCCCAGCCGGTTCATCCGGCTGCTGGTGCTCTCCAGGGCCAGGAGCAGGTTGGCCTTGAACTGGTCGCGGGTCCGGGCCAGTTCCTCCGCCGTGACACCCTCGCGGCGGACGCGCGCGCACTCGCGGGCGATCAGGTCCAGGACGCGGGCGGCCGTCTCGGGGCTGGTGGCCGCATAGATGCCGAACATCCCGGCATCCGAATAGGCACCGTGGAACGTGTACACGGAGTAGGCCAGGCCGTGTTCCTCCCGCACCACCTGGAACAGGCGCGAGCTGGAGGAACCGCCCAGGATGTTGGTCAGGATCAATTCCGCGTACAATTCATCGGCGCCGTAGCGGGCCGCCGGCGCGCCCACGCAGAGATGCACCTGCTCGATGGCCTTGCGCCGCCACGCCTCGGCCGGCCGGGGAGCCGGCGCCTCGGCGGGCGCGGGATCCGCCCCGCCCGTCCAGCCGCCAAACCACCGCGACACTTCCTCCACGACCCGCTCGTGGGTGATGTTGCCCGCCACGGCCACCACGGTGCGGGAAGGCTCGTAATGCCGGCGCCAGAAGTCCACCAGGGCCTCGCGGTCCACGGCCGAGACCGTCCGCTCCCAGCCGATCACCGGGCGGCCCAGCGGGTGCCCGGCCCAGAGGGTCTCGGTCAGCAGGTCCTGGACCAGATCCTCAGGCGTGTCCTCGTACATCTTGATCTCTTCCAGGATGACCCGTTTCTCTTTCTCCAGCTCGCCCGCGTCGAACCGGGAGCGCAGCAGCATGTCGGCCAGGATCTCCACGGCCAGCGGGAAGTGTTCGTCCAGGACCTTGATGTAGTACGACGTGTCCTCCTTGGATGTGTATGCGTTGATGTGGCCGCCCACGCCGTCGACGATCTCGGCCAGCTCGCGCGCGCTGCGCGTCTCGGTGCCCTTGAAGGCCATGTGCTCCAGCAGGTGCGCGATGCCGGCCCGCTCCTCCGGCTCATGGCGGGAGCCCGTCCGGATCCAGATGCCGACGGTGACGGAGCGGACCCCCGGCACGTACTCGGTCACGATGCGCAGGCCGTTGGACAGCCGGGTGATCCGGTAGGCCGTCTTCTCCATCCCCACTCCTCCCCAGAAGGTCTCTGCCGGGACGGGACGTCCCGCCGCCGGCGCCGGCGGCGGGAATCCTGGCAAGAAGGAAAAGGAAAGAAGAAAAAAGCTTCCCGAGCGGGAACCGGGAAGCTCTCCGGGCATCCGGTCCGGCGTCAGCGGCGGCGTCGTCGCCCGCCACCGCCGGGCCGGCCGTTGCGCCCCGGGCCGCGCCGCTGGGCGGTCATCGGCACGGGCTCGTCGAAGTCGTGGGCCCGCGGGCCGCTGAGGCTCTCCATGTGCTTCTTCTCCGGCTGCTCCTCCAGGGCGTCCTTCCGGGACAGGTTGACGCGGCCCAGATCGTCGATCTCCACCACCTTGACCAGCAAGGTGTCGCCGGGCCGGACCATGTCCTCCACCCGGGGCACCCGCTTCCGGGCCAGCCGCGACACGTGCACCAGGCCTTCCTTGCCCGGCAGGATCTCGACGAAGGCGCCGAAGCTCATGAGCCGCGTCACCTTGCCCAGGTAGACGCTGCCCACCTCCACGTCGGCCACGATCTGCTCGATCCACTCGCGGGCCTTCTCCCCGCCCTGCTGGGTCTGGGCGGAGATGTAGACCTTGCCGTCGTCCTCGATGTCGATCTTGACCCCGCACTCGTCGGCGAT
>DATCKH010000034.1:0-17492 GCA_036562425.1 Thermaerobacter sp. | reverse complement strand
ACGGCGGCCACCACCACGGTGAAGAGGGCGCCCAGCGCCGCCATGGCCTGGGCGGAACCGGTGACGTCCAGCACCCACCATTGCATGGCCATCATGCTGGCCATGCCGCCCGTCACGGAGACGATGCGGGCGAGCCACAGGACGACGAAGGGCCGGTGTCGCCAGATGCTGGGGGTGCCGCGGCTTTGCGGCTCCTGGCCGCTGCCGGGTGCGGCCTGATCGGTAGTGCCCCCGGCCGGGTTGCCGGCCGGGGAGGAGGGGGTGGGGCCCTCACAGCGGGAACGGTCACCAGAGAGGTCGTTCATCGAGGTTGCGTCGCTCCTTCCAGCGATGCCCGGGATCCCGCAGGCCGGAGTCACGTCCTGAGAATTAATGTGAATCCATGATTAAACATTGTCAAGACAAAAATCAAAAAAGTTAATTAGTGTTGCATGACCACGGGGATGCCGCGTGCTCGGGGAGCAGTCAAAGGGGGCAGACGAAGGCGGCGGAAAGGGCTGAACGGAGGGGCGCTCCGGAGGGGTGCTCCCGGCGTTCCGAAGTGCCGCCCCTTGCGCCAGGTGCGGGAGCGACGAGGGAGGGACCGAGGGGGATGCGGCGCAGGGAAGGGTCGCGCCAGGGCCGAAGATGTCCTGGGAACAAATGGCGGCCGGCAGGCATGCGGCGCCCCCTGGCCCCCCGGCGCTGCCCGGCCGGGGTGATGTTGTCGCTGGAAGGTGCCGCCGGATGACCGGCCGCCCGCCATTGGCGCGGGGAGGGGTCGAGCATGCGGGTGGTGGTGACGGGCGGGACGGGGTTGATCGGTACCGCCCTCTGCCGGCGCCTGGTGACAGACGGCCACGAGGTGGTGGTGCTGACGCGGCGGGCGCAGGCCGCCGTGCCGGCCGGGGTGACGGTGGTGCCCTGGACGGCGCAGCCCACGCCCACCGGCACGGACGGCGGCGAGCCGGCTAGGGAGCGCCCGGCCTGGTGGGAGGCCATCGACGGGGCCGACGTGGCGGTGAACCTGGCCGGCGAGTCCATCGCCGCCCGGCGCTGGAGCCCGGCCCAGAAGGAGCGCATCCTGCAGAGCCGCCTGCAAGCCACCCGCGCCCTGGTCCAGGCGATAGAGGCCGCCCGCCGCCGGCCGCGGTTGCTGCTCAGCGGCTCGGCGGTAGGGTACTACGGCCCGCGCGGCGACGAGGTGGTAACCGAAACCGGCCGCCCGGGCGCGGATTTCCTCAGCCGGGTCTGCGTGGCCTGGGAAGAGGAGGCACGGCGGGCGGAGGCTGCTGGGGTGAGAGTGGCGCTCCTGCGCACGGGCGTGGTGCTGGCCCGGGAGGGCGGCGCCCTGCCGCGGCTGGTGTTGCCCTTCCGGTTCTTCGCCGGGGGGCCGCTGGGTTCCGGCCGCCAGTGGGTGCCCTGGATCCACCTGGACGACCTGGTGGACCTGATCACCTTCCTGCTGGGCCGCGACGATGCCTCCGGCCCCTACAACGGGACGGCGCCGGAACCGGTGACCAACCGGGAGTTCGCCCGGGTCCTGGGCCGGGTGCTGGGCCGCCCGGCGTGGCTCCCCGCCCCCGCCCCGGCCCTGCGCCTGGCCCTGGGGGAGATGGCGGACGCCCTGCTGCTCAGCGGGCAGCGGGCGGTGCCCGAGCGTGCCCTGGCAGCCGGCTTCCGCTTCCGCTACCCGGATCTGGAGGGGGCCCTCTGTCACCTGCTCGGCCGCGGCTCGGCGCCAGGCCCGTAGCCGGCGGGGCTCCCTCGGCGGTACAACGCGTCAGTTGCCGGTCCAACATTGGACCCGCCGGTACAACGGGTCACGGCAGGCCGCGGCGACACGGCGCCGCCAGGATCGAGCGGGTGCTCGACCGGTGCTGCCTCACAGGACTTCGAGGATGTAACACTTGAGGTACTGGCTCTCGTCGGCCCCGAACAGGGCGGGATGGTCCCGGCTGGCGCCACGGCGCTCGATGAGGCGCAGGCGGCGGCCGGTATCCAGGGCGGCGTCGGCCAGCATCTGCTCGAAGAGCTCCGGCTTCATGTGGTAGGAGCAGGAACAGGTGATCAGGATACCGCCCGGCGGCAGCATCTTCATGGCCCGCAGGTTGATCTCTTTGTACCCGCGGTAGGCGCCTTCCAGTGCCTGCTTGTTTTTCGCGAAGGCGGGCGGATCCAGGATCACCACATCGTACTGCTCGCCCGCGTCGGCCTGGGCGCGGAGGAAGTCGAAGGCGTTGGCCTCGTGGAAGCTGACGCGGCCGTCGCCGCTCATTGCAGCGGGCGGCTGAGGGGGCGTCATCCCCTCAGGCGCCCCCTCACCAGGCGCCCTGTCTCCGGGTGCCCCCTCACCCGGCGCCCCCTGGCCGCGTGCCGCCTGGCCGGCTTCGGCCACGGCGGATGAATCTGCAAGGGCGCGGCGCACCCGCTCCACGTTCTCCCGGGCCAGCGCCAGCGCGTCGGGGTTGATGTCGACCGCCACCACCTCGCGGGCGCCGTAAGCCAGGGCGTGCACGGTGAAGCCGCCCGTGTGGCAGAAGGCGTCCAGTACCCGCGCCCCGCGCACGTACGGCCGGATGGCCGCCCGGTTCTCCCGCTGGTCGAGGAAGTGGCCCGTCTTGTGGCCGCGAGCCACGTCCACGAGGAAGGGCAGGCCGTTCTCGCGGATCTCCACCCGCGTGTCAAAGGGTCCCTTCAAGTAGCCGGTCCGCTGCTCCAGACCCTCCAGCTCCCGCACGGGGACGTCGTTGCGCTCGTAGATGCCGCGGGGGGCGAACAGCTCGTCCAGCAACCGCACGATGACCGGCCGCCAGCGGTCGATCCCCAGGGCCAGGGTCTGAACCACGAGGATATCGGCGAACTTGTCCACGATCAGGGCCGGCAAGAGGTCGGCCTCGGCGAACACGACGCGGCAGCTGTCGGTGCCGTCCTGGTCACCCAGTACCCGGCGGCGGTATTCCCACGCCCGCCGCAGCCGCCGCCGGAAGAACTCCTCGTCGACGGGTTCGTCCGGTTCTTCCGTCAACAGGCGGACGAAGATCATGGAGCGGGGGTTGATGTATCCCTTGCCGACGAAGCGCCCGCGGGCGTCCACCACGCGGACGATGTCGCCTGGTTCGTAGTCGCTGTCGCTGACGGTGTAGACGTCGGTCTTGTAGACCCAGCGCCGCCCGGCGCGCAGCGGCCGCTCGCGGCCGGGCTTGAGGCGGATCTCGGTGCGGCGTTCCCTGGGCAGCTCCGCTGGATCCCCGCTCATGTTCCGCTCCCTCGTCCCGTCATGCCTGTGTTGCCTGATGGTGTGGGTGGTCGGGACCGCCGGTGCCGGGTGCCGGTTCCGGCCCGGTAACCTGGGCGGTGCCCGGCTCCACCGGCGCCTGCCGCCGCAAGGCGAAGCTGCCCTGGCCGGTGGCCACCAGGCGCTGGCGGGCGTCATACATGTCCACGTGGGCGAAAGCGATGCGCCCGCCGGCGTGCAGGAGGCGCCCTTCGGCCCGGACGTCGCCCTCGGCGGGGCGAAGGAAGCGGACCGACAGCTCGATGGTGCCGCCAATCCGGTCTCCCGCCGGCAGTGAGGACAGGATGGCGTTGCTCATGGCCGCGTCCGCCAGGGTCGCCAGGGCGCCGCCATGCACGGTGGCGAAGCGGTTGCCCAGCTCGGGCCGCCAGGGCATCACCAGGGTAGCCCGGCCGCCTGCGGCCGCCACCACGCGGATGCCCAGCAGGCGGCGAAAGGGGATCTCATCGTCCCGGTGCAGCTCCCCGCGGTCCCCGCCGCTTCTTGTTTCTTCGTTCCCTGGCTGCTCTGCTTCGTTCCCAAGCTGTTGTGCGCCCATGTGCTGGCATCCCTCGCAGGCCGTGGTCCCCCGGGCGTATCGCGGGCCCGGGAGGCTAGCCGGCCCAGCGCCTGGTGTGGGCGTCGATGGCTTCGGCCAGGTCAAAGTCCTTCTGCGTCAGCCCGCCCTCGCTGTGGGTGGACAGGGTGAGCGTCACCCGCCGCCAGCGAATGTCGATATCGGGATGGTGGTTGGCGGCCTCCGCCAGCCCCGCCACGGCGTTCACGAAGAACAGGGCGTCGCGGAAGGAAGCGAGCTCGTAGGTCCTGGTGATGGCCTCTCCATCGCGACGCCAGCCAGGCAGCCGTTCCAGCCGGGCGGCGATCTCCGCCTCGCTCAGCCGCGCCATCGGTGCACCCCCGTTCTTCCGGTCCCCGCCCAACCACCAACGTATACCAAGGGGCCGGCCTGCGCCAGGCCGCGTGCCGCCCGGGCGGCGGGTGCCCCCGCCGGTGCAGCCCGTTCGGTGCCTGGCGAGGGTGCGCCCGCCTGGCCCGCGCCCTTACACGGCCGACACGGCCGCCGCCAGCTCCGCCGCCCGGGCCGCCGCACGGTTGACGGCACGGCGCACCGCGGCCGGCACGTTCATTTCCTCTAGCACGGCGAGGGCTGCCGCCGTCGTCCCGTTGGGAGAGGTCACCTGCCGGCGCAGCTCCTCCGGGGCCAGTCCGGTATGGCGCAGCATGTGGCCCGCCCCCAGGACCGTCCAGACGGTCAGCTCTCGCGCTACCCGCTCCGGCAGTCCCAGGTCGCGGGCGGCCTCCAGCATCGCTTCCACCAGCAGGTAGACGTAGGCCGGCCCGCTCCCGCTCAGGGCCGTCACGGCGTCGAAGGCGTCCTCGCTCACTTCCACCGTCGTCCCCACCAGGTCGAACAGCTGCCGCACGCGGTCGAAGTCCTCCGCGGCACAGCCCTCGTTCCGGCACAGGGCGGTGACCGACTGGCGCAAGCGGCTGGCGGTGTTGGGCATGGCCCGGATCAGGCTGCGGGTTTGCGGCAGCAGGGCGGCCATGCCGGCCAGGCGTACCCCGGCGGCCACGGAGACCACCGGTGTCTCCGGTGCCAGCCACGGGGCCAGTTGCCGCAGCGCCTCGGCCATGTCGGCCGGCTTGACCGCTACCACGACCACGGACGCGCCCGCCACGACGTCCTTCTTCTCCCGGTACGCGCGCACCCCGTAGCCGGTCTTGAGCTCTTCCAGGCGGTCATCGTTGCGGCGGTTGGTGACGGCGATCTGATGGGGCTCGATGCGGCCCGAGCCGAGCCACCCCGCGATCAGGCACTCCGCCATCTTCCCGGCGCCGATCAACGCGATGCGGGTGTCCTGCATGCCCTGCACCCCCTATGAAAAAAGCCCCCGCCGACAAGGGCGGAGGCTTCCGCGGTACCACCTTGCTTCGCCGGAGCACCGCCCGCCGTGAAGGGCCGGGCGGGTTTCTCCCCGGCCCGGGCCGGGTCCGGCGGGCATCCGGCCTCGTTGGGGCCGGCACGGGCGTGCCGGCCTTCCCGGTTAACGGCCGGGACCGTCGCGGTTCGGGCAGCCGTGGGGGCGCCGTTGCCGCGCCGCTCGGGGATGGGCGGGGTGTCCGCCGGGCCGACCCTCACAGCTGGCGGGCCGGCTCTCTGTGCCGGCGGGGCTGCTATGCCAGACACCCCTTGGTCCCGTCATCGCGATTGGGTACCGATGCGGTTGTCGCGCGCGTGAGTCGCTGGCTACGGACGTCCGCTGCCGCCGTTTCTTTCCCGGCGTTCCCCGCCCGGAGCCCGCCGGGTACCCGCGGGTTTGGTTCATTAATATAGCGCACACGGGCCCTTCATCAAACCCCTTCCGGCAGCGGGGAAGACCTGACTTCACCGCCTTTGATCGCGGGCCGCGGGGATTCCCTACGGAAAAAGGCAATCTTCGTGAACTTACTAGCGCAAACATGGACCACCCTGCAGGTGCCCACCATGACGTGGCGAAATAGAAAAACTCTGTCACGGGAGTATTTTGCTGTCTGGGGGAGGTAGGACGGTGACGCAACGACGCCGGCGTGCCTGGATCGTGGCCGGCCTGCTGCTGGTGGCCCTGGTTCTGGCCTCTTGTTCCGGTGGCGACTCCTCGTCCACCGGCTCCGGCGGCCAGACGCCGGGCCAGCAGGGGGGTAATGGGCAGAGCCGCCTGCAGGTGGTGCTGCAGAGGGGCAAGTTGATCTGCGGCGTGAACGGGCAGTTGCCCGGCTTTAGCTTCCTCGAGCCAGACGGGACGATGTCCGGTTTCGATGCCGACTTCTGCCGGGCCATCGCCGCCGCCTTGTTCAATGACCCCAATGCGGTGGAATTCCGCCCGCTCAGTGCCCAGGAACGATTCACCGCCGTCCAGTCGGGCGAGGTCGACGTGTTGATGCGCAACACGACCTGGACGCTGGGCCGCGACACGGCCAACGGGATGGAGTTCGCGCCCACGACCTTCTACGACGGCGGGGCCATCATGGTACCCAAGGACAAGGGCATCGACTCACTGGAAGACTTGAACGGCGCCACCATCTGCGTGCTGAGCGGCACCACCAACGAGATGGTGCTCACCGACCGGATGCGGTCCATCGGTGCCAGCTACACTCCCAAGACCTTCGAGGACGCCGACCAGCTCTACGCCACCTACGAAGCCGGGGGCTGCGACGCCGTGACCTCCGACCGGTCGCAGCTGGCGGGCCGGCGGGCCAAGCTGAAGGATCCTGACGCCCATGTGATCCTGGACGAGATCCTGTCCAAGGAGCCCCTGGGCCCGGCCGTCAAGAACAACGACTCCGCCTGGTTCGACGTGGTGAAGTGGGTGGTGTTCGCCACCATCCAGGCCGAGGAGTTCGGCATCGACTCCAAGAACGTGGACCAGTTCAAGAACAGCGACAACCCGGATATCCGGCGCTTTTTGGGGGTCGAGGGTGAGCTGGGCAAGAGCCTGGGCCTGAGCAACGACTTTGCCTACCGGGTCATCAAGCACGTGGGCAATTACGGGGAGATCTACGCCCGCAACCTCGGCCCGGGGACCGAACTGAATCTCGAGCGCGGTCTCAACGAGCTCTGGACCCGCGGTGGCCTCCTGTATTCCCCGCCGTTCCGTTGACCGCGGCGCGGTCCCGGGGCACTTCAGGGCGCCCCGGGACCGCCCATTCACCATCAGCCCGGGACAGGGGAGGGAACGCCATGAACCGCTGGCCCGCCCGCCTAACCGTCGCGGGCCCGGGCAACGTGCGCGTGCGCCGGGTGCTGGCCCAGGCGCTGTTCCTGGCGGCAGTGGCCGCGGCCGGGGCCTTCGTTTACGCCAACGTCACGCGGAACCTGCAGCAACTGGGCATACCGCTGGGGTTCGAGTTCCTCCGCTACCCGGCTTCCTTTGCCATCGGCGAGACGTCCATCGCCTACCAGCCGTCGGATCCCTACTTGCGGGCCTTTCTCGCCGGGCTGGTGAATACGTTGCGGGTGGCGGGGGTGGGGATCGTGCTGGCCACCATCCTGGGGGTGGTGGCCGGCCTGGCACGGCTGTCCACCAATGCGCTCGTACGCATGGTGGCGTCGGTCTACGTGGAAGTTGTGCGCAACACGCCCTTGCTGCTGCAATTGTTCTTCTGGTACGGGGCGGTCTTCCTGCGCCTGCCCCCGCCGGACCAGGCGCTGCGGCTCCCCGGCCCGGTCTTCCTCAGCAACCGCGGGCTCGTGCTGCCTGCCCCGAGACCGGGCCCGGGCCTCGGCGCCTGGCTGGTCGTGGTCCTGGTGGGCCTGGCGGTGGGCATCCTGCTCTATCGCCGCCTGGAGCGGATGCGGGTGGAGCAGGGGCGGGACACCCGGCCGGGGCTCGCCGCCGTGGTGACGGCCGCCGCCGTGGCGGTCGCGGGCTGGGCCATTCTGCCGGCCGCTCCGCTGGTCTGGAGCGAGCCGGAGATGGCGCGCTTCAACTTCCAGGGCGGGGTGATGCTCTCGCCCGGTTTCGCCTCCCTGCTGATCGGGCTGGTGGTGTATACGGGCGCGTTCATCGCCGAGGTGGTGCGGGGCGGCGTCCTGGCCGTACCCAGGGGACAGTGGGAGGCGGCGCGGGCGCTGGGTTTGCCGCCCCTCCTGGTGCTGCGCCTGGTGGTCTTGCCCCAGGCGCTGCGCGTCATCGTGCCGCCCCTCACCAGCCAGTACCTGAATCTGCTCAAGAACTCCAGCCTGGCCATCGCCGTGGCCTATCCCGACGTGCTCAATGTCAGCAGCACCGTGGTCAACCAGACGGGCCGCACGCTGGAGATGCTGGTACTGGTGGGCCTCACGTACCTGAGCTTTAGCCTCCTGACGGCCTTGCTGATGAACGTGTATAACCGGGCCGTGCGGCGGGGGGTGTCCTGATGGCGGCCACCGATCCGCGCGTTTCCATCCAGCCTGCCACTCCGCCGCTGGCGGCGGGGGCGCTGCTGTGGCTGCGCCAGAACCTGTTCGCCACCTGGTACCACGCCCTCCTGACGATCGGCACCCTGTGGGCGGTGGTGGAGGCGCTGGCCGCCGCCCTGGACTGGGCCCTGCACCGGGCGCGGTGGGAGGTCGTCACCAGCAACCTGGTCCTGCTGCTGGTGGGTTCCTACCCGCGGGAAGAACTGTGGCGGGTGTGGCTGGCCGTGGCCGTGCTGGCCGGCCTGGGCGTGGCCAGCGGGCTCGCCTGGGGTGGGTGGGAACGCGGCCGTCGCTGGCAGCTGCCCGTGGTGGCGGCCTGGCTGGTGCTGGTGCCGGTGGTCCTGGCCGTGCTCCACGGTGCTGGCGGCACGCAAGTCTGGGGTGGCTTCCTGCTCACCCTCATCCTGGCGGTGGCGGGCATCACGCTGTCCTTCCCGCTGGGCGTGCTGCTGGCCCTGGGGCGCACCAGCAGCCTGCCCGTGGTCCGGGCCCTGGCCATCGCCTACATCGAAGGCGTCCGCGGCACGCCGCTGATGGTCATCCTCTTCTTCGCCCTCACCGCGCTACCGCTCTTCCTGCCGCCGTCGGTCCGGCCGGACCTGGTGTTACGGGCGGCGGCGGGCCTGGTGTTGTTCACCGCCGCCTACGTGGCGGAAGCCGTGCGGGGCGGCCTGCAGGGTGTTCCCCGCGGCCAGGTGGAGGCCGCCCAGGCGCTGGGCCTGAGCGGCACGAAAACGATGCTGCTCATCGTGCTGCCCCAGGCGCTGCGGGCCGTTATCCCGGCCATCGTCGGGCAGTTCATCAGCCTTTTCAAGGACACGTCGCTGGTTGCCGTCTGGGGGCTGTTCGAGCTGGTGGGCGTTGCGCAGAGCGTGCTGTCCAATCCCGCCTTCGTGGGCCGGCACGTAGAAGTGTACGCCTTCGTCGCCGGGCTCTACTGGCTGTTCTGTTACGGCATGTCCTACGCCAGCCGGCGGCTGGAACGCCGGCTGGGTGTGGGAGAACGTTAAGCCGGCGGGGCGTGAAGGCGCGCCGGCGCCGGCCACGAGGGCTCTGGGGCGCGCAGCAAGAGGACCAAGGAGCAGGGGGCAACGAGGACCGGTGCTGGCAGGCCGCGCATGAGGAGGAGTGAGGCACGGGTGAGGGAGGCAGCAACTCCACCGGCGGCAACGCCGGAGAAGCAGGAAATCATCATTTGCCAGGACGTGCACAAGTGGTTCGGCCCCGTCCACGTCCTGCGCGGTGTCAACCTGACCGTGCGCCAGGGCGAGGTGGTGGTGATCATGGGGCCTTCCGGCTCCGGCAAGTCGACCTTTATCCGCACCATCAACGCCCTGGAACCCATCCAGCGGGGTCGCATCGTGGTGGACGGGATCGAGCTGGCTCCCGACCTCCGCCGCATTGAGGCCGTGCGGAGCGAGGTGGGGATGGTCTTTCAGCAATTCAACCTCTTCCCCCACCTGACGGCCCTGCAGAACGTCACCCTGGGGCCGGTCTGGGTGCGGCGCTGGCCGCGCAAGAAGGCGGAAGCGCTGGCGCTGGAGCTGCTGGCCCGCGTCGGCCTGGCCGACCACGCCCACAAGTACCCGGCGCAGCTCTCAGGAGGCCAGCAGCAGCGGGTCGCCATCGCCCGGGCTCTGGCCATGCAACCCAGGATCATGCTGTTCGACGAGCCCACCTCGGCCCTGGACCCGGAGATGATCAAGGAAGTGCTGGACGTCATGCGGGAGCTGGCCGCTTCGGGGATGACCATGATCGTCGTCACCCACGAAGTGGGCTTCGCCCGGGAGGTGGCAGACCGTATCTGCTTCATGGATCAGGGCATGATTCTGGAAGAGGCCGAGCCGGAGCGCTTCTTCCAGGACCCGCAGCACGAGCGCACCCGCCGGTTCCTCTCCCAGATCCTGCACGCGTGACGGCGCGCCCGGCCCGCGCGATTGTCGCCGGAGCTCCGGACTACCATAATGTATGTGATCTGAATCCGGAAACGGCTGCGACACGCTGGGAAACCAGAAACGGGCGGCGGTGGGCCGTCCCGCGCGGGCACCCGTTGCGGTGGGGCGGGCCGGGCGGCGTGCCGGACGCGGCAAGGAGGAACGTCGATGGCGGAGGCCAGGCGCTACGTGGTCATCGGCAATGGGGTGGCCGGGACCACGGCGGCGGAGCAACTGAAGCAGGTCGACCCCCACAGCCAGGTGACGCTCATTGCGGCAGAGCCCTATCCCCTGTACAACCGGGTTTCTCTTCCCCACTACCTCAAGGGCACGGTGCCCGAGGACAAGGTCTTCATGCGGTCCGTGGAACAGCACGCGGAGAAGGGCATCGACCTCCGGCTGGAAACCCGCGTGCTGTCGGTGCAGCTGGACGAGCATACCGTCTACACCGACCATGATGAGGAAATCCCCTTTGACAAGCTCCTGGTGGCCACGGGCGGCCGGCCCCGCCGGCTGCCGGCACCGGGCGCGGACGCGGAGGGCGTGTACTATTTTCAAACCCTGGATGACACGCGCAGCATGATCGAGCGCTTCGCCACAGCCCGGCGGGCGGTGGTGGTGGGCGGGAGCTTCATCGCCTACGAGCTGGCGGAGGGATTCCGCCGCCGCGGTCTCCAGGTGACCTGGCTGATCCGGGGGCCTCGCTGGCTGCGCCGCATCCTGGACGAGGAGGGCGGCCGCCTCGTGGACGAGCTGGCCCGCGACCACGGCATCGAGATCCTCTATGGGGAAGAAGTCGCCGAGGTTCACGCCGCCCACGGCACGGTGCGTGCGGTCACCACCACCGGCGGCCGCACCATTGAGGCGGACATGGTGGGCTGCGGGCTGGGCCTGGACTATCACACCGAACTGCTGGCGGGCACCGGCATCGAGATTCGCCACGGCATCGTGACCGACGAGTACCTGCAGACCAGCCATCCCGACGTCTTCGCGGCCGGCGACGTGGCGGAGTTCTTCGACCTTTCCCTCGGCCGGCACCACCAGATGGGGACGTGGAACAACGCCATGGTGCACGGCCGGGTGGCGGCGGCGAACATGGCCGGCGCCCGCAAGCCCTACCGGGAGGTACCCGTCTACTCCAGCGGGCTGTTCGATTCGAAGATCACCGCCATCGGAGCCACCCCGGAGATCCACCCCGGCCTGGAGGCCGTCTCCCACGTGGACTGGGAGAATCGCCAGTACCAGCGCCTGTTCTTCCTGGACGGGCGGCTGGTGGGGGCCGTCCTCATCGGCGATTTGCGGGCCCGGAAGAAGATCATCGACATGATCAGCCAGCGGGAGCCCGTGGAGGATCCCAAGGAACTGCTCATCTCCCTGCGCTGACATCTCCCCGCGCTGACGCGCCGCGCGCGATCCGCGGGCGGTGGCCATGGCCAGGCGCCGGAACCCGCGCGCCCGGACCCACCCGGGCGGCGGGCCATGCCGCCTGGCCTTCTCTATCGCTGTTTCTTCAATTAATTTGTGCCCCCCGTGCTGGTATACTGGGCTTAGAAAAGGGGTGAAGGTCGTGGCCAAGGAGCTTCGCCATGCGGCGGCTGGCGCGCCGCGGACGCTGGCGGGCGAGTTCAACTGGAAGGTCGGCGGTCAGCAGGGGGAGGGGATCGACAGTACCGGTGAGATCTTCTCCCAGACCCTCAACCGCCTGGGCTACTACGTCTACCAGTACCGGCATTTCATGTCCCTGATCAAGGGCGGCCACACCAACTACAAGGTCCGCGCGGCGGACCACCTGATCCGCCATCACGGTGACGAGCTCCAGGTCCTGGTCGCCTTCGACCAGAAGACCATCGACCACAACCTCCACGAGCTGGTCCGGGATGGCGTCATCCTCTACGACGATGCCTTCCGGGCCAGGGTGCCGGAGGGCCGCGAGGTGCGCCTCTACGGCGTGCCCCTGACGCGGATCGCCCGGGAACTGGGCAATCCCATTATGAAGAACATGGTCGCCGTGGGCGTCACCGCGGCGGTGGTGGGCCTGCCTGTGGAGGCGTTCCGGTCGACCATCGAGGCGCGGTTCGGCGACAAGGGTGCCAGGGTCGTCGAGCTCAACATGGAGGCCCTGCGCCGGGGGTTCGAGTACGGCGCCGAGCACATCGGCCAGGTGGCCACGCTGCCGCAACTGCCGGAAGTCAGGCGGCACCTGTTCATCTCCGGCAACGAGGCGGTGGCCTACGGCGCGCTGGCGGCGGGGTGCCGCTTCCTGGCGGCCTACCCGATCACGCCGGCCACCGAGATCATGTACTGGCTGATCAAGAACTTCCCCAGGTACGGTGGCGTCGTGATCCAGGCGGAGGACGAGATTGCCGCCGTCAACATGGCCATCGGTGCCAATTACGCCGGCGTGCGGGCCATGACGTCCACCTCGGGGCCGGGCCTGTCCCTGATGCAGGAGGCCATTGGGCTGGCCGGCATGTCCGAGACGCCCCTGGTGGTGGTGGACGTCATGCGCGGCGGCCCGTCCACCGGCCTGCCCACCAAGACCGAGCAGAGCGACCTGAACGAGCTGCTGTACGGTACCCACGGCGAGATCCCGCGCATCGTCCTGGCGCCCGCGACGGTGGAGGACTGCTTCTACCTCACCGCGGAGGCCTTCAATCTGGCCGAGCGGTACCAGTGCCCGGTGTACGTGGTCACCGACATGTCGCTGGGCATGTCCCGTACGTCCATCGACGGCCTCGATTACAGCCGGGTGCGCATCGACCGCGGGTCGCTCATGACCCAGGAAGAGCTGGACCGGCTGGAAAAGGGCGCTTACAAGCGTTACCTGGTGACCGAGTCGGGCGTCTCCCCGCGCGCCATCCCGGGCATGCGGAACGGCCGGTTCGTGGCGCTGAGCAACGAGCACGACGAGGCCGGCCTGGAGGAAATCGAGGACACCTCCACCCGCGAGATCCAGATGAAGAAGCGCATGCGGAAGCTCGACGACCTGGATCTCAGCGAGTACGTGGACTACTACGGGGATGAGCCGGCCGAGAACCTGGACCTGCTGGTGGTGGGCTGGGGTTCCACCATCGGCCGGATCCAGGAGGCCATCGAGATGCTGGCCGCCGATGGCTACAGGGTGGGGCACCTGCACCTGCGGGCACTGTACCCCTTGCCCAAGGCGAAGGTCCGGCAGTACCTGGCCGCGGCGCCGAGGGTGCTCGTGGTCGAGAACAACTACACGGGGCAGCTCGGCGGGTACCTGCGGCGCGAGGTGGGCTTCCACGAGAAGCTGGAGGGTTGCCACAAGTACAACGGCGACCCGTTCCTGGCCAGCGAGATCTACTCCCGGGCGCGCGAGGTGTTGATGAATGGCTAAGGTTGCGGACTTCCGGGCGGCGCGGCCCACGTGGTGCCCGGGTTGCGGCGACTACGGCGTGCTGAACGCTCTGACGCGGGCGGTGGTCAACCTGGGCCTCGAGCCTGAGGAGGTGGTCGTCGTCTCGGGCATCGGGTGCTCGGGTAAGATCTCCCAGTACTTCGGTGCCTACGGGTTCCACGGCCTGCACGGCCGTACCCTGCCCGTTGCCACCGGCGTCAAGCTGGCCAACCGCGAGCTGACGGTGATCGCTGCCGGCGGCGACGGCGACGGCTACGGCATCGGCCTGAGCCACGTGCTGCACGCCATCCGCCGCAACATCGACATCACCTACATCGTCATGGACAACCACATCTACGGGCTGACCACGGGCCAGCTGGCGCCCACCAGCGACAAGGGCATGAAGACCAAGACTTCCCCCTACGGTTCGGTGGAGGAGCCCGTGCGCCCGCTGGAGCTGGCGCTGGCCCAGGGATGCTCTTTCGTGGCCCAGGCCTTCTCCGGTGAGATCAACCACATGGCGGAGGTCTTCGAGAAGGCCATTCGCCACAAGGGCTTCTCGCTGGTGAACGTCTTCAGCCCGTGCGTGACCTTCAACAAGGTCAACACGTACGACTACTTCAAGGAGCGGCTGGTGAACCTGGACGAGGACCCCAACTATGACCGTCACGACCGGCACGCGGCCATCAAGAAGGTCCTGGAGACCGGGGGCCTCGTCATCGGGGTCGTGTACGAGGCGGAGAAGCCGACCTTCGAGGACCAGCTGCCGGGCTTCCCGGAGGAAGGGCTGGCGACGCGGCCTCTGGCGCTGAACGAGGCCGACTTCGCCGAGCTGGAGAAGCAGTTCGTCTGAAAGGCAGGTGCCCTGCCAGGTGGGCGCGATGATCACCCTGACGCCCGAGGCGGCCAGCAAGGTGAAGGAGCTCCTGGCCCAGCGGAAGCGGGACGATCTGGCCCTACGCGTGTTCGTCCAGCCCGGGGGCTGCAGCGGCTTCACGTACGGCCTGGCCCTAGACGCGGGGCGGGGCGACGACGACCACGTCATCGAGCAGGACGGCGTGCGCGTCGTGGTCGACTCCATGAGCGCCCGCTTCTTACGCGGGGCCCTGATCGATTACGTGGAATCCCTATCCGGGTCGGGGTTTACCATCCACAACCCCAACGCGGTCCAGACCTGCGGTTGCGGGAGTTCCTTCCGCACCAGGGACGAGGCGGGCCAGCCCCGGTCCTGCGACGAACCGGCAGGCGAGGAACGCTGACCGGGCGGGCTGCCGGTCCACCGCCACCGGCCGGTAGCCGCCGGCAGTGGCAGCCGTGGCGTCCCATGGATGTGACGCGGGCGGCGGGCCGTCAGGACGGCCCCGCCGCCCGCGCCGGCATCCGGACCTGGCCGAGGTAGAAGCGCAGGCCGTCGGCCAGCGCCTGCCATGACGCTTCAAGGATGTTGGTCGACACCCCCACGGTGCCCCAGCGCCGCCGCCCGTCGGTGGACTCCACCAGAACGCGTACGCGCGCGCCGGTGCCCGCGTCCCCCTCCAGCACGCGGACCTTGTAATCGGCCAGCCGCACGTGGTCCAGTTCGGGAAAGCATTCCCGCAGCGCCTTGCGCAGGGCCGCGTCCAGCGCGTTCACGGGCCCGTTGCCCTCGGCGGCCGTGTGGATCACCCGCTGGCCCACCCGCACCTTGATGGTGGCTTCCGCCCGCGAGCCGCGGTCCGGCTCGTGTTCCACCGTCACCCGGAAGGATTCCAGGACGAAGGGCCGGTAGCCCGTCCCGCGCTGGTCTTCCAGGAGCAGCTCCAGGGAAGCCTCGGCGTCCTCGAACTGGTAACCGGCGTGCTCCAGGGCCTTGATGCGGTCCAGCAGCGCCCGCACCTCGGACTCCTCCAGCTCCCTGCCGGCGAAGAGATATCGCAGGTTGGAGCGCCCGCTGAGCTCGGATACCAGCACGCGCCGCTCGTTGCCCACCGCATCAGGCGGCACGTGCTCGTACAGCGCGGGATGCTTCAGCAGGGCCGAGACGTGGATTCCGGCCTTGTGGGCGAAGGCGTTGCGCCCCACATAGGGCCATTCCTCCCGGTGGCCCAGGTTGGCCACCTCGCTGACGAAGCGGCTCAGCGAGGTGAGCTGCCGCAGGGACTCCTCAGGCAGGCAGCGGTAGCCCATCTTGAGCTGCAAGTTGGCGGCGATGGGGATCAGGTTGGCGTTGCCGCAACGCTCGCCATACCCGTTGATGGTCCCCTGGACCATGGTGCAGCCCTCGCGCACCGCCGCCAGGGAGTTGGCGACAGCGACGCCACTGTCGTCGTGGCAGTGGATGCCCAGGGGCACGTCCAGCGCGCCGCGCACGGCCCGGACGATCTCCGCCAGGCGGTCGGGCAGCGTGCCGCCGTTGGTGTCGCAGAGCACGACCCAGTCGGCGCCCGCGCCGGCCGCCGCCCGCACCACCGCCAGGGCATAGTCCGGGTTCGCCCGGAACCCGTCGAAGAAGTGCTCGGCGTCGAAGATCACTTCCTTGCCCCGGGACTTGAGGAAGGCGACGGTGTCGCGGACCATGGCCAGGTTTTCCTCCCGCGTGGTCTCCAGGGCGTGGGTGACGTGGAAGTCCCAGGCCTTGCCCACCACGCAGACCGCCGGCGTGCCCGCGGCCAGGAGGTCCTGCAACAGCGGGTCGCGCTCCGCCTGCATGCCCGCCCGGCGGGTGCTGGAGAAAGCGACCAGGCGGGCCCGCCGCAGCGGCTGCTCCCGCATGACGCGGAAGAACTCGGCGTCCTTGGGGTTGGACCCGGGCCAGCCGCCCTCGATGTACGGAAAGCCCAGCTCATCCAGGCGGCGGGCGATGCGGATCTTGTCGGCCAGGGACAGGGAGATCCCCGAGCGCTGGGTTCCGTCCCGGAGCGTCGTGTCGTACAGGACGACGGCCTGCACCCTCCGCACCTCCCCAAACGAAACGCCTCCCGTCCCGTGGAGGGACGGGAGGCGCTGGTTTCCCGCGGTACCACCCTCATTGGCCCCGTGCCGGGGCCCGCTCACCAGGCACGACGCGGGCGCCGCACCGCCGGCAGGAGCCGGGGCCTTCGACCCCGCGTGATGCCCTGTCCCGGCAACGGGGGATACCGGCCGCGTCTACTCGGTCCCGCCTGCGCGCACGTGAACCGGAGCACCGGTGCGCGCCGGTGCCATCCGGCGTGGGCCGCCGGGCACCGGTGGCAGGCCTTTCGGGCGGCAGCGGACCGGCCGCCTGTGGCGGAGCGGCCGGTCGGGGAGGGGATCTTCCCGCGGTCCGCCCGGACGGGACTTCCAGCCCGCGGTCCCGCTCTCTGGCCAGGCGGTCGCCGGTACGGGCTCGCGTGCCGCACCGGGCACCGGGTACTCGTCCTCCCCTGCGCCTTTGCCAGTAATGGGTTTGGGGACTAATATACGGCAGGCGCGGGCCTTGTCAATAGGTCGCGGGAGGGCGCCGGATCCATCCCCGGCGAACCAGCTGGTAGTAGATGGTGCACCCGAGGCAAAAGCCACGGGTGGCAATGAAGGCCACCGTCGCCACCCCCAACAGGGCGCCCCAGCCTAGGGCCGCTCCCCAGCCGGGAAACCGCGGCTCGAGGAGGTAGAGCGCGGCCGCGCCCAGGCCGAAGAAGGCGGCGGCCAGGGTCTGGTTGAAGCGCTGGACGTGGGCGTCCTCCCGCTCGGCACCTTGCAGCCGTCCGGCCAGCAGCGGCCGGGCGGCGTGAAAGACCAGGTGGGCCCGCTGCCCGAACACCAGGGGAAGGAGCAGGACGGCGAAGCCGATGAGGGCTCCGGGCCGGAAGCGCAGGGCGAAGCTCACCAGCGCCGTGGTGACGATGAAGTACTGGTTGGCCCGGACCAGCGGGACGGGGATGCCACCTTGCATGGGAACGCCTCCCGGGGCAATATCGTATAGAACCAATTGACTTGGTCAGATTATGCCGAAAACATGCCCCCTGTGCAACGCTGCCC
>DATCKH010000033.1:0-4129 GCA_036562425.1 Thermaerobacter sp. | reverse complement strand
CTACTACGCCGTCCTTTCGGAAGTGTCGCCGCCCACCGCTCTCTCCTGTTTTGCCGTGTCGGCGATCACGGGCGGTAACCCCTTCCGAACCATGTGGCTGACGTGGCGGTATGCCCTGCCGGCTTTCCTCGTCCCCTTCCTGTTCACCCTCAGCGGCGCCGGGATGAACCTGCTCCTGGAGGGGCCGTGGACCGGGGTGTTGCTGGCCACGGTGACCTCCATCGCCGGTCTGGTGGCGTTGGTGGCGGGCGTGGGGGGCTGGCTCTTGCGGGAGACCCGCTGGTATGAGCGTGTGCTCCTGGTGGCGGCCGGCGTGGCGCTGATGTACCCGGGGTCGTATCTGGATGTGGCGGGCGGGGTGTTGCTGGTGATCGCCCTGGCCAGCCAGCGGGCCAGCCGGCCGGTCGCCGGTGCCACCTCCACGGCCCGGTCGTGACACGGCGACACGCGTGATTTCAAGACTGAGGGCTTTTCACTTCTTCACGTAGAAGCACGGCGCCACGTAGCGCAGGCCGGTGTTCTGCACGCCGTAGAGACTCTCGCTGCCGCCAACGAAAAGGATGCCTCCGTCATTGAGGCTGGCGGCCAGTTGCCGCCAGACCTCGGCTTTGGCGTCGTCCGTGAAATAGATCACCACGTTCCGGCACAGGATCAGGTCCCAGCCTCGCGGGTACGGGTCCCGCAGCAGGTCGTGCCGGGCGAACCGGACCGCGGTGCGCACTGCGGGCGAGAGCTCCCAGCGCCCTTCCACCGGGCGGAAATACGCCCGCAGCAGCCGCTCCGGCACGGCGCGCAGTTCGGCGGTCTCGTAGATCCCCGCCCGTGCCCGCCAAAGGGCGTCGGGATCGATGTCGGTCCCCAGCAGCTCGTGGTCCTTGCCGGGCGCCAGCTCCCGCAAGAAGAGAGCCACGGAGTAGAGCTCCGCCCCGATGGAGCAGCCGGCGCTCCACACCCGCAGCGCCGGCTTGCGGGCGAGAAGGGCCGGTAGGAACCGGTCGCGCAACTCGGCAAAGCGATCGGGGTTCCGGAAGAACTCGGACACGTTGATGGTCAGGAAGCTCGCCAGCCTGTCCCTGAGGTCGCGGTCGACGCGGATTCGGGCCGCCAGCTCGGCATTGCTGCGCAGGCCGTGGCGCTGGCGGAAGAAGGCGAGCCGGCGCTCCAGCTGCGTGGGCCGGTAGGCGTCGAGCCGCAACCCCAGCGTCTCCAGCACGGCCGCGCACAATGTCTGGAATTCGGGATCCCCTGGCACCGCGAGCCTGGTCATCGCGCCGGGCCCCCCGGTGCCAGGCGCTCGCAGAGCCAGGTTGCCAGTTGCTCCGGCGAGCCGGCCCGGTCGGCGAGGCCAAGGGCCGCCACGGCCCGGGGCATGCCGTAGACCACGCAGCTGGCTTCGTCCTGGATCCAGATCTCGGCCCCGCGCTCCTTGAGGTACCTGGCGCCCCGCGCCCCGTCCAGTCCCATGCCCGTCAGCACCAGCGCCAGGGTGCGCGCCGCCAGGGCCGGGGGGATGGATTCCATGGTCACGTCGGCGGCGGGCCGGACCCCGTGGCGCGGCGGGCCCTGCTCGAGCCGCAGGCGGCCGCCGGGTTCCACCAGCAGGTGATGGTCCCCTGGCGCCACCAGCACGATCCCGTCGCGTAGCATGTCCCCGGCCCGGGCTTCCCGCACCGCCAGCGAGCAAGTCTGGTCCAGGTGCTCAGCCAGGGCCGTGGTGAAGCCGGCGGGCATGTGCTGGACCACCAGCACGCCGGCCGGGAACCCGGCGGGCAGGGCGCCCAGGAGCCGGTAGAGGGCGCCGGGCCCGCCGGTCGATGCGGCGATCAGCACCAGGTGGCTCAAGGGGCGGGCGGGGAGTGGCGGCCCGCTCCCATCCCCCGCGCCCGGCTGGGCGGCCGCCCGCCCGGTGTCCGGCGCGGCGGCCGGCCCAGGAGCCCGGGCACCGCCGGCCCTGTGGCCGTCCTCGCTTCCGGGCGGGGCGTGACCGGGCCTGCCTGCCGCCCGGGGACTGAACCGGTGAGCCGCCCGCCGGTAAGGCGTGCCGCCGGCCGCCCGGGACCGCAGGCGCTCGCGGGGCACGCTCGCTGCCACCTTCACCTTGCGTACCAGCTCCGCCCCTACCCGGTGCAGGTCCAGGGAGACGGGCCCTGAAGGCTTGGGGACGAAATCCACCGCGCCCAGGGCCAGCGCCCGTACGGTGGTGGCCGCACCCTTCTGCGTGAGGCTGGACACCATGACCACCGGGCAGGGACACTCGGCCATGATCCGGCGCAGGACGGAGAGCCCGTCCAGGCGCGGCATCTCCACGTCCAGGGTGACCACGTCGGGGCACAGGGCGCGGGTCTTTTCCACCGCCTCCAGGCCGTCCCGGGCCGTGTCCACCACTTCCAGGTCCGGGTCCGCGGTGAGCAGCCGGGTGATCACGCTGCGCATGAAGGCGGAATCGTCGACGACCAGAACACGAATCGGAGACACCAGTGGTACCACCCCCCGCGCCTCAGGCCGTGGCAGCGGATTCCCGGCCGGCTGCGGGTGCAGGCTGCCCCGCGGCCGGCTCGGTGGCGGGAGGCGAACCGGGATCCCGCCCAGCAGGCGGGGACGAACCGGCGCTCCGCGCCGCGGCCGGGGAGGAGCCGGGATCCCGGTTGCCATGCGGGGGCGAAGCGGGCCCCCGGGCGGCGTCCGCGGCCAGGCAGGCGATGAGGGCCGGCACGTCCAGGATCAGGGCCAGGCTGCCGTCGCCCAGGATGGTGACGCCGCTAAGCCCGCGGACGCCGGCCAGAAGCCGGCCGAGCCCCTTGACTACCACCTCGTGCTCGCCCAGCAGCCGGTCCACCACCAGGCCCACCAGCCTCCCCTGATGATGAACCAGCACGGCCAGCACCGGCCGCACCGGGCGGGCGGGGCGGAAGCCGGGGTCCGCGTACTGCCGCAGCCAGAACAGCGGCACGACGCGGCCGCGGACCGTGGTAGCCCAGCGCCCCTGCAGGGAGATGACCTCGGGCGGCGCCACCTGGAGCACCTCCGCCACCGCGGCCAGGGGTACCGCGTAGGCGTCGCCGGCCACGTGCACCAGCAGGGCGCGGAGGGTCGCCAGCGTCAGGGGGAGGATGAGGACGAAGGCGGTTCCGCGTCCCGGCGTGCTTTCAATTTCGACCCGCCCGCCGGCGCTCTCCACGTTTTGCCGCACCACATCCAGGCCCACCCCCCGGCCGGAGATGTCCGTGACGGTGCTAGCGGTGCTGAAGCCCGGGGCGAAAAGGAGCTCCAGCACCTCCCGGTCGCTCAGGTCGGCGGCCCGCTCGGGTGACAGCAGCCCCTTGCGCACCGCGGCGGCCCGCACGCGATCGGGATCGATGCCGCGCCCGTCGTCCTCGAGGCGAATCAGTACATGATGGCCTTCCTGGGCCGCGGTAAGGCGCAGGCGCCCGGCCCGGGGCTTGCCCAACCGCAGCCGTTCCTCCGGGGGCTCGATACCGTGGTCGAGGGCGTTGCGAACCAGGTGAAGCAGCGGGTCGGCGATGACGTCCAGCAGCGACCGGTCCAGCTCGGTGTCCTCCCCGGCCAGTTCCAGCTCCACTTCCTTGCCGAGTTGGGCGGCCAGGTCCCGGACCAGCCGCGGGAAGCGGTGGAAGACCCGGGCGATGGGCAGCATGCGGGCCTTCAAGACGACCTCCTGCAGGGCACCCGTCACCCGCCCCAGGTGCGCGGTCACTCGGGAGAGTTCATCCGCCAGGTCGTGGGTGCCCGGTCGCTCCGCCAGTCGCTGCCCCACCCGGGCCAGGCGCCCGCGGTCGATGACCAGCTCGCCGACCAGGTTCAGCAGGCGGTCGAGGAGATCCACGTCCACGCGGATGGTGCGGTCGTCCGCCGGGCGGGCCGGCCGCGGCGAGGAGGAGGGGGCGGCCGGCCCTACGCGCACGCGGGTCACATCGGGGACTTCCCGCAGGGCGGCGTCCACCGCCTCCCGGTGTCCGCCGCGCAGCCATACCCGCACAAGGCGGCCGCTCCATTCCGCCTCGATGGCGTCCCGGCTGGGGTCGGAGGCCACGATCTGCCCCAGGGGCTCCAGGGCCAGCAGGATCTGCAGGGCCCGGACGGCCGGCATCGGGCACTGGGGATCGAGAAG
>DATCKH010000032.1:0-7039 GCA_036562425.1 Thermaerobacter sp. | reverse complement strand
GGGGGATGGTGAGACGGCCGGCCCGCAATGGGCGCGCTGAATGGGCCCGCAAGCCGCAGACCGAACGCGCCGTCCCGGCCGTGGGTGGCGGCGCCAGTAGGCTCTGCCGGAGCCCCCACCGTGAGCCGGGGGAGGGTATCGGCCATCGCGCCCGTACCCGAACGAGTGAGGCCGTCCGGCCTAACTCGGGTGGCACCGCGGAAGAGCACCTTTCGCCCCGAAGGCGAAAGGGCTTTTTTATTGGGAGGTGCTGCCCGTTGCCCGCGGGCGGGCAGCTGCGCGTGCCCGGGAGGTGTCCGGCACACGCGCCCGGCGGGCCCCCAGGAGAGCGGTTTCCCAGCGGGGAGCCCTTCCCGGCCCGCAGTACCCGGGGAGGCCAGGCCGGCGGCCTAAATGGGGTGGCACCGCGGAACGGCGCCTCCGTCCCCAGGACGGAGGCGCCGTTTTGGTTTAAAGCCGGGGCGATTCGGGGAGCGGAGCCGGAAAGGAGCCTGGGAGATGAGGCCGGAGATGACACGCCTGCGGAACCCCGAGGTGGTCGCGGCCGGCGTGGAATCGGGAAGTGCCGGTGTGCGGCTTGCCCTGGACCAGGAGACGCCGGTCACCGTCTTCCGCAAGCTGGCCGGGGACGGTCCCGGCTTCCTGCTGGAGAGTCTCGGGGGCGGCGAGCGGGCGGGGCGATACTCCATCATCGGCGCTTGCCCGGCCCGCGAGCTGGTCTGTTACGGCACGGGATCCGTGGTGCGGGAGGCCGGGGTGGAGCGGGAGGCACCGGCCGACCCCTTCGCGGCCCTGCGGTCCTTTGTGCCCCCCGGGCCCTCCTGGGGCGGACTCCGCTTTTCCGGCGGGGCCGTGGGCTACGTGGGCTACGACGGCGTGCGGTTCCTGGAGCGGCTGCCCGGCCGCCCGCCGGCGGACCCGGAGCTGCCCGTGGCGCGGTTCATGGAATGTGCCATCCTGGCCGTCCTGGATCACGTGCGGCACGAACTGGTCCTGCTGGCACCGCCGGTGCCACGGGCCGGCGCTGCCGCCGGGGCGGGGCACGCCGGCGCGCTGGCCCGGCTGCGAGATGCCCTGGACCGCCTGGCCGCCCCTCCCGTCGCCGGCCCGCCCATCTTCCTGCCTGCTGCCGGTGACCGGGACGCCGGTGAGGCCGCGGGCTTGCCCATCACGGTGCGTAGCCGCACGGGCCGCGCGGCCTTCGAAGCAGCGGTGCGCAAGGCCCAGGAGTACATCCGCGCCGGGGACGTGTTCCAGGTCGTGCTCTCGCGCCGCCTGGAGTTCGACTGGCAGGGCGACCCCTTCGAGCTCTACCGGGCGCTGCGGGTGGTGACGCCCTCGCCTTACATGTTCTACCTGCGCTTCGACGGGGACACGGTGCTGCTGGGTGCCTCGCCGGAGTTGCTGGTACGGGTGGAGGGGCGGCGTGTCCTGACCCGGCCCCTGGCGGGTACCCGCCCGCGGGGCCGCACGCCGGAGGAAGATGCCGCGCTGGAGGAAGAATTGCGGGCGGACCCCAAGGAGCGGGCCGAGCACACCATGCTGGTCGACCTGGGGCGGAACGACCTGGGACGCGTCTGCACCTACGGGACGGTGCGGGTGGAGCGGCTCATGTACGTGGAGCGGTATTCCCACGTCATGCACATGGCCTCCGACGTGGCGGGCCAGCTGGCCCCGGGCCGGGACGCCGTCGACGCCCTGGCGGCGTGCTTTCCGGCCGGCACGCTCACCGGCGCGCCGAAGGTGCGGGCCATGGAGATCATCGATGAGCTGGAGCCGGTAGCCCGCGGGCCCTACGGCGGGGCCGTGGGCTACCTGGGGTACGACGGCAACCTGGACATGTGTATCGCGATCCGCACGCTGTGGATCCACCGCGGCCGCGGCTACCTGCAGGCGGGGGCCGGGGTCGTGTACGACTCGCGGCCCGAGGCGGAATGGGCCGAGACCGAGGCCAAGGCCCGGGCCGGCTTGCGGGCCCTGGCGCTGGCCCTGCGGGCGCGGGCGGCCGCTGCGCCGGCCGGCGGTCGGGGGGGAGGCGCGGCGAGCAGGCCTGCCAGCGCCGATTCCGCTACCTCACGCCGCCTGGCGGTTGGCTCGAGAGCACCTGGCAGCGGAGGCACAGGCGACGGGGGGAGCGGCTGGTGAATCCGGTGCGCGTGCTGGTCATCGACAACTACGACTCCTTCACCTACAACCTCGTGCAAATGCTGGGCGAGCTGGGCGCCGCCGTGGAAGTGCGGCGCAACGATGCCGTGGATGCCGCCGCCGTCAACGCCATGGCGCCGGACGCGGTGGTCATCTCGCCCGGCCCGTGCACGCCCGCCGAGGCCGGGTGCTCGGTGGAGGTGGTGCGGGAGCTGGACCCGGGGCGGCCGCTGCTGGGGGTCTGCCTGGGGCACCAGGCCATCGCCGCCGCCTTTGGCGCCCGGGTCGTGCGGGGGCCGCGGGCGGTGCACGGCAAGTCGTCGCCGGTTTTCCACGACGGCAGCGGCCTGCTGGCCGGCCTGCCGTCACCGCTGGAGGCAGGGCGATACCACTCGCTGGTGGTGGAGCGGGAGTCCCTGCCCGCCGACCTGGAGGTCTGCGCCTGGACGGCCGACGGGCTGGTCATGGGACTGCGTCACCGCAGGCGGCCGGTCTTCGGGCTGCAGTTTCATCCCGAGTCCGTGCTGACACCCGCCGGGCGGTTCATCCTGCGCCGATTCCTGGAGATCGCCGACGGCGCGCGGAGAGCGCGGAGGGGGGAACCGGCATGACCGCAGCCGTTGTCAAGGAGGCCCTGGAACGAGTGCTGGCCGGTCACGACCTGACGGCCGGCGAGGCGGAGCGGGTCATGGACGCCATCATGTCCGGCGAGGCGACGCCGGCCCAGGTGGCGGGTTATCTCATCGCCCTGCGCATGAAGGGGGAGACGCCGGCGGAGATCGCCGGGTCCGCCCGGGCGATGCGGCGCCACGCTACGCGGGTGGTGACGCGCCACCAGGGCGTCGTGGACACCTGCGGCACCGGCGGTGACGGCAGCCACACCTTCAACATCTCCACCCTGGCGGCCATCGTCGTAGCCGCCGCGGGTGCCCCGGTGGCCAAGCACGGCAACCGCTCCGTCTCCAGCCGTTGCGGCAGCGCCGACGTTCTGGAGGCGCTGGGGGTCCGCCTCGACCTGGACCCCGCCGACCTGGGCCGGTGCCTGGACGAGATCGGCTTCGTGTTCCTGTTCGCGCCGCGCCTGCACGGGGCCATGCGCCATGCCGCCGGGCCAAGGCGGGAACTGGGCGTGCGCACCATCTTCAACCTGCTGGGGCCGCTGACCAACCCCGTGGGGGCGCGGTATCAGTTGCTGGGCGTGTACGCCCCTGAGCTGGTGGAACCCATCGCCCGGGTGCTGGCCGAACTGGGCATCGAGCGCGCCCTGGTGGTCCACGGCGCGCCCGGCCTGGACGAGATTTCCGTCTGCGGTCCCACCCTGGTGGGGCGCGTCGAGGGTGGCGATGTCCGCCTGGAGCGGATCGAGCCTGCCGACGTCGGCCTGCCCGTCTACCCGGTGGAGGCCCTGGCGGGCGGCGACGCCGGTGAGAACGCCGCCATCGCCCGGCGCATCCTGGCAGGAGAGCGCGGTCCGCGCCGCGATGCCGTGGTCCTGAACGCCGCGGGTGCCCTGGTGGCTGCGGGCCTGGCCGGCGACCTGCGGGAGGGGATGGAGATGGCGGGCCGCTGCCTGGACAGTGGGGCGGCCGAAGCCAAGCTGGCGGAGCTGGTCCGGTGGACCCGGGCCCTGTCCCCCCGCGCCACCGGGGAGGCGGCAGGATGAGCGGCTGCGGGACGAGCGGGACGGGGAGGACCCGGACGGGATGAACCGGCTGGAGCGCATCCTGGACAGCGTGCGGCGCCGGCTGGAAGAGCGACAGGCCCGCGTGCCCGAGGAGGAACTGGAGGCCCGGGCGGCCGTCACCCTCCAGCAATCCCCCCGCCGCGGCCTGCGGGCGGCCATCGCCGGCGGGCGGCACCGCCCCGCCCCCTTCATCATCGCGGAGATCAAGCGGGCCTCGCCCGCGGCGGGCGTGCTGGCACGGGGAGGCGACCCGGCCGCCCTCGATGCCGGCGAGCAGGCCCGGCGCTACGCCCTGGGCGGTGCCGCGGCCATCAGCGTGGTCACCGAGCCCGACCACTTCCATGGTGATCCCGGCGACCTGGCCCGGGTGCGGCCGCTGGGCCTGCCGGTCCTGCGCAAGGACTTCATTTTCTCCCGCTATCAGTTGCTGGAGTCGGCCTGCTGGGGCGCGGACGCCGTGTTGCTCATCGCCCGCATCCTGACGGCGGGCCAACTGGAGCGGCTGCTGCGGGAGGCGGCTGCCCTCGGCCTCGAGGTTCTGGTGGAGGTCAACGACGAGCGGGATACGGAGAGGGCCCTGGCCGCCGGCGCCACGCTCATCGGCATCAACAACCGGGACCTGCGGACCTTCCAGATCGACCCGCAACGGACGGCGCGCCTCCTCCCGCTGTTGCCGCCGGGTGTCACGGTGGTGGCCGCCAGCGGCATCGCCACGCCGGAGCAGGCGCGCCGCCTGCACACCCTGGGCGTCGACGCCTGCCTGGTGGGCGAGGCCCTGATGCGCAGCGGCGACCCGGCGACCTGGCTGGCGCGGGTGGCCCGGGTCCGAGCCCGCGATGACAAGGCCTGGCGGGATCACACGGACCCCGATGGCGGGGAGGGTTCGCCGGCCACACCCCCGGGTAGCACCGGTTCGCCGGCCGCGCCCCGGGGTGGCAACGGCGCCGGTGCCGTGACGGGGGGAGGCGGAACATGAACGAGCTCTGGATCAAGATCTGCGGCATCCGGGATGAGGAATCGGCCCTGGCCGCCCTGGAGGCCGGTGCGGACGCCATCGGGTTCGTGTTCGCCGACAGTCCCCGGCGGGTGGACGCCGCCACCGCCCGGCGCATCGTGGAGCGCGTCCGGGCTGCCGAGGCCGCGGGCAGCGGCCGGAAGCCAGCGGGGCACGACGGGTCGGGAGGAGGTGCACCTGGGCAGGCCGCCCGCATGGAGGTGGTGGGCGTGTTCGTCAACGCACCGGTGGCGGAGGTGATCGCCACCGCCCGGGCCGTGGGCCTGACCCACGTCCAGCTCCACGGGGACGAACCGGACGCGGACGTGGCGGCGCTCCGGGCGGCGGGCATGGTGGTGATCAAGGCCGTGGGCGTGGCGGCGGACGCCTCCGTGCCACCTGCCACCGCCCTGGGTACCCCCGCCGACCTGGTGCTGCTGGATCGTTTCGATCCGCGGCAGCGGGGCGGCACGGGCCGCACTTTCGACTGGACGGTGGCGGCGGCGGTGGCCCGGCGGCGGCCCGTGATCGTGGCCGGCGGGCTCGCCCCGGAGAATGTGGCGGAGGCGGTGCGGGTCGCCCGCCCCTGGGGCGTCGACGTCTCCAGCGGCGTGGAGCGAGCCCGGGGGGTCAAGGATCCGGCCCTCATCGCCCGGTTCGTCCGCACCGCCCGGCTCGCCTGGGAGGAGGTCCGCGCGGCCGGCCACGGGCTGGCGCGGCATCCTGCCGCGGGGATTGGCGGACATACGGGATGAGCCCGGGGAGGAGGCGGGTGCGGCACGCCCGCAGCGCCGGGCCGGCGGAGGCATCACCCTCCGCCGCCGGGCAATGCCGGTGACAGCCGGGGGTTCCCCGGGGATCGGGAGGCGTGAAGTCGCGTGGACAAGGGGAGAGGAGAGGAAGTCATGGCGGTCACCCTGCCGGACGAACGCGGATACTTCGGCCGTTTCGGCGGCCGCTACGTGCCCGAGACGGTCATCGCGGCCCTGGAGGAACTGGACCGGGCCTACCTGGAGGCGATGGCCGATGAGGCCTTCCGCCAGGAGGTCGACCACTACCTGCGGGAGTACTGCGGGCGCCCCACGCCCCTCTACCGCGCCGACCGCCTGGCCGCCGCCTGCGGCAACGAGCGGGTGCGCGTGTACCTCAAGCGCGAGGACCTGAACCACACCGGCGCCCACAAGATCAACAACGCCCTGGGCCAGGCACTGCTGGCCCGGCGCATGGGCAAGAGGCGGGTGATCGCGGAGACGGGTGCCGGCCAGCACGGCGTGGCCACCGCCACCGCGGCCGCGGTTCTGGGCCTGGAGTGCGAGGTCTTCATGGGCGCCGAGGACATGCGCCGCCAGCAGCTCAACGTCTTCCGCATGGAGCTGCTGGGTGCGCGGGTGCGCCCGGTGCACTCGGGGACGGCCACCCTCAAGGAGGCCGTCAACGAGGCCATCCGTGAGTGGGTGACCCGCGTCCGCGATACCCACTACGTCATCGGGTCGGTGGTGGGTCCGCACCCCTACCCGCGCATCGTCCGCGACTTCCAGGCGGTGATCGGCCGGGAGGCGCGAGCCCAGGTGCTGGAGCGGGAGGGCCGCCTGCCTGACGTGCTGGTGGCCTGCGTGGGCGGCGGTAGCAACGCCATGGGCCTGTTCCACGCCTTCGTGGACGACCCGGACGTGCGGCTGATCGGCGTCGAGGCCGGGGGGGAGGGTCTGGCCAGCGGCCGCCATGCGGCCGCCCTGACGGCCGGGCGGCCGGGCATCCTGCACGGTGCCCTGAGTTATCTCTTGCAGGATGAGGACGGGCAGGTGCTGCCCGCCCACTCGGTGTCGGCGGGACTCGACTACCCGGGGGTGGGGCCCGAACACGCCTACCTGATGGCCACCGGCCGGGCCCAGTACGCGACGGTCACCGACGAGGAAGCCCTGGAGGCCTTCGAACTGCTGGCGCGGGCGGAGGGCATCATCCCCGCCCTGGAGAGCGCCCACGCCGTCGCCTACCTGCGGCGGCTGCTGCCGGAGCTGCCTGCCGGCAGCGTGGTGGTGGTCTGCCTCTCGGGGCGGGGCGACAAGGACGTGGCGGAGGTGGCCCGGCTGCGGGGCCGCGCAGCTGGTGATGGTGCTGCGGGCCGCGGTGCTGTGGCCGCCACGACGACTGCGGGATCCGGAAGCGCAAAGGAGGCAGGGCGATGACAGCGATGCACCCCCATCCGGCTACGGGAG
>DATCKH010000022.1:0-4582 GCA_036562425.1 Thermaerobacter sp. | reverse complement strand
GTCAGCTTCCGCGGCTTGCCGTACCCGTTCCGGTACCCGGCCGGTGCATCGACGGCGGCACGCCGCTGGTAGCGGACCCGGCCCAAAAGCTCGGTCACCTCGGCCTCCAGCGCCTCCTGGATCAGCGCCTGGATCGCGTTACGCAGCCACTCGTGCAGCCCTTCCCAGGTGGGGCTTGACGTCAGCTTCCCCGACGTGGTCCGCTGGTGCATGGCGGTGGCTCTCCTCCTCCGGGCTTCCAAGCCCTCGTTGTTCACCAAGAGGAGGGTACACCGCCTTCGCCATTTACACACCTTTTGAGGGTACCTCACTGGAGTCCCTCATCGCGGCGCTTAGCGACGACCTCGACTCCATGGCGGCCGGCTGACGTGCCGGTAACATTGTTAACTGAGTGACCAGAACCTGTAGGGTTACATTTTTAGCTGAGTTGACACGGGCCCGTCAAGACCGCACGCCGCGTAGCCGGCGGCAGCCGCCGGTACCAGGCTGCGCTCCATGAAGTACATGTCCGCCATCCCGGCCCCCTGGCGGCGGCCCGCCACGAGCCGGCCCCGTTTCCGGAAGCCGGCCCTCAGGTAGCAGCGGATGGCCCGCTCGTTGCGCGCATCCACCCGGAGATAGAGCCGCCAAAGGCCCCGGCGGGCGGCGTAGGCCGCGGTCGCCTCCACGGCCTCGCGGCCGTAACCCCGGGACCAGAACCGCCGGTCGCCGATTCGGATGCGCAATTCCGCCTCCCGGCGCGCCCAGTTGATCTGTACCAGTTCGACGTCCCCGATCACGCGCCCGTCCCGGGTGCGGATGGCCAGCACCACGTGGCGGGCATCGACGCGCGCCTGCCGCCACCACTCTCCCACGGCCGCCGCGTCCGCAAACCGCTTGCCGGCGTACCGCGTCACCTCCGGGTCCTCGTCCCAGCGCGCCAGCGTCTCGAGATCGCGGGGCCCCAGCGCGGTCAGGACCACGCGTTGGCCGCTACTCACGATATCCATGGGCTTCCCCTCACCCCGAGTGGTCGGCGCCCCGCGGCGGGGTCGCGGCCGAACCGGCCACCCGGGCGGGGTCACGGCATCGGGTTTTCGGGGAAGAACATGCGAGTTCCTGGCCCGCAGCCGCCGGCAGTTTGCGGCAACAGGGCCGGCGGCGTCCAGCCGGGAGCCACCCCGGTTCACCTGCTGACGGACCTGCCCGGACCCGAGCCGCCGCCTCGGAATGCGGGACCGGCGATAGAGGTGGGGGGTCAGGAGCTGGATGGGGAGGCGGAGAGCACCTGTGCTTCCTCCGGCAGCTCCGCCGGCCGCCGGTGATCGCCCGCTCCGTCGCGCACCAGGGCCTCCCGCAGCACTTCCTCCACGTGGGCCACGGGGACGATCTCGATATCGTCCCGCCGCAGCGACTCCTGCCAGTTCTCGCGGGGCAGGATCACCCGCCGGGCGCCGGCCTGCCGCGCCGCCTCCACCTTCGCCTGGATGCCGCCCACGGCGTGGATGGCGCCGCGGGCCGTCACCTCGCCGGTGATGGCGACGCGGTTGTCCACGGGAATCCCCGTCAAGGCCGAGTAGATGGCCGCTGCCATGGTGGCCCCCGCGGACGGGCCGTCCAGCGGGATGCCGCCGGGGAAGTTGATGTGGAGATCGTAGTCCGCCGGTTGGACGGGCAGGAAGCGGCGCAACGCCGTGAGCACGTTCTCCACCGACCCGCGGGCCATGCTCTTGCGGCGCTTCACGGGCCGGCCGGCGCCGCCGAACTCTTCCTCGTCAATGATGCCGGTGAGGGTGATGCGCCCCTGCCCGGGCGCCGCCGCGCGGTCGGCGACCACCTCGATCTCGATCAGGGTCCCCAGGTTGGGGCCGTACACAGCCAGGCCGTTGGCCACCCCGACTTGCGGGCGGTCCGGGACGCGGCGCTCCGGCCGCGGCGCGTACTGGCCGCTGTTGACCACCCACTCCGCGTCGGCCGTTTCAATCCGGCGGCGCCCTTCGGTATCCGCGATGCCGGCCGCGAGCTGGACCATATTCACCGCCTCGCGGCCGTTGCGGGCGTAGCGCTGGATCACCCGCACCGCGCCCTCGTCGATGGGCAGGCCCAGGCGCGCGGCCGCGTTCCGGGCGATCTGGCCCACCTCCTCCGGCGTCAGCTGCCGGAAAAAGACCTCCAGGCAGCGCGAGCGAATGGCGGGCGGGATCTCTTCGGGCAGGCGGGTGGTGGCGCCCACCAGCCGGAAGTCGGCCGGCAGCCCGTTCTCGAACATGTCCTTGATGTGGGGCGGCAGGTTCGGATCCTCCGGGTTGTAGTAGGCGCTCTCCAGGATCACCTTGCGATCTTCCAGGACCTTGAGCAACTTGTTCATCTGCACGGGATGCAGCTCGCCGATCTCGTCGATGAACAGGATGCCGCCGTGGGCGCGGGTGACGGCGCCGGGCTTGGGCTGGGGGATGCCCGCCACGCCCAGCGGCCCGGCCCCCTGGTAGATCGGGTCGTGGACGGAGCCGATGAGCGGGTCGGCGATGCCTCGCTCGTCGAAGCGGGCCGTGGTGGCGTCGACCTCGACGAAGGCAGCGTCGGGCCGGAAGGGCGAGCGGGGATTGCGCTTGGCCTCTTCCAGCACCAGCCGGGCCGCCGCCGTCTTACCCACCCCGGGCGGCCCGTAGATGATGACGTGTTGCGGGTTCGGGCCGCAGAGGGCGGCCCGCAGAGCTCGCAGGCCTTCCTCCTGGCCGATGATCTCCTCGAACCGCCGCGGCCGCACCCGCTCGGCCAGGGGCTCGGACAGGGAGATGGCGCGCATCTGGGCCAGCTTGTCCTGCTCCTTACGCGACTCCCGCCGCACGGCGACCTTGCTGCCCTGCTGGGCGCGCAGCAGGTTCCAGAAGTAGAGGCCGATCACCAGTGCGAAGAAGAACTGGACCAAGAAAAAGACGTTCCCGTAGTCCATGCCGGCGGGCTCCCCCCATCCTTTGGTCGCCAGTAGTATCCGGCCCCTCCCGCCGCTTTACACCCCCGAAGCGGGCACCAGGTCCACCCATCCTCCCTCCGCCACAGGCCCCGGTGGCCGGGTGCCGCTGCCGCCGGCGATACGCCCTCCCGGCAGCCACGGGGCACGGGCCGCGCCATGTGGCCCGCCGAACCGTGGCCCACCATGGCCCGCGGAACCCGGCCCCTCCTGCGTCAAGGACTCGGAGATCGCCTCCGGCGCCCATGCCCCCGGGATGCCCGGCCGATGCCCACGGCCCATGCCCGGGAAAGAAAAATAGCAGCGGCCGCCGGGCCGCTGCCTGCCGTTACACCGCTCGTACGTCTCGCCTGCCCGCCACGCCGGCCACGGGCCCCTCCCGGGGCTCCGCCGGCTCACGCGGTCTCCTCGTGCTTTTTCACCCGCTCGCGCGTGACCAGGATGGGCTCGCGCCGGTGCTTGACGCAGTCCTCTGTGACGACAACCTTGGCCACGTCGTCGCGGCTGGGCAACTCGTACATCAGGTCCAGCATCAGCTCCTCGACGATGGCGCGGAGCCCGCGCGCGCCGGTGTTCCGCTTGAGGGCCTCCCTGGCGATGGCCCGCAAGGCGGCCGGCTCGAACTCCAGCTCGACGCCGTCCAGCGCCAGCAGCTTCTGGTACTGCTTCACCAGCGCGTTCTTGGGCTCGGTGAGGATGCGCACCAGAGCGTCTTCGTCCAGGGCGTCCAGGGTGGCGATGACGGGCAAGCGCCCGACGAACTCGGGGATCAGCCCGAACTTCAGGAGATCCTCGGGCAGGATGTGCTGCAGCACTTCCCCCACGTTGGTCTCGTGGCGGCTGCGTACCTCAGCCCCGAAGCCCATCACGCGCCGCCCGATACGGTTCATGATGATCTTGTCGATGCCCTCGAAGGCGCCGCCGCAGATGAACAGGATGTTGGTCGTATCGATCTGGATGAACTCCTGGTGCGGGTGCTTGCGGCCGCCCTGGGGAGGCACGCTGGCCACGGTGCCTTCCAGGATCTTCAGCAGCGCCTGCTGGACGCCCTCACCCGACACGTCGCGGGTGATGGACGGGTTTTCCGCCTTGCGGGCGATCTTGTCGATCTCGTCGATGTAGACGATGCCGCGCTCCGCCCGCTCGATGTCGTAGTCGGCGGCCTGGATCAGCTTGAGCAGGATGTTCTCCACGTCCTCGCCAACGTAACCCGCCTCCGTCAGGGAGGTGGCGTCGGCGATGGCGAAGGGCACGTTGAGCAGCTTAGCCAGCGTCTGGGCAAGCAGCGTCTTGCCCGACCCCGTCGGGCCGATCATCAGGATGTTGCTCTTCTGCAGCTCGACGTCGTCGGCACGCCCGCCCAGGTGGATACGCTTGTAGTGGTTGTAGACGGCCACGGACAGGATCTTCTTGGCCCGCTCCTGCCCGATCACGTACTGGTCGAGGAAGGCCTTGATCTCCGCCGGCTTGGGCAGGTCCTTGAGCTCCACATCGGCCTCCTCGCTCAGTTCCTCCTCGATGATGTCATTGCAGAGCTCGATGCACTCGTCGCAGATGTAGACACCCGGGCCGGCGACCAGGCGCTTGACCTGGTCCTGGTACTTGCCGCAGAAGGAGCACTTCAACTGCCCT
>DATCKH010000012.1:0-12013 GCA_036562425.1 Thermaerobacter sp. | reverse complement strand
GTACGCGGGCGTACAGCTAGGAACGGGCGGCGGGCCCTGTCCCGGCCAGCCAGCAGCCGGGCTCGTGCCGCGGCGGGATCCGGCCGGTGGCCTGGAGGAAGCTGTCCACCATGGTAGGGCCGACAAAGCGAAACCACTTCCGCAGCTCGGCGGTGACCGCCTGCACATCGGGCGGGAGGGAATCCAGGAAGGCCCGGAACGAGCCATAGCGGGCGCGGATCTCCAGGCATGCCCGCGCGTTGGCGATGGTGGCCTCGATCTTGGCCCGGTTCCGGATAATGGCGGGGTCGGCCAGCAGCCGCGCCACATCGGCTTGTGTAAAGGCGGCGACCCGCCGCACATCGAAGCCCGCGAAGGCCCGGCGCAGGGCTTCGCGCTTGTAGAGCACCGTGCGCCAGCTCAGCCCCGCCTGGAAGACCTCCAGCATCAAGCGGCCGAAGAGCTCATCATCGTCGTGGATGGGCCGCCCCCACTCCTCGTCATGGTACCGGGCCAGCAGCGGATCC
Organism: Thermaerobacter sp.; assembly: GCA_036562425.1. GTDB lineage: Bacteria > Bacillota > Sulfobacillia > Thermaerobacterales > Thermaerobacteraceae > ZC4RG37. The sequence goes on along the minus strand of DATCKH010000012.1, from coordinate 11,507 downwards.
TGCTGCGCCCAGGCGCAGCGCGGGCGCGCCGTCGTTGCAGTGACCCTGCTGGCGGCCGCACCCTCTCCGGTGCCGGCCGCCGCTGCCTTCTTCCCCACCAGATCCGGCCGCGCCGGCTCCGCTGCCACCGCTGATACGGCTTGCTCCCGTGGGCCCTCCCTTTCCTCCCCCATCGACGCCTGTTCCCTCCTATGTAGCCGCGGCCCGCGCCTCCCGGGCCCGCTGCTGGCGCTCCCGCTCGGGCACCGGCACCAGCAGGCTCAGGACAAGGCCCAGCACCGGCAGCAGGATCATGGCCTCCAGCGTCGGGGCGAGCCCCCAGCGGTCCGCCAGGCTGCCCAAAACCGCCGCCCCGATGCCGCCGAGGCCGATGGAAAAGCCGGTGTTCAACCCCGAGGCTACGGCGATGTAGCGTGGCATGAAGTCCTGGCTCAACACCAGGGTGATGCTGAAGGTCGCCACGACGGCGAAGCCGGCCAGGGCCAGGAGCGGCAGGGTCGCCCAGGTGGGGCCGTGCACCAGCGCCCAGTGCACGGGGATCAGCAGCGCCATGGATCCGATGAGCACCGTGCGCGTGCCGATGCGGTCCGCCAGGGGCCCCCCGATCAGGGTACCCACCGCGCCCGCTCCCAGGAAGATGAACAGGAGAAGCCCCGTGGCCTCCCTGGGACCGCCCGTCCGTTCCATGTAGTAGAAGGGCATCAGGGTGACCAGTCCGAGCTGCAGCCACGACCGGGCGCCAACGATCCCCACCAGCAGGGCCTCGGCCCGCCAGTTGGTGGGCCCGGCCGCGGCGGTGGCGCTTCCCCGCCCGGTGCCGGCCGAACCCTCGTACCGGGCCAGGGCGGGCAGGGAGGCGATCAGGGCGGCCGCCACCAGGCCGGCCGGCACCAGCAACAACCCCAGCCCGCGGGGGCCCAGCCACGCCACCAGCGCCAGCGCCACCACCGGTCCCAGGGCAAACCCCGCATTCCCGCCCACGGAGAAGACCGCCATGGCGCTGGCCCGGCGTCCCCCGGCCACCACCCGCGCCGCGCGTGCCGCCTCGGGATGAAACAGCGCCACCCCCACGCCGCAGAGGGTTGCCGCCGCCAGGACGCCCTCGTAGCTGGCCGCGTGTCCGGCCAGCGCCAGCCCGGCCGCCGCCAGGGCGGGGCCCGCGGGCAGGAGCCACCACTGCCGCGTCCGGTCGCTCCAGTAGCCGAACAGCGGCTGGATGACCGAGGAGGTGATGTTCAGGACGAACTGGATGATCCCCACCTGGCCGTAGGTAAGGCCGTAACTCTGCTTGAGGAGCGGCAGCAGGGCGGGCATGCCGCCCTGGTTGACGTCGGTGACCAGGTGGGCGAGGCTGAGGAGCAGCAGGTGCCAGGCGGTGCTTTCCATCGGCCGGTGCTCCCTTCGTGGTCGAGGCGCCTCACCGGGCATCGCAGCCCAGGGCGACGCGCAGGTTATGCAGGTTCTGTTCCATCAACGAGAGGAAGTCCCTGCCCGCGGCCCGGTCCTGCTCGGTCAGGCTCTCCAGCGGGTGCAGGATCAGGAGCTGCGCACCCGTCTCCGCCGCCAGTACTTGCGCCGCCCGGTCGTTCACCAGGGGCTCCACCAAGATGTGGCGGATGCCCCGGGACCGGATGAACCGCGTGAGCTCGGCCATCTGCCGCGGGGACGGTTCGGATCCCGGCGCCAGGGTTCCATAGATGGGCACCTGGCGCAGGCCGTAGCGCTGGGCGGGATAGGTGAAAAAGGCATGGCTGACCACGATCTCCCGCCGCGGGCACGACGCCAGCTCCCGGTAGCGCCGCTCGAGCCCCGCCAGCCGCTCGATCAACCGTTCGGCGTTGGCCTGGTACACCGCCTCACCGGCTGGGTCGGCACGCATGAGGGCCTTCGCCACGCTGCGCACCTGCTGCTGGCTCAGGTGCGGGTCCACCCAGACGTGAGGGTCGTAGCCCCCCCTGCCGGCATCGCCATGGGCGTTCCCGCCCAGGCCCCGGCCACCGGCCTGGCCCTGGGCATCACCTCCATGGCCGTCGCGATGCCCGCCATCCCCCGGCGCGGGCAACAGGTGGATCCCCTCGCTGGCATTGACGGTGACGAGCTGGTCGTTGCCCGCGGCCGCCAGCACGCGGTCCACCCAGGGCTCGAAGCCCGCCCCGTTGTAGATGAAGACCCGCGCCCGCTGTACGGCCCGGACGTCGGACGGCCGGGGCTCCCAATCGTGAGGTTCGGTGCCCGGCGGTACCAGCTCCGTCACCTCCACCCGGTCACCGCCCACCTCCCGGGCCATGAAGGCCAGCGGGTAGAAGGTCGCCACAACGCTCACCTTGTCGCCGGTGCCCCTGCCGGCGTCGTGCTCCCCCGGCCGGCCGCCCTCCGGGCCACCGGCGCACGCCGCCAGGGCCACGGCGACCGCCACCAGCGCTCCCAGCCAGGCACCAAAGCGAGCTCGCCGCCACGAACGGCGCCGCATCGAAGCCCATGCCCCCCTTGCACGCCCGCCCGCGGGCAGGCATGCCGCACCAGGTCCCCCCGCTGGTTTCCCGGTGCCGCCCCGTTGCGCCCGCTCACGCCGGACCGGCACCGGGAAACCAGCGCTTGACCAGCAGGACAGCACCCAGGAGGGTCACCGCTGCCAGCACCACCGTGCCCCCGGGCGGCAGGTCCCAGTAGTAGGCGGCCAACAGCCCGCTCCAGACCGCCAGCTCGGCGAAAACCACGCCTAGCAGCAGCGCGCCCCGGAAACTGCGCGCCAGCTGCAGGCTCGCCGCCACGGGCAGGACCATGAGGGACGAGACCAGCAGCACCCCGATCACCCGCATGGTGACGGCCACGGCCGCCGCGGTCAGCCCGGTGAAGGCGACGCTGAGTTCCCGCACCGGCAGGCCGGAGGCGCGGGCCAGATCTTCGTCCAGGGTGACGGCGAAGAGCTCCCAGTACAGGACCACCACCGCCGCCAGCACCGCGGCCCCCAGGACGCCGACCAGCACCACGTCGGGCAGGGTCACGGTCACCACGCTGCCGAACAGGTAGGAAAACAGGTCCACGTTGGCCGCCCCGCCCAGGCTGAACAGCACCGCGGCCAGCGCCACCGACGTCGCCAGCGTGATGGCGACGGCCAGTTCCCCGTGGCGGCGGAACCGGTCGCGCAAGTACTCGATGCCCATGCCCGCGCCCAGGGCGAACAGCAACGCCACCAGCACGGGGTACACGTTCAGCAGAAAACCCGCGGCCACGCCGGCCAGGCTCACGTGGGCCAGGGCGTCGCCGATCAGCGACATGCGCCGCAGGACCAGGAACAGCCCGATCACCGGCGCGATCACCGCCACGATGGTTCCGGCGGCGAACGCACGGGCCATGAAGTCGAACTGGAAGATTCCCGCCAGCGTCTCTGGCAACGCGCGCGCCTCCCTTCCCCGCCCGCACCGCCCGTGTTCCCCCGCCGGCAGGGCCCGCAGTGTCATGGGGACCGCCGTGCCGTTCGTCTCGTGATTGCCGCGGTGGCGCCGGTGCCGCCGTGCCGTTAGTGCCGGTGGGTGATCATGGACACGGGGAAGCCGTACATCTCGGCCACCCGTTCGGGGTCAAACCGGTCCGGCGGACCGTGGAAGAACAGGCGCCGGTTGAGGCACGCCAGGCTGGTGACCTCCGCCGTCACCACGCCGATGTCGTGGGACACCAGGAGGATGGTAAGCCCGGTCTCGCGCCGGAGCCGCCGCAGCAGGCCGTAGAACCGCTCCTGGGTGGGCGCGTCGACGCCTTCCAGCGGCTCGTCCAGGATGAGGAGGTCGGGCGCCCCCACGAGAGCCCGGGCGATGAACACGCGCTGCTGCTGGCCGCCGGAGAGCCGGCCGATGGGCCGGTCCGCGTAGGCCTCCATGCCCACCAGGGTCAGGGCCCGGTCTACTTGCTCTCGGTCCTGCCCCCGCGCGGTCCGGACCGGCCCGGACCGGGCCGCCAGAAGCCCGGACCGCACCACTTCCCGCACGGTGGCGGGAAAGCCGCCGGCCAGGGCGGCGGGCCGTTGCGGCACGTAGCCCACGCGCCACCACTGGCGGAACCGGTGAATGTCCTGGCCGAACAAGCGCACGCGCCCCGTGCGCGGCGCCAGCAGGCCGAGGATGATGCGGAGCAGCGTGCTCTTCCCCGAGCCGTTCGGACCCACGAGCCCGACGAACTCGCCACGGCGGACCGTCAGGGAGACGTCCTCCAGCACCGGTTCCTCCCCATAGGAAAAAGAGACGCCCTCGAGCTCGATGACAGGGTCCGCGCGCTCGTTGCCCACGCTCACCACCGCCCCTTCCCCTTGCCACGGGGCGCGCCCGGGCCGGCTTCCAACAGGCGAGCCAGTAGGAATATTACGAATTACAACATATGCCGGGAAGTCCCGGGCAGTCAAGCACGGCCCGATGCCCACACGGGAGCCGCCCTTTCCCCATGCCGCGCGGCTGCTGGCGTTTGACGCCCCGGCGGCCAGGCACTAGAGTCGATAATAGTAATATTCCTTTGTACCGCCGACCCTTTGCCGGGGGCCAACCGGACACGGCCACGGGAAAACCACGGCATACGGGGTGAAGCCGTTGAACTTCCACAGCGCCGTCCGGCGACTGAAGGAACGGGGCCTGAAGCTGACGCCACAGCGGCTGGAGATCCTGAGGATCGTCATGGAAGCGGGCCGCCCCTTGACCGCGCGTGAGGTCATGGAAGCGGTTCGCGCCACCTATCCCCACATCAGCGTGGACACCGTCTACCGCAACCTGACCGTGCTCACGCAGTGCGGGCTGGTCAACCAGGTGAACCTGCAGAACCGGGAGAGCACGCGCTTCGAGTACCAGGGGGAAGACGGGCACCATCACCACTTCGTGTGCCTGGCGTGCGGCAAGTCCTTCTGCGTCGAGTGGTGTCCCACGGCCACGATGCACGCCGTCCCCGCCCAGGACCCCGGGTTCCGGGTGCTGGGTCACGCCTTCGAGGTGTACGGCTACTGCAGCCAGTGCCGGCCTGCCCGGTGAACAACGCCGGCGCCCTGCCCGCGCCGCCCCCTCGGCCGGCACCTCCCGGCCCCTCGGGCGCGGCCGTGCCGTCCCGCGCCCAAGCGGGCCCGTCCCCACCCTGCCGCGAACGACCTGGCGACGAGACCGGTGCTAAGGCCAACACGTAAAACAGGTAAACAGGTAAAAGGGTCAACAGATAAACGCAACAGGTAAAACAGATAAGCACGACAGGTCAAAAGGCAAAAAAGAAGGCGGCACCGGTCCAGCCGGTGCCGCCCGGCCGCCCACCAGGCCTGGCCCCGCTCCCCGCGCCGCGGCAGGACATGCCGCGGAACGCGCAGGAACAGGCGCCTCAGGCACTGGCCAGCTTGCGCGCGATCTCCTGCAACTCCTCGGGAGCGATACCCGGAACGAATTCCTCCGGCACCTCGGCCAGATCGGGCACCGGTCCGCCCTCCGGCGGCCCGTCGACGACCTCCAGCATACCGTCCCCCGCCGGAGACGGGCCGGACCAGATCTTGGCCACTTCGCGGTAGTCGTTGGGGCTGAACCGGTAGAGTTTCCGGTGCAGGCCGGCGCTCTCGAACTTGCGGGCCTCCGGGAACTTGGAGTTGTCGATGTTGGGGATCGGCAGCATCTTGGCCACGTTGACGCCGGTCAGGGTTTCCAGCGCCTTGGCGTAGGCCAGGGCGTGGACGCCGCCCCGCACCAGGAGGTACCCGATCATCTCCCGGGCCACCGGGTTGCTGGTCATCTCGTAAACCCGGATCTTCTGCAAGCGGGCGCCGTTTTCGAGGAAGAAGTTGTGCAGCAGGTCCAGTACCAGGTTGCCACTGGAGAAGACGTAGTCGCCGTTCCAGTGCGCCCCCATCGAATTGCCGACGAGCGCCGCCTGGCCGGTGGCGATGAAGTGATGCGTGTTGCGGAGGTTCTTCGCCAGCGACAGAGGGGCGGCATCGGGCGCCGCCGGGCGCGTCGAACCCTGCAACAGCAGGTTGATGGTGGCGGCCACCAGCTCGATGTGCCCCAGCTCTTCCGTGGCGATGTTGGCGATGAGGTCGTAATAAGGCCTGAGCTTGTCCCGGCCCCGGAAATTGAAGGACTGGTACGTGTAGTTCATCAACGTGGACATCTCCCCGAACCGGCCGCCCAGCAACTCCTGCACCGCCGCGGCCGCGTTCGGGTCGGCCTCCTTGGGCTGGGGAAGCTCGATGGCCAACCGGTCAACCCGCAGGTACACGCTGCTCCCTCCTCTTCACCGCTGGCCCCCGCCCGCCTCACCCCCACCGGCATCGATCGGCGGCGCGGCCCATGACATCGGTGGAAGCCTACCGTCCCCGCTTGCCCGGTTCCCGGGCGGGCGATGCCGGCGGGAGCGGGACAATCGGAGCCAGCCGGTCACCCAGCCTGCACGGCCATGATGCCATGTCCCCGCCGGAACACGGCGTGCATACCCTTCACGGGCGTGAATCGCCCCCATGGCGCCGGCGCGCCCGGGCATCCCCGGCCCGGACCGGCCCTCCCGATGGGCGTCCCTCAAGGGCTCAGGCGGCCTTCCCGGCGGCCGGATCGGGGACTCCCCCGCCCCCACCGGGGTGTCTATACCGTCTGGTTCTCCCGCATGCCGGTGACATATAATGGCCACGGGTCCGGCCATTCACGCGCGGCCCCCACATCCTGTTTCCACTGTGAACGCCAGAAACGGCAGAGATCATAGAGGTCATGCGGGAAGCTTACCGGCGGTGCAACAAGAATGCACCCGCCGGTGCCAGCGGCGGGTGCAGGGGCGGCAGCTGGGTGCGGGTTAGCCCCAGGTGCCGTCACGGTTGCCTCGGGTTGCCCGTCGGTCATGCGCCAGGTCCCGGCCTGGCGCATTTTCATGGTCCGGCTCCGTGCGCAACCAGTGGGTGATCAACAGCTCGGCGATGAGCAGCAGGAGCCGGCACAGAAACTCCCCGACCTGACCGCAACCGTTTTGTGCCACGCGGTTCAACCCCCTCTCCGGGTTCAACCCGACCGCTGCCGCCACGTGGGCGAGGTGACAGAGGCACCCGTCCCCGCGACACGGCGCCCCTCGCCGCGCCGCGAGAAATTCCACCCCCCTTCCGGGCCGCGGGAGCCCGGCGCTCCGGTCCCGGCATCGCTCTTCCAGCACTCTGCCGGGATGAAGCGAGCCGGAATTCCCGCTGTCAAGGGGGAGCCACTTGTCATCACCGGGGCGAACCGGGACGGGACGCGATCACGGGAGGCTTGCTGCGGGCGCTGTTCATGGAGGACGGTGGTTGATTTCGATGCAAGCCCGGTCCGGGGGCCGGTGCGGCGATCGCGGCACTCGCGGCCCCTGGTGCGTAGGCGAAGGCAAGGCGCAGGTTCCTTTCCTGGGTGCGAGCCGGTTTCCGGGCCGCCCGCACCGGCCGGTGTCCCTTTCCGTGGGCGCGGGCGGCCCGAACCGGTCAGACCTGCGAGATGGGGGGAGCTGGTCAAATACGGTTGGTGGTGCCAGCGTACAAGCTATGATGTGAGAGAAGCCGGTTGACTACGTAGACAGGTGGGAGGCCGTCTGGGCGACGAAAGCCGTAACGCCGGAATACCACGGCGGAACCCCTGGTCCCATCCAGTCGGCCAGCATGGCCGGAGCAGCCGAGGCCCACGGTGGTACACCCGGCCCCATCCAATCAGCGAGCAGAGGGGCCACAGAGCACCACGGCGGAACCCCCGGCCCCATCCAGTCGGCGAGCTGCGTGCCGACCAGGGCCTGGTCCCTGTTGTTCACAGCCGCACCCCTCACAGCCAGGGTCAGCGCCAGCACCGCCAACAGGGCGACCAGGACCGGGCGTCGAAGCTTCCCCATGACATTCACCCCCTCTGGGGCCGGTGCCCCGCCTACATTATGGCATGGACGTCCCGTGACACGGGGTGCAGGCTGGTCACGGACGTGCATGGCCGGCCGGCAACCCCAGCATCTCAGCACGGGAGGGTTGGCCGTGATCGGCGACCGCATCCGGGCACGGCGGAAGCAGCTGGGTTTGACCCAGGAACAGCTGGCCGCCGGCCGGTTCGACCGGTCCTACATCAGCCGGATCGAGGCCAACGAAGTGGTTCCCCCGCTGGAGACCCTGCGCGTCATCGCGGAGCGACTGGGCAAGCCGGTGAATTACTTCATCGGCGATGCGGACGAGTTCACCCGGCGCAAGATCGTGCACGACTACCTCTCCCGGGCGGCGCGGAGTATGAAGAAGCAGCGTCACGAGGATGCCATCAACTACTACCACGTCGCCCTTACCTTGCTGGAGTCCTCCGACGACAGCCCACTCTTGCTGTCCGTGTACATCGACCTCGCCCACGCCTACGCCGTCCTGGGTCGCCCCGAGGAGGGAGCCCGCTATCTGTACCAGGCCATGAACCTGCTGCCCCGGGTGCCCCTGGCGAGTTGCCCGCCGGATACGGCGGCCCGCTTGCACTATACGCGTGGCCACCTTGCTTTCTTGCGCAACGATTACGAAGAAGCCGCGCAGGCGTTCCGCCTGGCCGACGCCGCCGCGACCCGCGAGGCGGATCGGGTCCGGGCACGCGTCGCCCTGGGCAGCGCCCTCTTCCGGCTGGGAGAGTATGACGAGGCCCTACAAGCCTATACCTACGGCCTCGAGATGGCGGACAAGGGCATCCCCCGGGCGCTGGTGGCCGCCTGCCACCATGGCGCCGGTGTATGCCACGGGGCGCTGGGCAACCTGGATCTGGCCGCCTACCATACGGAGCGGGCCCTTCAGCTCTACCAGGGGCGGGATGCGGAGCGGGCACTCCGTGCCAGCCACGATCTGGGTATCATCCTCGCCCGCAAGGGCGCCTACCGGGCGGCACGGGAGCGACTGCGGAACTGCTTGCGGGACTACAAGAACCGCGGTCGCCTGGAGGCCCTCGCCAGCGTGCTCATCGACCTGGCGGGGATCGAGCTGGCCGCCGGGAGGCACGCCCGCGCCCTGACGCTCAGCCGCCTGGCGAAGCGCTATGCCAAGCGCGCCCGGTGCCCGCGCTTGTACCTCAGTGCGGCCGAAAAGGAAGTGGCTGCCCTGGGCCGGCTGGACCCCGAGGCGGCGCGGCTGCTGGACTGCGTCGTGAAGGACCTCCAGGCGCTCAGCGGCTAGAATGGTAGCGGCCTTCCACATCCCCTCCCCGGCACCGCGGGCCTGCCCCGCAAGTATCCTGGTGGCGAGACCTCCCGGGGAGGAACGGGCCCGTGAACACCAGAGCAGGCCAGGAGGCCGCGGGCATGGCCCTCGGCCTCCTGGCGGTCTTGCTGTTCAGCGTCACGCTGCCGGCCACTCGTTACGCGGTCAACTATCTCGACCCGGCGCTCATCGGCCCGGGCCGGGGCCTGGGAGCGGCCATCGCCGCCGCCCTCTTCCTGGCACTGCGCCGTCCCCGCACCGGCTGGCGGCTGCCGGGACGGCAGGACCTACCGGGATTGCTGGTGGTCGCCGCGGGAACGGTCATCGGCTTTCCCCTGCTGTCCTCCCTGGCCCTACGCAATCTCCCCGCGACCCACGGCGCGGTCCTGGTCGGTCTGCTCCCGCTGGCAACGGCCGGCATGGCCACCTGGCGCGCCGGGGAACGCCCCTCGGTACGGTTCTGGCTGGCCGCCCTGGCCGGAACGGGCATCGTCATGGCCTTTGCCGTGTCCATGGGGGCCGGGCGTCCCCCAAAGGCCGGCTGGGTTCTCCTGGCGGCCGTCATGGCGGCGGCCCTGGGCCATGCGGAGGGAGGGCGGCTGGCCCGCCACCTGGGCGGCTTGCCGGCCATTGGCTGGGCGGCGCTCCTGAGCCTGCCCGCGACGGCGTGGCCGGTGGTCCGCCTGGCCCTGGACGGGCTGCCCGGCGCCCCCCTGGCGGCGTGGCTGGCCTTTGCTTACGTCAGCGTGGTGAGCCAGTTCGCCGCCTTCGGCCTCTGGTATCGGGGCATGGCCACCGGTGGCGTCGCCCGCGTCAGCCAGGTCCAGTTGCTGCAACCTTTCTTCACGATCCTGTTATCCGCCCTCCTCCTGGGGGAGCCGGTAACCGCGAGGACCGTCGTCACCGCCCTGCTGGTGATCGCCGTGGTGGCCGCCGGCCGGCGGGCGCCGATCGCTTCGGCGACGGAAGCCGGCCACAAGCGGCCCGGCGCCATGGACGGCGGGGACAACCGGCCAGCGGCCGCGGGGACCGGTCACCACCGCCCCCGTGGTGCGGAAGCCAGCGGCAAGCGTTCCGGGGCCACGGCCCGGCAGCCCGGCCACCCATCCAGCGGGTGAGCCGCGCAGGTAGGACCGGCGGCTGCCCTGCCTCGCAACGAACGGCCTCCCCCTCGCAACGAACGGTCTCCCCATGTAGAATGGACGGATGGTTGCCTATGTACGGAGGGATGCGTCATGGACGGGCTGGCCCCCGAGCGACGCCGGGGCAGGCGGATCGTGGTGGTCGGCACCACGGGCTCCGGCAAGACGACCGCAGCCCGGCGCCTCGCGGCCATTCTCGGGTACCCCCACGTGGAACTGGATGCCCTGCACTGGGAACCCAACTGGACACCCGCGCCGCTGGAGATCTTTCGCCACCGGGTGCGCGAGATCACGCGAGCGGGGTACTGGGTCGTGGACGGTAACTACAGCCAGGTCCGCGACGTTCTCTGGCCGGCGGCGGACACCATCGTCTGGCTGGACTACGCCTTACCCGTGATCCTGGGGCGCCTGCTGCGCCGCACCACACGCCGCGCCCTGCTGCGGGAGGAACTCTGGAACGGCAACCGGGAAGACATCGTCCGGTCCTTCCTGAGCCGCGATTCGATCCTTCTCTGGGCCCTGCGCTCATACCGCCGGCGCCGCCGCGAGTATCCCGCCCTGTTCACCAGGCCGGAATACGGGCACCTTCGGGTCATCCGCCTGCGGTCGCCTCGGGAGACCGACACCTGGCTGCGAGCGGTAGCCGCGGAGATGCGGCGCACGGCCGGCTAACCGCGGCGGTGGGTTGGAGCAATCCGGAACCCAATCCGGGACCGGCCGTGCCGGTACCGGCGAATTCGGGCGGCTCGCCGGCAGGCGGCTTCGCAGCCCGCGGAGCTCCGTGGCTTGCTGACAGAAGTTGCCCGGCTCGCTCTGGCTTACGTGTCGCCTTCGGGATTCGCTGGGGTGGCCGGGAAATGCCCGGGGGCGATCCCTGCCTCCCGCAGCAGGGCCGGCAGCACCTCCCCGGCCGGCCGGCGCAGTGCACAGGTGGCCAGGCTCGAGAGCTGCGTCTCCTCCGGGTTGACCTCGATCACGCGGGCGCCGCCGGCCGCAGCGATCTCCACCAGGTGCGCGGCCGGGTAGACCACCGCACTGGTCCCGATGACCAGGAACACCGAGGCCGCTGCCGCCGCCTCCCGTGCCCGCAGCCAGGCCGCCTCGGGCAGCGGCTCGCCAAACCAGACCACGTTGGGCCGCATCATGGCACCGCAGGCGGGGCAGCGGGGTATCCCGGAAACCCCGGGCCCCATGGACTCCAGGCGCTC
>DATCKH010000254.1:0-4146 GCA_036562425.1 Thermaerobacter sp. | reverse complement strand
GCCACCGCCGACCGGCGCCTGGGCACGCAGATGAAGGCCACCGGCGAGGTCATGGCCATCGATCGCAGCCTCGAGGGGGCGCTGCTCAAGGCCGTGCGCTCGCTGGAGATCGGCCTCGATGCTCTGGAGTGGCCGGAGGCCCGGGCCATGGACGACGCCGCCCTGGAGAAGGCCATCCGCCAGGGCGACGACCGGCGCCTGTTCCTGCTGGCCGAGGCCCTGCGGCGCGGCCGCACCGTGGCGGAACTGGCCGGTTGGACGGGGATCGACCCGTTCTTCCTGGACAAGGTGGCGCGGATCGTGGCGGCAGAGGAACGGCTGCGGCGCCTGGCCGCCGGCCGGGGCGGGCACGCGGCTGACGGTCCCGCATCCGGCGAGCCGTCATGGGGAGAGGCGGCGGGCGGGTCAGGCGAGGTGACGTCCGCTCCGCCGCTGCCGCCGGAGGAACTGATGCTGGCCAAGCGCATCGGGCTCACCGACCGCCGCCTTGCCGAGCTGACGGGCAGCGACGAGGCGGCCGTGCGGGCGGCGCGGGTGGCGGCGGGCGCGCGCCCGGCTTACAAGATGGTGGACACCTGCGCCGGGGAGTTCGACGCCCTCACCCCCTACTTCTACTCCACCTACGGTGAGGCCGACGAGGCCGGAGAGCGCATCCGGGAGAGTGCCGGCCGCCCCACGGTGCTGGTGGTGGGATCGGGGCCCATCCGCATCAGCCAGGGCATCGAGTTCGACTACAGCTCGGTGCACGCCGTCCGCACGTTGCGCGACCTGGGCTACCAGGCGGTGATCGTCAACAACAACCCGGAGACCGTCAGCACCGACTTCGATACCGCCGACCGCCTCTATTTCGAACCGCTGACGACGGAAGACGTCCTGAACGTCGTCGAGCTGGAGCGACCGGTGGGCGTCCTGGCCCAGTTCGGCGGGCAGACGGCCATCCACCTGGTGGCTCCGCTGGCGGCGGCGGGGGTACGGATCCTGGGCACGTCCCCCGACGCGGTGGACGCGGCGGAAAGCCGCGAGCGGTTCGACCGCGTGCTGGCGGAGCTGGGCCTGCAGCGGCCGCCAGGGGTCGCGGCGTCCTCGGTGGCGGAGGCGCTGGCCGCCGCCGAACGCATCGGGTATCCGGTGATCGTCCGCCCCTCCTACGTGCTGGGCGGCCGCGCCATGCAGGTGGCCGGCAACCCTGAAGAACTGGCCCGGTACCTGGAGACGGCGGCCCGGGTCGCCGGTGACCGCCCGGTATGGGTGGACCGGTACATCCCCGGCCTGGAGCTAGAGGTGGACGCGGTCAGCGACGGGGAAACGGTGGTCATCCCCGCCGTCATGCGCCACATCGAGCGGGCCGGCGTCCACTCGGGCGACTCCATCGCCGTCGTGCCCGCGCCCGGGGTGCCGGCAGAGGCGCTGGCGGGGGTGGAGGATGCGACGGTGCGGCTGGCCCGGGCCCTGGGAGTGCGCGGGATCATCAACCTGCAGTTCGTATGGGACGGCCGGGAGCTGTACGTCCTGGAGGTTAACCCGCGGGCCAGCCGCACCGTGCCCTTCGTCACCAAGGCGACGGGCGTGCCGCTGACGGAGCTGGCCACGCGGGCGGCGCTGGGCGAGCGCCTGGCCGATGGCGGCTGGCGAACCGGCCTGCTGCCGCCGCCGGGGCACGTGGCGGTCAAGGTGCCGGTCTTCTCCTGGAACAAGCTCCCCGGGGTCGATCCCGCCCTGGGGCCCGAGATGCAGTCCACCGGCGAGGTCATGGGCATCGACACGAGCCTGGAGGGAGCGCTGGCCCGGGGGCTGCTGGCGGCCGGCCTGCGGCTACCGGCTCCGGGCGAGGGCGTGCTGCTGACGGTGGCGGACGCCGACAAGCCCGCGGTGGTGGAACTGGCCCGGCGCCTGGCGGCGGCGGGCTACCGGCTCTACGCCACTGAGGGCACGGCTCGCGCCCTGCGAGCGGCCGGGCTGGCCGCCGAGACCCTGGCCAAGGTTTCCGATGCCGGCGGTGAGACGGGTGGCGGGCATGCCGCGCTGCTGGACGCGCTCCGGGACGGCCGCGTGCGGCTGGTGATCAACACACCCGCCCGCGGCAGGCACCAGCCCGACTGGGACGGCTTCCGCATCCGCCGCGCGGCGGTCGAGCGTGGCATCCCGTGCCTGACCTCGCTGGACACCGCCGAGGCGCTGGTCCGGGTGCTGGAGAGCCGGGTGGACGTGCGGGCGCTGGCCCGGGTGGTCCGCGCCCTGCAGGACCTGGAACAGGTGACGCGGGGGGAGGCGCTGGCAAGGTGATCGATGATCGTGGTTCTGCAGGTCCTCAGGCCGGTTTTCTGACGGATCCGGAGGCTCCCGGGGCGCCTGGCCGCCCGGCAACACCGCCACCGGCGGCGTGGGCCGGCGGGCCCGCCAGCGGTGCGGCGGGCTGTGCCGGGGCGGGGTCCAGGGGGGTGGCGGGCGAGATCACGTCACCTCCCCTGGCCATGACGGCCCGGGTCACCGCCCGCCGGTCGCTGGCACCGGGCATCGTGGCGACGACGCTGGAAGCCCCCGCCATCGCAGCGGCCGCCGCGCCGCTGCAATTCGTGCAGGTGGGGCTTCCCGCCGCCGGCGCCGGTTGCGGCTCCGTGCCCGGGCGCCCGTTCCTCGGCCGGCCCTTTTCCATCTACGACGCGGATGCCGGGAGCGGGCGTCTCACCATCGTCTATCGCGTCGTGGGCCCCGGAACGGAGATGCTCGCGGGCCTGGAGCCCGGCGCGACGGTGCAACTGCTGGGGCCGCTGGGGCGGCCCGTGCCCGTGGCCCCGCCCGGGGCGGCCGGACCGTCCGGCCTGACCGGCCCGCTGTGGCTGGTGGCCTGGAGCTGGCAGGTCGCGGCCTTCCGCCTCCTGGCCGCCCGGGCGGTGGCGGCGGGGATACCGGTGACGGTGCTGCTGGCTGCCGAGGGCGAGGCCGCCCGGCTGCTGGCCGCCGACTGGGCGCCGCTGGTCCCGCCGGCACCCGCTGCCCGGCCCGGCGAGCAGCCGGGCCTTGACCTGGGAGGGGAACTCAGGGGCCACCTGGCGATCGTGCCACCGGCCCAGCTGCCCTCGCTCCTGGCCGCCGCCCTGGACCGGGACGGCAGCGGCGGGAACGGCACGTCCGGCGCCACCGCCCCGTTCCTCGACGGAGCCGCCGCCTCCGCGACACCGGGAGCCGGCGGCCGGTGCCCGCGCCTTTTTGCCGCCGGTCCACGCCCGTTCCTCCAGCAGGTCCAGCGCATCGTGCGGGGACGCCCGGTGGACGCGTTCCTGGTGGTGAATGCGTACATGCCCTGCGGCTACGGGGCCTGCCTGGGCTGCGCCGTGCCGGTGCGGGACGGGGCCGGAACCCGCTACGTGCGCGCCTGCCGGGAAGGGCGCTGGTTCGCCGCCGGGGAGGTGATCCTGTGAACGATCCCGGGCGCCTGGAGGTACGGTTGGGACCTTTGCGCTTGAAGAATCCGGTGGTGACTGCCGCCGGTCCCTTCGCCTACGGCCGCGAGGCGGCCTCTTTTTACGACCTGGGGGCACTGGGGGCGGTCACCGTCAAGGGCCTCAGCCTGGAGCCGTGGCCGGGCAATCCCCCACCGCGGGCCGTGGAGACGCCTGCGGGCATGCTGAACGCCATTGGCCTGCAAAACCCCGGCGTCGACCACTTCGTCCAGCACGATCTGCCCTGGCTGCGCCGCTTCGACGTCCCCGTCATCGCCAACGTGGTCGGGAAGACCGTGGAGGAGTACGTCGAGGTGGCCCGCCGGCTCGACGCGGCGGGTATCGATGCCCTGGAGCTCAACGTGTCCTGCCCCAACGTCAAAGCCGGCGGCCTGGAGTTCGGCCGCGACCCCGCGACGGCAGCGGCGCTGGTCCGGGCCGTGCGCCGGGTGACGCGCCGGCCGCTGCTGGTCAAGCTGTCGCCCGACGTGCCCGACCTGCCCGGCCTGGCCGAGGCGGTGCTGGAGGCGGGCGCCGACGCCCTGTCGCTGATCAACACCGTGCGGGGGGCGGCCATCGACGTGGACGGTGAGCGGCCGCTCCTGGCCACGGTCACGGGCGGGCTGTCGGGCCCGGCCATCCGTCCGGTGGCGGTGCGCTGCATCTGGCAGGTCTACGAGCGGCTGCGGGCTCCCATCCTGGGCAT
>DATCKH010000016.1:0-19470 GCA_036562425.1 Thermaerobacter sp. | reverse complement strand
GGGCCTGGCCTTCATCCTGGTAGAAGTGATGGGCATCCTGTTGCTCCTGGTGGCGGCCCCGCGTGCAGGCCCGGTACCGGACTGGTGGGCCCGGTTGACCCCGCAGAGAACCCTGGCACCGCGCCCGCTCGCCACCGTGCCGGCCAGGCCCCGGTCTCAACGGGCGCAAGGCTGACCGGAGACCCTGGCCAGCGCCGGAAGGTCCGGGCACCCCCAACGCGGGTCCAGGCACATCCCACGACACGGGGAACGACATCGGTCAGCACACAAAGAGGCTGCGCCCCCGCGTGCACTCCGGGGGCGCAGCCTCTCAGGACGAATGGGCATCATCAACTTACTCGACTTGACTCATGCTCCTGGAGTCACTGGCGTGACTCGAGCTACTCGAGGAAGTCCTTGAGCTTCTTGCTCCGCGACGGATGACGGAGCTTGCGCAGCGCCTTGGCCTCGATCTGGCGGATCCGCTCCCGCGTGACGCCGAACACCTGGCCCACTTCCTCCAGGGTGCGCTGGCGCCCGTCGTCGAGGCCGAAGCGCAGGCGCAGGACCTTCTGCTCCCGATCCGTCAGCGTGTGCAGCACGTCCTCCAGCTGCTCCCGCAAGAGCAGTTGCGACGCGGCCTCCGCCGGCGCCAGGGCATCCTCGTCCTCGATGAAGTCGCCCAGGTGGCTGTCCTCTTCCTCACCAATGGGCGTCTCCAGGGAGACGGGCTCCTGCGCGATCTTCATGATCTCGCGTACCTTCTCGGGTTCGATGCCCATCTCCTTGGCGATCTCCTCGGGCGTGGGCTCGCGGCCGAGCTCCTGCACCAGCTGGCGCTGGACGCGGATCAGCTTGTTGATGGTCTCGACCATATGCACGGGAATCCGGATCGTGCGCGCCTGATCGGCGATGGCGCGCGTGATCGCCTGGCGGATCCACCACGTCGCATAAGTGCTGAACTTGTACCCCTTGCGATAATCAAACTTTTCCGCCGCCTTGATGAGACCAAGGTTCCCTTCCTGGATCAGGTCGAGGAACAGCATCCCGCGTCCCACGTAGCGCTTGGCGATGCTGACCACGAGGCGCAGGTTGGCCTGGATCAGCTTGCGCTTGGCGTCCTCATCGCCCTGCTCGATGCGCTTCGCCAGCTCCACCTCTTGCTCCGGCGTCAAAAGGGGGATGCGCCCGATTTCCTTGAGATACATGCGAACCGGGTCATCCAGGGCGACGCCGTCCGGGACCGACATGTCCTCATCATCGTCATCCACGGGCTCGCCCAGCTGATCGACATCGTCGGGCTCGCCGGTCCCGGTACCGTCCTGCGCGGCCGCTTCGTCCGTGTCCAGGGCGTCCGCCGCGTCCACCGCGTCTACCGCGTCCATGGCGTCCACGGCGTCCACCGTGTTCAGGGCATCATCCATCACACCGTCGGCGGTGTCCAGCCGGACGTCACGGCCGCCCTCGGCCCGGCTCGCAGTGGTCAAGCCACCCGCCCCCGACGCCCGGGCGCCCTGGCGAGGCCGGTCGTCATCGGTCACGATTTCAATACCCATCTCATCCAGCAACTGGTACACTTCATCAATCTGGTCGGGATCGAGATCCACCGACTGCAGCGCGTCGGCGATCTCGCCCTCCGAGATCACGCCGCCCCGCTCCTGCGCCTGCTCCACCAGGCGCTTCACCTCGTCGATCTCCAGCAGCCGGCGCTTGACCTCGCTCGCGTCCATCGGACTCCCCCCTTTCCGCCGAGGCGTTCCGCAGGTAGCCGCCATAAAAGCATTCGCCGGTCCCGTCCCGTGCGGTGTTGGACCGGCGAGGGCGTTCGGCGCTCCATCAACCTCCCGCCCGACCTTTCAGCTGCTTCGACAGCAGCTGAAACTCCTCGACCAAGTCCACCGGCACCTGCTGCCCTGCTGCTTCCAGCTCCGCGATCCGGCGCTGGATTCTCGCGAGCCTGTGTCGCTTCAGGGTTTTGATATAATCTTCTAAAATCCTCTCGACCTCTTCAGGCTCGACTCGCTCGGGGTCCTGAACGATGCCGGCCAACACCGCGGTTGCCTCGTCGTACAGATCTCGTTCGGCTTTCTGGGCATCGCCGGGTGACTCCCCGGAACCGGCCCCGGCAGGATCCCGCAGCGCCTGCAGGCGAGCCATCAGCCGGGCCGGCTCCAGGGCCGAGGCCGTCTCCGCTTGCGCTCGCACTAGCTCGAACAGGAACCGGTGGGCCGGCGTCTGCCAGTCGTCAGGCTCCAGGCGGGCGGCGATGGTAGCCCGCCATTGCGGGTACTGAAGCCAGAAGGCCAGCAGACCCCGTTCCGCCCGCCCGACCGCCGGCGGGATCTCGTTACACATAACCCGCCGGTTATTATGTCGGAACCGCTGGACGTTATTCCCACCGCTCCCACCGGGGACCTTCATCACCCGCTTCCTGGCCCGCGAGCGCTCTGCTCGCCGGACCTCGCGCCACAAGGTGGCCTCGTCCACCCCCAGCGCCGCGGCGTACCGGCGGAGGTACTCGGCACGTTCGACCTCGCTGCGCACCCGTGCCAGCCACGGGGCCAGTGCGGCCACCGCCGCCGCCCGCCCGCGGACGCTGGTGGTATCGTGCTCCCGCAGCACCCGGCGGAACTGAAACTCTACCAGCGGTACCGCATTCTCGATGAACCGGTGCAGCGCATCGGGTCCGTCGGACCGTAACACGTCGTCCGGATCCCGACCCGGCGGAAGTTCCGCCACGCGCACCTCCACGTCGGCCTCGGCGAAGAGCTCGAGGCCGCGCAAGGTGGCCCGCTGCCCGGCGGTATCGCCGTCATAGGCGATCACCACCGTGTCGGCGTAGCGGGCCAGCAGGTCTACCTGTTCCTCGCTCAGGGACGTGCCCAGCGAGGCCACGGCGGCATATCCGATCCCGGCGCGGTCGATGGCAATGGCGTCCATGTACCCCTCGACCACGACGGCGACGCCGGTCTCCCGCAGCCGCACCCGCGCCAGGTCGAGACCGAACCACAGCCGGCGCTTGTTGAAGACGGGCGTCTCGGGTGAGTTCAGGTACTTGGGCTCCGCCTCACCCAGGGCGCGCCCGCCGAAGCCGACGACCCGTCCCCGCGGGTCACGGATGGGAAACATGACGCGGTGCCGGAAGCGGTCATAGTAGCCCTGCCCGCCCGCTCTCCTCTGGACCAGGCCGGCGCGCTCCAGCAAGCCCACCGGCACACCGCGCCGGCTCATGGCCTGCAGTAGCGCGTCCCAGCGATCCGGCGCGTAGCCAAGGCCGAACCGCTCGATGGTGACCTCGTCGATGCCCCGGGACGCCAGATACGCCCGCGCGGGCTCGCCGGCGGGCGACCGCAGCACGTGCCGGTAGAAATCAGCGGCCAGCTCCAGCACGCGCAACAGCTGCTCCCGCTCGTCCCGCCGCCGGCGATCCTCGGGAGAGGCGGGTCGTTCGGGCAGGGCGACCCCCGCCCGGCGCGCCAGTTCCGCCACCGCCTCGGGGAAGCTCCAACCTTCCCGTTTCATCAGGAAGGTGAAGACGTCGCCCCCGGTCTGGCAGCCGAAGCAGTAAAACATCTGCTTGTCGGGCGAGACCGTGAAGGACGGCGTTCGTTCCTGATGAAACGGGCAGAGGCCGACGAAGTTCTTCCCGGCCCGGCGCAGGGGGACATAGTCGGAGATCACCTCGACGATGTCCACCCGCGCGCGGATCTCTTCGATGACGTGCTCGTCGAGGCGGTGCAACGCCGACCCTCCCCCGTCCCCAGGAGGACAGTTCGCGCCGCACCGCCAGTTTCCTTCCCGGTTCTATATTTTAATAATGGGTCTGAATAAGGGGGAAGCACTCCCAGGGAAGACCTCTTCGCCTGCCGCCCACCTATTCTGCCGCTTCGACCAGGACGGCGATGCCCTGGCCCACGCCGATACACATGGTGGCCAGGCCGCGGCGCGCGCCGCGCCGGCGCATCTCGTGGACCAGGGTGGTGAGGATCCTGGCCCCGCTGCAGCCCAACGGGTGCCCGATGGCGATAGCACCGCCGTTGACGTTGACGGCCTCCTCCGGTAGCTGCAGCTCCCGCATGCACGCCAGGACTTGGGCGGCGAAGGCCTCGTTGAGTTCCACCAGGTCCAGGTCCGCCACCGACCAGCCGGCCCGCGCCAGCACCTTGCGCGTCGCGGGCACGGGACCGATGCCCATGTAGCGCGGGTCGACACCTGCCACCGCCCCGGCCACGATCCGGGCCAGCGGTCGCAGCCCCAGCTCGCGGGCCCTGGTATCGGCCATGATCACCAGCGCCGCGGCCCCATCGTTGATCCCCGACGAGTTCCCGGCCGTCACCGTGCCCCCCGGGCGGAAGGCCGGCGGCAGTGCCGCCAGCTTCTCCAGGGTGGTGTCCGGCCGCGGGTGTTCGTCCACTTCCACTACAACCTTCTCGCCCTTGCGGCGCGGCACCTCCACGGGCACGATTTCGTCCCGCCACTTCCCCGCCGCCTGGGCCGCCGCCCACTTGCGCTGGCTGGCCAGGGCGAAGCGGTCCTGGGCCTCGCGGGTGATCCCGTAGCGCTCGGCCACGTTCTCCGCCGTCTCCCCCATGGACTCGGGCGGGAACATGGCCGCCAGGCGGGGGTTGACGAACCGCCAGCCCAGCGTCGTATCGAAGACCTGCACGTTGCCGCGGGGGTAGCCGTGCTCCGGCTTGGGCATCACCCACGGCGCCCGGCTCATGCTCTCCACGCCGCCGGCGACGAAGGTGTCGCCCTCGCCGGCGCGAATGGCCCGGGCCGCCTGCAGGACGGCTTCCAGGCCCGAGCCGCACAGCCGGTTGACCGTCACCCCCGCCACGTGCTCGGGCAGCCCCGCCAGCAGCGCCGCCATGCGGGCGACGTTGCGATTGTCCTCACCGGCTTGGTTGGCGCAGCCCAGGATCACGTCCTCGATGGATGCGGGGTCCACGCCGGCGCGCTCAACGGCGGCCCGGATGGTGATGGCGGCCAGGTCATCGGGACGAACCGGCGCCAGGGCCCCGCCGTGGCGGCCGATGGGAGTGCGCACCGCGGAGACGATGACGGGCTCCGCCATGGCATGATCACCACCTGGGTTGCGGTTTCGGATTCGGCTTCACGGCCGTGACCCGGCCTTCATGGCCATGGCCTTCCTGGCCATGGCCCGGTCACGGGCGCCAGCGCCGGATGGCGGGCTCAGAATTCCTCCCGGCCCGCCCGCACGCGCCGCAGCAGGCCGGGCGCCGGGCGATAGCGGTCTTCACCGTACTCCCGGGCCAGGCCCACCAGGACGGCCAGGGTCTCGCCCAGCCCCCACATCCGGGCCCAGGCCAGGGGCCCGCGGGGGTAGTTGGTCCCCAGTTCCATGGCCCGGTCGATGGCCGCGGCCGCCGCCACGCCTTCGTCCAGCGCCAGCACCGCCTCGTTGATCAGCATCGCCAGCACCCGGGGCACCACGCCGCCCGGCGCATCCAGCACCCGCTCGCACTCCAGGCCCGCGGCCCGGAACAGGCGCTCCGCCCGGGCCAGGCAAGCCGGGTCGGACCGTGGCCCGGCCGCCAGCTCGATGCGATGGCCCAGGGGCGGGACCGCGGCAAAACCCGCGACTCGCCCCGGCCTCTCCAGGGCCCGGGCCTGCTCGCCACAGCTCTGGGCCTGAATGGCCACCAGGAGCAGCGCACCGGGCGGCATGCGCCGCTCCAGGGCGGCCAGGAGCCGGGGCCGTTCCTCCCACTCGCCGGGCGCCAGCGGATCACGCCCCTCCCACGTCACCACCACGGCCTCCGTACCCGCCGGTACCGGCGCGGACGCCGCCAGGGCCGCCTCGGGTTGCGGGTAAACCGGCCCGGCTCGCCGGGCACCGAAACGTGCGGCCAGCTCCCGGGCCAGCGGGCCGTCTCCCACCACGACCACGGAACCCGCGGGCGGCTCGCCTGCCGGGATCGGACCGCCACCCTGGGCCCGCGCGGGCGCGGCGGGCGCGGCGCCGGCAGGTCTCTCCCCGCCGCCCCCGGCCGGGGGTGCCCCGGGGCCGGGTGACCCGGCACCGGGTGCCCCGGCACCGGATAAACCCGGCAGGGTCGCCGGTTCGTCCTGGTCGCCGTCGCCCGGTGCCGCCGCCGGCGCCGGCACCGGCCGCCAGGCCACGCCCGCCGGGCGCCCTTCCTCGTCATAGATGTAGAAGCCCCGGCCGGTCTTGCGGCCAAGCCAGCCGGCCGCCACCAGTTGCCACTGGATGGGATGCGGCCGGTAGCGCGGCTCGCCGAAGAACGCCTCATAGACGGAGCGGGTGACGGCGAAGTTGACATCGACGCCGATCAAGTCGATGAGCTCGAAGGGGCCCATGGGAAAGCCCGCCGCCCGCAGCAGCCGGTCCACCTGATCCACCGCCGCCACCCGCTCGCCCAGGATGCGCAGCGCTTCCCCGTAGAAGGGGCGCGCCACCCGGTTGACGATGAAGGCCGGCGTATCGGCGCACACCACCGGCGTCTTGCCCAGCCGCTCCGCCAGTTGGATTCCCCGCCGGACCGCCTCCTCGCCGCTGAGCGCCCCGCGCACCACCTCCACCAGCCGCATGGCGGGCACCGGGTTGAAGAAGTGCAACCCGATGACCCGCTCGGGCCGGGGCACGTCGCGGGCGATGGCCGTCACGGAGAGCGAAGAGGTGTTGGTGGCCAGCAGCGCGTCGCGGCGGCAGATGCGTCCCAGCTCGGCGAACAGCCGCCGCTTGAGCTCCAGGTCTTCCGGCACGGCTTCGATGACCGCGTCCGCCGGGGCCAGGGCCGCCAGATCCGTGGTCGTCGCGACACGCGCCGCCGCCTCCGGGGCTTCCTCGGGGTGCAGCCGCCCGCGGGCCGCCTCGCGCTGGAAGGCCTCGGCGATGCGCTGCCGCGCCCGTTCCAGTTGCGCGGCGTCCACATCGTACAGCAGCACCCGGAAGCCGGCCCGGGCAGCTACCCGGGCGATCCCCGTGCCCATGGTGCCCGCGCCCGCCACGGCCAGCAGCCCGGCCGCCGTCGCGCTCCCGCCAGGGCTCGCCGGCGCCCCGTGTCCTTCCCGCGAAGGCTCCCTCGCCATCTCCCCACCTTCCCTCCGCACCAATCGCCCCGCCATCGTGACGGGCCTGCAGCACAACGGCCCCGCCCGGCCGGCACCGGCCCGGCGTCTTCCTCGCGCCGGTGCCGGTGCCTCCGAACGGGGCCGCTACCGCTCTCCCCTCGCGCGCGGACGTCCCGGGGCCCGTGAACCGGGCACCCTCCCCGGGACGTCACCCCATGACAAGCCGCCCTCAGACTGCTGACGCTTCCCCAAGCCTGTGCAAACCTTTCCCAATTTCTCTCTCAACTTCTTGACGAAACCTCTTGACGAAGTTTACGCTGCGCGCAGGCCGTCCAGGATCAGGTCCGCGAATTGATCCGCCACCTGCTCCGGCGACAGCGGGCCCTCGGGCGAGTACCAGTGATACGCCCAGTTGACCGCCGACAGCGCCAGCAGGGCGCCGAAGCGCTCATCCACCGGGCGGAACTCGCCCCGCTCCACTCCCTCCGCGATGATCTGGCGCCAGCGCTGCTCGTACAGGTCCCGCTTCTCCAGGATCCGCCGGCGCAGCTCTTCGCGGAGGAACCGCCACTCGTGGAAGAAGACCGTGGCGGTATCCCGGTACTCGGCCAGCACGGTCATGTGGGCCCTGAGCGCCAGGCGCAGCTGCTCGGCGGGGGTCCGCCCCGAGCGCCGGGCCTGTTCGATGGCATCCAGGAACCGCCCCGCGGCGCGGTCGACGATTTCGAAGAGCAGTTCTTCCTTACTGTCGATGTGGGCGTAGAGGCTGCCGCGTTGAAGTCGCAGGCGCTCCGCGATATCCTGCATCGACGTGGCGTGGTAGCCCTTCTGCCGGAAGAGCTCACCCGCCACGGCCAGGATTTCCTCGCGACGACTACTTGTACGGGGCATGGTGCGCTCCTTGCTCTTAAGTAATCGCAGCGCCCAACAAACAGTCGTTTGATAACAGCGTACCGGTCCACCGGGCGGCCGTCAATGGCCCTGCTCAGCCGGCCGCTGCACCCGCACGCCGCGGTCTTCCAACTCGCGGAAGAAGGCTTCCGGGTCCGGACCGCCGTCCGCTTCAGGGGCGAACACGCCCCGCGCCCGGATCCGCCCCCGCGCCATCCACAGCGCGCCCAGGGCCAGGGGCACCGCCGTCAGGTCGGCCATGGGCGCCGCGGCGGAGTAGACAAGCTCCACCGGCTGCCCCTGCTTCCACCCGCGCACGCGGACCACCAGCCCCGACGCCCGCACGGGCGGGGGACCCAGCCGCGCCAGCACCGGCAGCAAAGGCGCCAGCAGCGCCGCCAGCCGGCGGCGCCGGGCGTGGGTGGCCGTCACGCCCAGGCGGCCGAGGGCCGCGGCCAGGCTGTTGAGAACGGGCTCCCGCAGCCCGCCCTTGAGCCGGGCTTCCCGCAGGCCCGGGACAAAGCGGGGCAGGGTAAGGGGTTCGGGGTGGCCCACGTGAAACACGGTCACCGGCCCCACGGGCTCTGGAAAGACCACGCGCTCCGGCTCCGTGCCGGCGGGCACTTCGACCCAGCGGCCCGCTGCGTAGGTGGTGACAAGGCCGGCGAAGATGTGCATGGTGTGGAGGACCACCGCCGCCCCCTCGGCGTCCGCCGACCCGCCCGCCCACGCGATGCGGGCCACCTCGACCTCGTCCAGCAGGCCGGCGGCGTGGCGGACGCACAGGTTGGTGAGTCCCGGCGTCCAGCCCAGACCGGTCAGCACCGGTACGCCCGCCGCCCGCGCCTCGTCATCCAGGGCCAGCACGCGGGCGGCGGCGTCGTGGTCGTCGCAGAGGCTCACGTAGGGGCAGCGGGCGGCAATGGCCGCCCGCACCAGCGGTTCTTCCAACAGGTAGAAGGGACCGGCAGCCCCCACCGCCACGTCGTGCCGGCGCATCAGGTCCACCACCGCGGCGTGGTCCAGGACGTCCACGCCCTCGGCCACCACCTGGCAGCTCACCGCGGGGTCGGCGGCCAGGCGATCCCGCACGGCCCGGGCGGCGGCCAGGTTGCGGTCGGCCAGCGTGACCCTCTCGGTCCCGGGCGTCACCGCCAGCTCGCGGGCCACGCGCCGGCCCATGTCGCCGGCCCCGCCGAAGACGACGAATCGCATCCGTCCGTCCCTCCCCTCCACCGGCGAACACCGGCGCCACACAGGCGGCTGGCACCCCATCCCCGGCGGCCGGCTCCTCGCCCGGGAACCGGGCCCACCCACCGGAGCGGGCCGGGTCCCCTCAGGCCAGCCCCCGGCGCAGGACGCGGGCGGCAACCAGCAATGCCAGGGCGTCAAAGGCCAGGAGGCCCGCCAGCATGGACCCGGTCGCGGCGATGTTCCAACCTTCCAGAACCA
Source organism: Thermaerobacter sp. (assembly GCA_036562425.1). GTDB lineage: Bacteria > Bacillota > Sulfobacillia > Thermaerobacterales > Thermaerobacteraceae > ZC4RG37. The sequence continues at coordinate 10,089 of DATCKH010000016.1, read as the reverse complement.
GGGTACGAGTGGCCTCGATGGCGTAGGTCATCGGGTTGAGCCGCGCCAGCCACTGCATCCAGGCCGGCATCAACTCCAGGGGTGCCAGGGCCGTGCTGAGGAACAGGAGGGGCAGGCTGAGGAAGGCGGTGATGGTGAAGAACTCCGGGTGCCGGCGGACGGAGAAGGCCAGGGCGATGGAGAGGGTCGCCACGCCGGCGCCGAACAGGGCACCGATGCCCAGGGCCGCCAGCAGGCCCAAGAGGCCGGTGGCGAAGCGCACCCCCAGGAGGTAGGCGGTCAGGGCGATCAGCAGGTTCTGCAGCGTGCTCACCGCCACGATATAGGTAAAGCGGCTGGTGACGATGGACAGGCGGTTGATGGGAGCCGCCAGCAGGCGCTGGAGGAAGCCGGTCTCGCGGTCGAAGAGCAGTTCGACGCCGCCGTTGATGGCGCCGTTGAAGACCGTCATGACCATGGCGCCGGCGGTCATGAAGGTGAGGTAGTCGCCGCCGGGAACGTCCCCCGCCGCCATGCGGGACAGCAGGTGGCCGAACAATAGCAGCCAGAGGACGGGCTGCAGGACCGTCGCCAGCAGCGTCAGCGGCTCCCGGCGCAGCCGGTAGACCCAGCGCATGAGCAACATGCGGTTCTCCAGCCAGAAGGGCGAGCTCATGCCCCCGCCTCCTCCCCTTCCCGCAGGGAGTGGCCGGTCACGGCCAGGAACACGTCATCCAGGGTCGCCCGGCCGGGTTCGACCGCCTCCAGGACGACCCCCGCTCGCTCGGCGGCATCCAGCACCCGCCGCAGGGCGGCCACGTGCCCGTTCACCCGCAACCACCACTCCTCGCCTTCACCGCCGGCGACCGGTTCCCCGCCGCCGGCGGGCACCCCGTCACCGCCTCGCGCCGGCAGGCGTACCTCCAGCACCTCCGGCGCCGCCGCCAGGGCGCGGGCCAGTTCCTCCGCCGCGCCCCTCGGGGTGCCCGCCGCCAGCCGCAGGCGCAGGGTCTCGCCGGCGTACCGGGCCTTGAGCCGCTCGGGCGTATCCAGGGCGCGGATGTGCCCCCGGTCGATGATGGCCACGCGGTCGCAGAGGCGGTCGGCCTCCTCCAGGTAGTGGGTCGTGAGGAAGATCGTCGTCCCCAGCTGGCGGAAGGATTCGATGTAACGCCACAGGCGCCGGCGGGTCTGGATGTCCAGGCCCAGGGTCGGCTCGTCCAGGAACAGCACGGCGGGCCGGTGGACCAGGCCCATGGCCAGGTCCAGGCGCTTCCGCATCCCGCCCGAGTACTCGCGGGCGACGCGGTCCGCCGCCCCATCCAGCTCCACCAGGGCCAGGAGCTCGTCCACGCGGCGGGCCGCCTCGGCGGGCGGCAGGTGGTACATGCCCGCCGCCAGGAGCAGGTTCTCCCGGCCGGTCAGCAGCGGGTCCACGGCCGTCTCCTGGGGCACCCAGCCGATGCGCCGCCGCACCCGCGCCGGCTCGCGGGTCACGTCGATGCCCAGGATGCGGGCGGTGCCCGACGTGGGCGGCAGGAGCGACAGGAGGATCTTGATGGTGGTCGTCTTGCCCGCACCGTTGGGGCCCAGCAGGCCGAAGATCTCGCCCGGACGGACGGAGAAGGAGATGCCGCGCACAGCCTCGGTGGCACCGAAGCGCCGGGTCAGGTTCTCCACCTCGACGGCAGCGGGTTGACCGTCCCGGTTTTCCGTCCCTTGCACCGCGCCTTCCTCTCCCGCTTGACTCGGCTCGGTCTCGCGCCGGGGGGCCCGGCACCCCTGAATGCGCCTGCCCTCACGGCCGCCCGCGGGCGGGGGGCCACGGGGGTGTGGCACTCACAGGGCCGCGCGCAACCACGCCACCAGCGCCTGCACGCCGTAGCCGGGCCGCCCGAAGGCATACAGCATGGCGAAGGTGATGGGGCCGGTCACCGACGTGAAGAACCACACCGGGTACGCCCAGCGGGCCACCCGCCGGTGCCGGTCATACTGGCCCCGCAGGGCCCGGACCAGGGCCACCAGCACCAGGGGGGCCGTGACGGTGGCGGCCAGCGTGTGGGCCGCCAGGACCACCAGGTACACCGCGCGGATGCGGGGATCGCCCTCGAAAGGGGTCGTCCCGTAGAGATATGCCTTGGTCAGGTAGATCACCAGAAAGAGCGCCTGCAACAACGTGGCGATGAGCATCAGGCGCCGGTGACCGGGGATATCGCGAGAGCGGATGCGTTGCACCGCCCTGTAGATCACCACGGCGCTGACGGTGTTGATCAGGGCGTTGGTCGCAGCCATGACGAAGACGGGATCGTTGGTCATCGAACTCCCCCGCAATCGGAGCCGGCGATCTTGTTCCATTGTAAACCATGACCCCGCGCGAGGGCGGCCGGGCCCGGAACAGGCAGCCGTGACGGGCCGGCCGGTCCGGGCCGCGCCGCAGGTTCCCGGGCCGGCCCGGCCGCGGGCGCCCTGGCGGGCCGGCGGCGCCCTTCCGGGGCGGGGGCACCCCTCCGCGCCGGCTACCGGTCACCCGCCGCTTCTTCCGGCCAGAAGTGCCGCTTGAGCTCGGGCACGCGGCTGCGGGCCACGGGGATGGTCACCGGCTGGTTGGCGTGGATCACCGTCAGGTTGTAGGTGCCGTTGAAGAAGGGGCTGATCTCCCGCACCTTGCGCAAGTTGACGATGTAGCCGCGGTGACACCGGAAGAACCGGTCGGGGGGCAGCAGTTCCTCCAGCTCCCGCAGCGTGTAACGCGTGGGATAGCGGTGGGTGGCGGTGTGTACGAAGACCTGATCGTTCTCGGCCACCGCGAAGACCACATCTTCCACGGGGATGGGAACGGCGGCATCGTCCCGGACCCCCATGACCCAGCGGGCGCGGGGCCGGGGCCGGCCGCCGGCCGCCGGTCCCGCCTCGCCCTGGCCACCGGCCGCCTCACGGGCGGTGGCGCCTGAGACCGCGCCCCCGGCCGCCCGCAGCCGCTCCCGCACGCGGTCCAGGGCTTCCCGCAGGCGGTCGTCGCTGAAGGGCTTGAGAAGGTAGTCCAGGGCCCGCGCCTCAAAGGCCTTGACCGCGTACTCGTCGTAGGCGGTGGTGAACACCACGTAAGGCGCGTTGGGCCGGCTCTTCAGGCGCGCGGCCAGTTCCAGCCCGGAGAGACCGGGCATGGCGATGTCCAGGAACACCACGTCGTAGTCTAGCGCCTCGATCAGCCGCATGGCCTCCCGCGCCGTCGCCGCCTCGCCGGTGATCTCCACGTCGGGCTCCCGGCTCAGGCGGTAGCGGAGCTCGGCCCGGGCGGGGTACTCATCGTCCACGATCAGCACGCGCAGCACGCGACCCGTCCGGTTGGATTCCGCGGCCACCTCCCTGGTCATGCCTGCTCCTCCCCCTTCCTGGCGCCGGCCTGATCCCGCCGCGCGGGAATCACGAGCCGGACGATGGTGCCGCGGCCCGGCACGCTGCGGACCCGCAGGCCGTGGTTTTCACCGTAGAGGCCCACCAGCCGCTGGTTCACGTTGGACAGGCCCAGGCCCATGCCCTTGCCCACGCCGGGGCGGAAGATCTCCCGGCGGATGCCGGGCGGAATGCCCACGCCGGTGTCGGCCACGACCACGTGCAGGTTCTTCCCGCGCAGGCGGGCCGCCACCTCCAGCCGGCCGCCCCCCTCCCGGGGCGCCAGGCCGTGGACCACGGCGTTCTCCACCAGGGGCTGGATGGTGAGCACCGGCACCAGGCATCCGAAGGCCCGCGGGTCGATGCGCACCCGGAACCGCAAGTTCTCGCCGAAGCGGGCCTGCTCGATCTCCAGGTACATCTGCACGTATTCCAGCTCGTCCTCCAGGCGGATGAACTCGTCCCGCACGGTCAGCGCCCGCCGGAGGAACACCGCCAGCTTGACCAGCAGGTCCCGCGCCCGGTCCGGGTCGGTACGGCTGAACATGAGCACCGTGTTCAGCGTGTTGAAGAGGAAATGGGGCCGGATCTGCGCCTGCAGCGCCTCCAGGCGGGCGCGGGCGGCCAGTTCCCGCAGGCGCTCCGCCTCGGCCAGTTCCATCTGCAGGCTCAGCAGCTGGGCGATGCCCGCTCCCAACCGGTGGACCAGGCCAGGAATGTCGTTGGTGTGGGTGCGGTAGAGCTTGAGCGTGCCCACCACCTGGTCGCGTACCTTCAGCGGCGCGATCACCGCCGCCTGCAACGGGCACGGGCAGCCCTCGATGGGGCACTCGAACTCGGCCTTGGACGTGACCAGGCGCAGGCGGCCGGTGGCCAGCACGTTGCGGGTAGCATCGGTCAGGATCGGCTGGTGGCGGACCATGAACGGGCAGCCGACGCCGGCATAGCCCAGGATGGTCTCCCGGTCCGTCACCGCCACCGCGTCCACCTCAGCGATGTCGCGGATGATCTCGCAGATCTTCTGGGCCGTTTCCGCGTTCAGCCCTTGCCTCACGTAAGGCAGCGTCTCCTCGCCGATGCGGAAGGTGTGATCCAGGAAGGTCCATTCCGCCGTCACGATCGCGCCCCCTCGACGTGCGGGCCTGCCGGCCGTGCGGGGCTGCCGGCCCCGGCCGGCCGCATGGGCCTGCGTCGTGTCTCATGGAGGTTCGTCGCGCTGCATCAATTGTGAAGTTCGTCGCAAAAGGGTGGCTTCTTGCTTGACCGTGTTGTTCTTCCGTGGTAATTTCGACGCTAACATATTCCTTCCGCGTTCGGTACGGAGGGGGTCCGACCGCCATGCTGGTCTACGTGAACGGCCGGTTCGTCCCCAAAGAACAGGCGACCGTGTCCGTGTTCGACCACGGCTTCCTTTACGGGGACGGCGTCTTCGAGGGCATCCGGGCGTACAACGGCCGCGTGTTCAAGCTGGATGAGCACATTCAGCGGCTTTACGAGTCGGCCCACGCCATCATGCTGGAGATCCCCATGACGCCGGAGGAGATGGCCGCGGCCGTTCTGGAAACCTGCCGGCGCAATCAGTTGTCCGAGGCGTACATACGCGTCGTGGTTTCCCGCGGGCCGGGCGACCTCGGCATCGACCCGCGCAAGTGCCCGCGTCCCAACGTCGTCATCATCGCCGACCGGCTGGCCCTCTACCCCGCCGAGCTGTACGAGACGGGGATGAAGGTCATGACCGTGGCCACGCGGCGCGTCTCCCCCGCCGCGCTGAATCCGCGCGTCAAGTCTCTCAACTATCTCAACAACATCCTGGCGCGGCTGGAAGCCAACCTGGCCGGTTACGCGGAAGTGGTCATGCTCAACGACGAGGGGTACGTGGCCGAGTGCACCGGCGACAACATCTTCATCGTTCGCCGCGGCCGGGTGCTGACCCCGCCGCCCTACCTGGGCATCCTGCAGGGCATCACCCGGGACACCGTCATGGAACTGGCCCGGCAGCGCGGCATCCCCGTGGAAGAGGCCGTGTTCACCCGCCACGACCTCTACATCGCCGACGAGTGCTTCATCACCGGCACCGCCGCCGAGGTGTGCCCGGTGGTGGAGGTGGACGGCCGGCGGCTGGGCGACGGGCGCCCCGGCCCCATCACGCGCCAGCTCATGGAGGACTTCCGCCAGTACGCCCGCAGCCACGGCACGCCCATCTGGGAGGAGGGCTCCCGGGCCGCGGCGGGGGCAAGGTGACGGCCCCTGCGGTCCACGGCCCTGCCCGGGCGGCTTATGGACTGATCCACGTAAATCCACGCCAGCGGCAGCGCGCCGGTCCCGCACCAGCGGGCCGGCGCGTTCGCTTACTCGTACTCCCGCCGGAAGAACCACCACAGGGAGAGGCCCAGCACCAGCATAAAGGCCAGCAGGGCGGGATAGGCCCAGGGGACGTCCAGCTCCGGCATGTGGCGGAAGTTCATGCCGTAGATTCCCGTCAGGAAGGTGAGGGGCAGGAAGATCGTGTTCAGCACCGTCAGCCGCAGGATCAGGCGGTTCGTCCGCTCGGCGGCCAGGGCCAGGTGGAGGTTCATCAGCGTCACCACCAGCTCGCGCACGTTGTCCAGCCGGCCGGCCAGCCGGCGCGCATGGTCGCGCAGGGCCCGGAGGTAGGGCCGCATTTCCCGGGCCGGGTCCCCCTCCCGGTCGCCGTTGTGGTTGTTGTAGTTGTGCTCCAGCAGCCGGTCCAGGGCCTCAGCAAGGCTGTTGACGCGCCGCTGGAGCTGGCCCGCCCGCCTGTGGAGCACGCTCAGCACGGGAATTCCGTCCGGACCGGTCCCGAAGGTGTTGCGCCGCCGGCGTCGCCCCGACCCGGCCCGCACCGGCCGGCTCGCCGGGCCGCTCTGGCCGTCCGCAGGGCCCTGCTCGCGCCCGTCGGCGTCCCGGAGGAACCGCTCCTCTACAGGCTCCAGGCGCCGCTCGAGCCGCTGCACGTCGTCACCATAGCTGTGGAGGATCTCCTCCAGCAGGAAGTAGAGCAGCCAGCCGGCGGAGCGGGGCAGGCCGTCCCCGCCGGCCGCCAGCCGCTGGCGCAGGCGAGCCCATCCGGCCGGTTCCTCGGTGCAGATGGTGGCCACCGTCCCGCCCGTCCACAGGAACAGGCAGGGGCGCCCGCCGGGCAGGGTGACGCCGAAGATCGCCGTCCCACTGGTGGCGGCGATGCCGTAGCTGGTGTGACCGGCCTGGAGTCGGTTCCAGAGCACCGGGCTCAGGTCGTAGTGGCGGCGCAGCGCCTCCCAGTCCGCCCGTTCCGGGGAGCGCACGTCGATCCAGACGACGGTGTCCCGGGTACTGCCCCCGCCGTGCTGGGTACCGTCCCGGCCACCGTCCCCGGAGCCGCGCCGGGTGTCGTGCCGGCCACCCACCCCGGGGCCGCGCCGGGTGTCACGCCGGCTTTCGTCCCGGGAACCGGCGCCATCCTCCAGCGCTGTCGCCGGTTCCTCCCGCAACCCTTCCGCCGACCAGTGCCAGACCCGAATCACCCGGCCACCCCCTCACGGCTTCCCGCGGGCTCCTCGCCGCCCCGGCACGCGGCCCGGCTGTTCAGTCTTTCTCCGGCCTTCCCGCGGTATGCGGCGGGGCGCCCGCCGGCAGGGTTACAGCCGGGGCCGCGGAAAGGTAATAGCCGGGTAATGGCCGGGGGAAGAACGGCCAGAGGCACCCGGGCTGGAGAAGGCCGTGCTGGACGCAGGCGAGCCGGAGGAAGGCACCCTGGACGAGGACGAAGGGACGCAGGAAGAAAGCCAGCCAGCAGCCTAACCGGCGAGGGAAGACAAGGAGGGCGAGCTCCGTGCCCCCGCCCGCGGCGGGCGAGCCCATTCTGACGGTACCGGAAGAGCTGACCGGCGTCCCGCCCGTGGCCGTGACGGGCAACGAGTGGGTCTCGTTGCCCGAGATCGACCCCCGGAGCGGCGCCTGCGTATCCTGCGGCGCCCTGAGCGAGGCTGCCCGGGCGCTGGTGGAGTTCACGGGCGACCGCGCAGGGCCGGGCGCCCTGCTGGAACCGGTGGTGGAAGCCGGCGGGAGCTTCCAACCGTTACAGGATGGGCGGGTGACCTACGAAGCGGGCTGGATCCCGCGGTGGTCGGCCCGGGTTGGCAGGGGCGGGCGGCTGGAGGTGACGTGGCTGGCACCGCCGGGCTACCGGGGTTTCCTGGTCCGCCTTCGCCTTGAGCCGCCGGGTGCCGCCGGCACCCGCCTCGGGCTGCGGGTGCGCGCCGGCGCCACGTACCGCACCATCTACAACCGGCGGCCCCTGCCCGGCCCCAACGACTTCTTCTACCACGGGTGGACGCGCTCCGTGGTGCTGGAGGCCGGGGCGGGCCTGCCGCTGGCCGCCCTGGCGTTGCGGGGCGGCGGGGAGGAAGCGGATGTCGACCTGGCCCGCAGAGAGGCCACTTTGTGGGCGCCCGCCGGGACCGGTGAGCTGGTGGTATACTGCGGCCTGGCCCCCGAAAGCGACGGTGCCGCCACCACGGCCGTCGATCTGGCCCGGCGCGGGTTCGCCGCGCTGATGGACCACGCCACCCGCTGGCTGCGCGCCCGGGACCCCCTGGCGCGGCCTCCGGGCGGGATGGACGCCCTGGCGCGGGCGGCCGGCCTCCCGGACGCGGTGGCGGAGCGGCTGGCGGAGCGTATCCGCCGTAACCTCTGGTTCGCCCTGTTCTTCGCCCACGGCCGCACCCTGGACGGCGACCGCTGGGTCCACCTGACCTCCCGCAGCCCCCGCTACTATGTCAGCGGCGCCCACTGGTCCCGGGACAGCCTGCTGTGGGCCTACCCGGCGGTGCTGGAACTGGACCCGGCCCTGGCCCGGGAGCTGCTGGCCGCCGCCTTCGCGCGCTACACCCGGCATCCGGGGGAACACAGCCAGTACCTGGACGGCACGGTTCTCTACCCGGGCTGGGAGCTGGATCAGGCAGCCGCCTGGCCGCTGGCTCTGGCCCGCTACCTGCGGGCCACGGCGGACGCCACGATCCTGGAAGAACCGGCCGTCCGCGACGGCCTGCGGGCGGTGCTGGCCGCCGCCGAGGCCCAGCGGGACCCCGCCACGGGGCTCATCCGGACGTTTCTGCTGCCGTCGGACGATCCCGCCCAGCGCCCCTTCGTCACCTACGATAATGCTCTGTACGCCCAGGCCCTGGCCGCCCTGGCCGCGGCGGTGCGGGCGCTGCCCGGCGCCGGGCGAGGGCTGGCGGGCACGGGCTCCGGGGCCGATGGGTGGGAGCCGGCCCGCCTGGAAGCCTGTGCGGCGCACACGCGGCAGGCGGTGCTGGCACGGTGCGTGGTCCAGGGTCCCTTCGGCCCCATGTTCGCCTGGGCGGTGGATGGGCCGCCCGACCCGCGGCCGGTTTGCTATGACGAACCGCCGGGTACCCTGGAACTGCTGGGCCCCTACGGCTTCGCCCGGCCGGCGGCGGGTGATCCTGTGGACGTGCGGCACGTTTACGAAAACACGGTTCGCTGGATCTACTCCCCTCACAACCCGTACGGGCCGCCACCCGGCAGGTTCGCAACGCCGACCTGCCCCCACGCCCGCCATCCCTGGCTGCTGAGCGTGGCGGCCGGGCTGCTCAACGGCCGCCGGCATTACCTCGAACTGCTGGCCGAGGCGCCCCTGGACTCGGGTTTCGCTTGCGAGACGTTTGATGCCGAGACGGGACGCGTGCGTACCGGCCCCGCCTTCGCCACCTGTGCCGGGTTTGTCGCCTGGGCAGCCCTGGAGGCCCTGCGGGCGGCCGGGGCGGGCGACGGGGGCGGGCACCGGCCGTGAGGACCGGGGCGGGTCACGGCGCCGGGCCCCGGCCTGCTATCCGGCGGGGCGATGAGACCGGACACCGGTCATGAGGTCCGCGGCGAGCTCCACGGCGGGCGCGCCGGTGCGGCCGAGGGCCGGTGAAGGCGGGGCGACCGAAGGAACCGCAAGGAAAGGAGCGATGGCGCGTTGACCCGGGAACTCTCGCGCGAGCCCGTGCCGGTGGACGTGCTGGTCATCGGTGCCCATCCCGACGACGCCGAGATCGGCATGGGTGGTACCCTGGTGAAGCTTCACCGGCTGGGCTACTCCATCGGGGTGATCGACCTCACCCGCGGCGAACTGGGCAGCAAGGGCACGGCCGAACGGCGGGCGGAGGAAGCCGCCGCGGCCGCCGCCGTCTACGGCGCCCGGTTCCGGGCCAACCTCAACCTGGGCGACAACCGCATCGACGACTCCCCCGCCCTGGGCCGGAAGCTGGCGGAGCTCATCCGGCGGGCGCAGCCGCGGCTCGTGTTCACCCACCACGGCGAGGACCGGCACCCCGATCACCGTGAGGCCCATGCCCTGGTTCGCCGGGCGGTCTTCCAGGCGGGGCTCCGCAACCTGGACCTGGGCGTTCCCTATCACCTGGTGGACGCCCTGATCTTCTTCCCCGTCAACGAGTGGGTGGAGCCCAGTTTCGTGGTGGACATCACGGACAGCTTCGAGGGCAAGCTGGAGGCGATGCGGGCCTTCACCAGCCAGTTCGTCGAGCCCGCCGCCCCCATCGACCACAAGTACTTCGGTGTCGAGGACTACCTGGAGGCGGCGGCCGTCCGCGCCCGCCACTACGGAATGCGCATCGGCGTGCGCTACGGCGAGGCCTTCGTCACCGACGGCGTGCCCGTCAGTGACCCGGTGGCGGCTTTCCGGCGCGG
>DATCKH010000015.1:0-18401 GCA_036562425.1 Thermaerobacter sp. | reverse complement strand
TCCCGCGGCTGCGGGGCGCCCGGCGGCAGTTCCGCCGCGTCCCGGTTGAAGAACGCCCGCTCCACCGGCGTGCAGTTGCAATTGGGCGCGTACAGCAGGTCCGGGTTCTCGGCGCAGACCTGCAGCTTCACCCACAGGTTCTCCGCCTCCCTAGGCTGCGTACCGGCGATGAAGATCTCCCGGTACTGCAGCTCCTGCGGGCAGTTGGGCCCGGGCAGCATGCCGGTGTTGGCGCACACCGTGGCGCTGACGATACCCCGCGGCTGGTCGAACCACCGCACCGGCTTCCCCTGATGGGCGGCGGCCATGATGCGGCCCCAGATCGGGCCGGGCACGGTGCTGCCGAAGGCATCGCTGCGCAGCTCCTTGTTGCGGTCATAACCGACCCAGACAGCCGCCGCGTACTGCGGGGTGAAGCCGACAAACCAGACGTCCGTCTGCTGATGGGTGCCCGTCTTGCCTGCGGCCGGGCGGCGGAAGTACCGGTTGTGCACCTGGTACCCCGTACCGCTGGACGGGCTGTACAACTCGGACCCGGTGGGGAAGCGGTGCGGCTCCATCACCTCCCGCATCATGTCGGCGATGATGTAGGCGACCCGCTCGTCCATCACCGGTTCCTTCTTGGGCTGGTGCTTGTATAGCACGCGCCCCTCGGCGTCCTTGATCTCCGTCACCGCGTAGGCCGGGACCCGGACGCCACCGCGTGCCAGCGTGGCGTAGGCGTCCGCGACCTGGAGCGGCGTGACACCGTTGGTGTACGCACCGAGACCCAGCGGTGAGAGATCCTTATCTTTCTCCACCAGGGGCAGGCCGAGTTTCCGCCCGAATTCCCACGCCTTGTCCACTCCCACCAGCTGCACTGCGCGCACGGCCACGATGTTGATGGATCGTTTGAGGCCAAAGCGGAAGGGTGTATATCCGAAGTACCGACCATCGTAGTTCCCGATCGGCTTCCTCCCGCCCCCCGAGGGGACGACCAGACGCACGTCATCCACCACCGTGGCCGCCGTCAGCCCGTGGGCTATGGCCGGGCCGTAGGCAGTCAGGGGCTTCGTTGCCGAGCCGAGGGGTTGCGGGCGAAGTGCCCGGTTCAGTAGCTTGGCGCCCGGACGCGCGTCGTAGGAGCGTCCACCGACCATGGCCACGATCTGGGCCTGCTCGACGTCAATGAGAACGGCACCTACCTGGGGGCCGCGCTCCGGGTCGTCCGCTGTCGGTTTCTTGTACCCCAGGGCATTCAGGTGGCGTTCCTGGGCCTCAAAGGCGGCCTCCTGGAGTCTGGGATCGATGGTGGTGTAAATGCGCAGCCCGCCCTTGTACAGAAGATCTTGGGCGCGCCGTTCGGCTTCCGCCTCACCCAGCCCATCGCGGGTCATAAACTGCTGTTTCAAGTGTTGGGTGGTTTCCTGGATGACGTAATCTACGAAATGGCCGAAGACATCGAGGTTCCGCCGCTGGCGCTGGACGTTGACCTTGGGCCGGTTGCCCAGCACGTCCTCCTTCAGGGCCTGCTGGTACTGCTCCTCGGAGATCATCCCCAGGTCCCGCATCTTGGCCAGGACCAGCTGCTGCCGCTCGCGCCAGCGGCCGTTGCGGGCGGCTTTCTCATCCGTTTCCTTCTCCTCGCCCGCTTCCGGGATGGGCGGGGGCGGGTAGGCCGACGGGTTCTTCGGGATCCCGGCCAGCACCGCACCCTCGGCCAGGGTGAGCTCCTCCACCGGCTTCCCGAAGTAGGTGTAGGCGGCGGCCTGGATGCCGTAAGCGCCGTTCCCGAAGTAGATCTGGTTCAGGTACATCTCCAGGATCTCGTCCTTGGTGAAACGGCGCTCCAGCTCGATGGCCAGGATCGCCTCCTGGATCTTGCGCCGCCAGGTCCGGTCCTGGGTCAGGAAGGCGCTGCGCGCCAGCTGCTGGGTGATGGTGCTGGCGCCCTGCAGGTGCCCGCCCCGCAGGTTGTTCCAGAGCGCCCGGGCGATACCGATGGGGTCGACACCGAAATGCTTGTAGAAGCGCTCGTCCTCGATGGCGATGAAGGCCTGGCGGACATGCTCGGGGATCTGCTCCAGGGGCACCACGATGCGGTTTTCGGGGCCGTGGATCTCGGTGAGCAGCTCGCCGTTCCGATCATAAATAAAGGAAGTCTGGGCCACCTCCGGGCGCAGGGCGGTAATGGGGCCCATCGCCCGCACCGCCCCCATCAGGAAACCGGCAGCCAGCACCGTCCCGCTGATCCCCAACAGGAAGATCAGGAAGAGGAACAGGCGCAGCCAGCGGATGCGCCGCCACAGCGGCTTGCGCCGCTGCGGGCGGCCCGTCCTGCCCGCGCCGCGGCCGGCCGGTGGATGCTGGAACCCGGACACGAATGTCCCTCCCCAAACCTTTGACGAATGGCGGCTTCCAACACTTCCGACGGCAGCTCGCTACGGCGGTTCCCGCGGTCTGGCCGGTGCCCCTGTGACGCCTCCCGTGGCATCTCCCTGCCGCGGGGTTCGTCCCTACCGGTGACGCAACGTGTGCTCGGGCCGGAACACCGGCCCGAGCCCCGGGTGGGGGTGTGGACGCCTTGCCGATTATATCATGGGGTAAGAATACGACGTGGACAGCCCGATCCCCCCGCCGGCACCTTGCCACTCGCTAGGCACATATATTACCTTCGTGCCAGCAATTCGCGGAACGGGAGAGGCCTGCGTTCATGACGTCGCCAGTGGCAGCGCTTGCACCCGAGGAACAACTGGAGCAGTTGCGCCGCGGGGTGGCCGAGATCATCTCCGAGGAGGAACTGCTGGAGAAGCTCCGCCGCGCCCGCCGTGAGGGGCGGCCGCTGCGGGTCAAGCTGGGGCTCGACCCGACGGCGCCCGACATCCACATCGGGCATACGGTGGTGTTGCGCAAGCTAAGGCAGTTCCAGGACCTGGGGCACCAGGTGGTCCTGATCATCGGTGACTTCACGGGTCGCATCGGCGACCCCACCGGCAAGTCGGTGACCCGCCCGCAGCTCACCGAGGAAGAGGTCCGCGCCAACGCCGCCACCTACGCCCGGCAGCTGGGGAAGATCCTCGACCCGGCCCGTACCGAGATCGTGTTCAACAACGAGTGGCTGGGACGGCTGACCTTCGTCGACGTGATCCAGCTGGCGGCCCGGTACACGGTGGCCCGCATGCTGGAGCGGGACGATTTCGCCCAGCGGTACCGCGAGGGCCGGCCCATCGCCATCCACGAGTTCCTGTATCCGCTGGCCCAGGCTTACGACTCGGTGGCCGTACGGGCCGACGTGGAGCTGGGCGGCACGGATCAGAAGTTCAACCTGCTGGTCGGGCGCGAGATCCAGCGGGAGTACGGGCAGGAACCCCAGGTGGCCCTGCTCATGCCCCTCCTGGAGGGCACCGACGGCCGCGAAAAGATGTCCAAGAGCCTGGGCAACTACATCGGTATCGACGAACCGCCGGCCGAGATGTTCGGCAAGACGATGTCGATTCCCGACGAGTTGATCGTCAAGTACATGACCCTGGTCACGGACCTGGACCTGGACGAGATCCGGCGGCTGGAACGGGGCATGGCGGCGGGTGAGGTCAACCCGCGGGACGCCAAGCTGCGCCTCGCCCACGCCCTGGTCCGCATGTACCACGGGCAGGAGGCCGCCGACGCCGCCCGGGAGGAATTCCTGCGAGTCTTCAGCCGGGGGGAGTTGCCCAGCGAGTTGCCGGAAGTGACCGTGGCCCCGGGCGAGATCGACGCCGTGCGCCTGCTCCGTGACACCGGCATGGCCGCCTCCAACAGCGAGGCCCGCCGGCTCATCACCCAGGGGGCCGTGCGCCTGGATGGCGAGCGCGTCAGCGATCCCCACGCCCGCCTGCGAATCGCCGACGGGGCCGTCCTGCAGGTGGGGAAGCGGCGTTTCGCCCGCCTGCGCGTGCACCTGGGCGGCCGGGCGTCATAAACATAGCCCCGGGGCCCGGCTGGCGCCGGGCTCCGGGGCGGGTGAGCAATATGGCGTACGTGCGCCGGCGGAACCCCTGGCGGCTGCCGCGCACGGGTCCCGGGACCCGGCTGGCGCTGGCGGCCGTTCTCGTTCTGCTCGCGGGGCTGGCTTTCGAGCGGGCGCTGGCGCCCGGCCTCCTGGTGATTGCGCGCCGCGAGGCGGAGATCCGGGCCATCCAGGCCATCACCGAGGTGGTGCAGCGGGAGGTCGCCGGCCGCTACCGGCCCGAGGAAGTGGTCCACGTCCGCTACGAGGCGGGCCGGCCCGTGTTCCTGCAGGTGAACACGCCGCTGATCGTCCGGGTGCAGGCCAGCGTCCAGCGGGCCGTGCAGGAACGGCTCAACGCGCTGCGCGAGGAACCGGTGCGCGTTCCCGCCGGTGCGGCCCTGGGCAGCGAGCTCCTGGCCGGCCGCGGCCCGGCCATCCCCGTGCGGGTGTTGCCCCTGGGGCGCGTGGACATCGACGTCCGCAGCCGGTTCGAGTCGGCGGGCATCAACCAGGTCCGTCACAGCATCGACCTGGTGATCCGGACCAGCATCCGGGTGGCCATCCCTCTGTATGGGGATACGGTGCCCGTGGAGGTACCGGTGCCCCTGGTGGACACGGTGATTCCCGGTGAGGTGCCCCCGTGGGTGGGCCCCTGGCCCCTGACGCCGTCGTCGCCGGGCGGTTCCTCCGCCCCGGGTACCGGCTCACAGGCGCCCGGCACCGGCTCGCCGGCACCCGGCACCGGTTCGTCCCCCTAAGCAGGAGCCGGCCCGTCGCGCCGGGGGATCCTCCCTGCGCGGGGTGTCACGGAGCTGGGGCGGGAAGCGGGGTGCCCGTTCGTTCCCCGCCGGCGCTCTGCTATCCTCACGGTAGCGGCACGGTTGGCCCCAGCGGACCCGCGCGGGTGAAGGGCAAGGCGGGTAGGGCGCGCGGGCCGCACGCATGGACATGCCTGAAGGCGACTGGATACGGGAGGTCGTGAATTTTGGAACGGGGATCCTCAGCGGGCGGTCGCGTGGCGACTGACGTCCTGCAGTTGATCGGGCAGACCCCGGTGGTGCGACTGAACAAGGTGATCCACCGGGATGGCGCCGAGGTATGGGTGAAGCTGGAGTCGTTTAATCCCGCCGGCTCGGTGAAAGACCGGATCGCCTGGAGCATGATCGAGGCGGCCGAGCGGGAAGGGCTGCTGAAGCCGGGTTACACCATCGTCGAGCCCACCAGCGGCAACACGGGCATCGGCCTGGCGATGGTGGCGGCGGTCAAGGGGTACCGGCTGATTCTGGTCATGCCCGAGACCATGTCGCTGGAACGGCGGGCGCTGTTCCGGGCCTACGGGGCGGAGCTGGTCCTGACCCCCGGGGCCGAAGGCATGCGAGGCGCCATTCGCAAGGCGGAGGAACTGGTGGCCGAGCACCCCACGTATTTCATGCCCATGCAGTTCGACAACCCGGCCAATCCGGAGATCCACCGCCGCACCACCGCGCGGGAGATCCTGGAGCAGATGGACGGCCGTCTCGACGCCTTCGTGGCCGGGGTCGGCACCGGTGGTACGCTCACGGGCGTGGGCGAGGTGCTGAAGCGGGAGCTGCCCGGCTGCCAGGTGGTGGCCGTGGAGCCGGCTTCGTCGGCGGTGCTGTCAGGACGCGAGCCCGGCCCCCATCGCATCCAGGGCATCGGCGCCGGCTTCGTGCCCCGCGTGCTCAACCGGGACATCATCGACCGCATCATCCCGGTGTCGGACGAGGACGCCTTCCGCTTCATGCGCCGGCTGGCGCGGGAGGAAGGGCTGCTGGTGGGCATCTCGTCGGGGGCGGTGGCCTGGGCGGCCCGGCAGGTGGCCCGCGAGCTCGGGCCGGGCCGGCGGGTGCTGGCGGTGCTGGCCGACACCGGCGAGCGCTACCTGTCCATGATGGAGGACCTGGCCGCGTTCATCGGGGAGGAACCCTGAGCCCCTGGCCGGTCCGGTGGCGCCGGCGCCCGGGCGGGCGAGGGTGGTCCGCCCGGAGGGTGTTCCGCCGGCGGGCGGGGAACACCCGTGCCCCCGGGCCGTGTTAAAATATCGGTCGGATTTATTCGTCGATTCGTTTGGCTACATTCCGTAGCGCCGATTGCCGGGAGGAACGAGTATGGCCGGGCATTCAAAGTGGGCGAACCGCAAGCACCGCAAGGCCCGACAGGATGCGAAGAAGGGCAAGATCTTCTCCAAGCTCTCGCGGGAGATCATCACCGCGGTCCGGCAGGGCGGCGGTGATCCCGACGCCAACCCGCGCCTGCGCATGGCGCTGGAGCGGGCGCGGCAGTACAGCATGCCCGCGGAGAACATTGAGCGCGCCATCAAGCGCGGCCTCGGCGAGCTGGACAGCGGGGAGGAGTACGAAGAGCTCATCTACGAGGGTTACGGGCCTGGCGGCGTCGCCCTGATGCTGGAGATCCTTACCGACAACCGCAACCGGAGCGCCGGAGAGATCCGCCATATCTTCGCCAAGCACGGCGGGAACCTGGGCGAGAGCGGTTGCGTCGCGTGGATGTTCGACCGGAAGGGCGTGATCACCGTCGCCGGCGAGTCCCTGCCCTCGGAGGACGACCTCCTGCTCATCGCCGTCGAGGCGGGCGCCGAGGACATGAAGCGCGAGGACGACGGTTACATCATCTACACCAGCCCCGACGACCTGCACGAAGTGCGCGAGGCCCTGGAGAAGGCAGGCGTGCCCGTGCAGGATGCCGCGCTGCGCATGGTGCCCAAGACGGAGGTCCGCGTGGAGGGCAAGGAGGCCGAACAGCTCCTGCGGCTGCTGGACGCCCTGGAAGACCACGACGACGTGCAGGAGATCTACGGCAACTTCGAGCTTCCCGACGAACTGCTGGTCGGGTCCTGAGCCGCACCTGTCCCGGACCGGGAGCAGCCGGGCGCCGGCCGGTTCTCGCCCTGTGAAGGAAGAAGCACCCCGCGCGGGAACGGCCGCGCTTTTTTTCTTGGGCGCGGAGGGATGAGACAATGGCGGGCGGGGCATCCTGTGCCGGGAATCCTTTCGCGGCGCGGGAGGCAAGGGCGTGGGCGACCGGCGGAAGCGGAGGTTGGCGGCGGCTGGCCTGTTGGCGCTGGTCCTGGTGGCCGGCGCCGGCGGGCTTGTCCTCTGGCGCCATGAAGCCGGGTCCCGCGGCCCGGCCCCGGCCGCCTGGACGCAGCGGCCGCCCCTGCACGCGACCCTGACGCCGGAAACGCGCCTGGTGGAGCGGGTCCATTACCGGCACTGCGGCATGGTGCTGGAGACCGAGCGGCCGCTGGGGCCGGCGGAGGCGGGCCGCACGCTGGCCGACCTTCTGCGCCGCCGGGCGTCCTGGCGCCTGGTCGAGTACTCCGGTGGCCGGCTGGTCCTGGGGCGGGAGGTGGGCGGCCCCTGCCCCCCGCAGGACCTGCTGCGGTTCCGGACTGTGGGGATCCACGAGGGCTACGTGGCCATCTACTACGGCCGCGGCACCGGCGGCCCGCTGCGCCAGTTGACCGAGATCGAAGCCTCCCGCCTCCTGCCCGGCGATCGCCGCCGCCTGGCCACGGGCCTGGTCGTGCCCACCGATCACGCCGCCTGGCAGCTCATCGAGAGCTTGCTCCCCTGATACCGCCGGACGCCTTGATGGCCAGTTGATGGCCAGCGCCGGTGGCCCGTCATGTCGGTCATGTCGGTGGCCCGGAAGGATCGCCTTTCGTGGCCCGGGTTCCGGCGCCCGGGTTCCGGCCGCTGGGCCCCTCGAGTGGGAAATCCACCTGGAAACTTCTGGTGCAAGCAGAGGAGCCCCTGTCCCTCCGTCGAAGGCTAAGAGGATGGGAGGGATGGGCGCGTGCGGGTCCTCGGCATCGACCCGGGAACGGCGACCACCGGCTTCGGGATCGTGGAGGCCGCGGGCGACGGGCTGCGGCCGGTCGCTTACGGCACGGTGCGAACGCCGGCCGGTGAGGCGCCGGAGCTGCGGCTGCAGGCCATCTTCCGCGACCTTCAGGAGCTCATCAGGCGCTACCAGCCCGAGGCGGTGGCCGTCGAGCGCCTGTTCGTCCATCGCAACCTGACCAGCGTGATCCACGTGGGCCAGGCTCGCGGCGTAGCCCTGCTGGCCGCCGCCGAGGCCGGCCTGCCGGTTTACGAATACGCCCCCCACGAGGTTAAACAGGCCGTGGCCGGATACGGGCGGGCCAGCAAGGAGCAGGTGCAGCGTATGGTGCAGGCCCTCCTCGGCCTGCCCCGGCCGCCGGTTCCCGACGACGCCGCCGACGCCCTGGCGGTGGCGGTATGCTGCGCCCATGCCCGCACCGCGGTGTGGTCCCGGGCGGCCGGGGGGTGGCGGTCGTGATCGCCTTCCTGCGCGGGGAACTGGCGGGCCTCCACGGCGAGGAGGCCTGGATCGATGTGGGCGGGGTGGGCTACCGGGTGGCCGTCTCCCGCCACACCCAGCGCCGGCTGCCGCCGCCGGGGGGCGAGGTCTTCCTGCGCACGCGCCTGATCGTGCGCGAGGACCAGTGGGCGCTGTACGGCTTTGCCACCGCGGAGGAACAGGCGGCCTTCGACGCGCTGATCGGCGTCAGCGGGGTCGGGCCGCGGCTGGCCCTGGCGATCCTGTCGGTGCTGACCCCGGAGGAGCTGCGGCGCGCCGTCGCCTTGCAGGACGCGGCCTTGCTCACCCGCGTGCCCGGCGTGGGCAACAAGCTGGCACGGCGCCTGCTCAACGAATTGCGGGACCGCCTGGGCGAGCTGCCCGCCCCCGACGGGGTGGCGGGGCCCGTGGCGGCGGCCGCCGGCGAGCCCGCCGGGGACGGCCCGCTGGCCGACGCCCTGGCCGCCCTGGAGGCCCTGGGCTATACCCGGTCCGAGGCGGCGGAAGCCCTGGCCCAGGCCAGGACGCGGCTGGGCGGGGAGGACGCACCCGCCGAGGTCTGGGTCCGTGAGGCGCTGCGCGCCCTCGGCCGGACGAACCGGGCCCTGGGAGGGACGCACCCGTGATCGAAGAGGAACGTGTGGTCAGCAGCCGCATGCGGGACGAGGACGCGCCGCTCGAGTCCAGCCTCCGGCCCCGGTCGCTGGCCGATTTCCCCGGCCAGCAGGCGGTCAAGGAGAAGCTGGCCATCTACATCCAGGCGGCGCGGGAACGGGGCGAGGCCCTGGACCACGTCCTGCTCTACGGCCCGCCGGGACTGGGCAAGACCTCGCTGGCGCAGGTGATCGCCCGCGAGCTGGGTGTGGGCTTCCGCATGACCTCCGGCCCCGCCATCGAGCGGGCGGGCGACCTGGCGGCCTTGCTGACCAACCTCAACGAGCGGGACGTGCTCTTCATCGATGAGATCCACCGGCTGCCCCGGCCGGTGGAGGAGATCCTCTACCCGGCCATGGAGGACTTCGCCCTGGACCTGATCATCGGCAAGGGGCCCGCCGCCCGCTCGCTGCGCATCGACCTGCCCCGTTTCACCCTGGTGGGGGCCACCACGCGCGCCGGGCGGCTGACGGGGCCGCTGCGCGACCGCTTCGGGGTGCTCCTGCGCCTCGAGTACTATCAGGTAGAGGAATTGATGGAAATCGTCCTCCGCTCCGCCCGCCTGCTGGGGATCGCCATCGACGAGGAAGGGGCCCGGGAGGTGGCGCGGCGGGCCCGCGGCACGCCGCGGGTGGCCAACCGCTTGCTGCGCCGCCTGCGCGACTTCGCCCAGGTCCGGGCGGGCGGGGTGATCACGGCCGAGGTGGCCCGGGCCGGCCTGGAGCTGCTGGAGGTGGACGAGTGCGGCCTCGACCGTTCCGACCGGCGGCTCCTGCGCACCCTCGCCCACCATTACGGAGGGGGGCCGGTGGGGCTGGAGACGCTGGCCGCCGCCATCGGGGAGGAAGCGGAGACCATCGAGGACGTCTACGAGCCCTACCTCATGCAGATGGGCTTCCTGCAGCGCACCCCGCGGGGCCGGGTTCTGGGCCGGCGCGCCTATGAACACCTGGGGCTGCCGGTGCCGCCCTGGCTGGAGAACGAGGGCGGCCGGGCCCGGGACGGCGCGGGGGCGGGCGTGGAACAGCAACGCTTGCTGTGAATTCCATAGCGCCGGGTGATGGCGACATGGGCTTCTCGGAACTCGGGCGCTGGCTGGTGCTGCTCGGAGCCGGCATCGCCCTGTTCGGGCTGGTCATCATGCTGGCCGGCCGGATCGGCTTCGGGGGGCTTCCCGGCGACATCGTCGTCCGCCGGGGCAATTTCACGTTCTTCTTTCCCCTGGCCAGCTCCCTGGTGTTGAGTCTTCTGCTGACGATCCTGCTGAATCTGCTCTTCCGCGGGCGCTGAGCCGGTGATGCCGGCCGCCTACCGGCGATGCCGGCGGGCGCCCAGGGCCGAGAGCGCGGACGGGGTGGGTCCATGCCATCCAACCCCCAAGCCAACCCCCTGGAGACCGGAGATCTGCTGGCCCAGGCCAAGGCGGGCGACGCGGCGGCCCGGAACGAGCTGATTCGGGCCTACACGCCCTTCGTCCTCAAGGTGGCGTCGCGGCTGTGCGGCCGCTACCTGCACGCGGGGCAGGACGAGGAGATCAGCGTCGGGCTGCTGGCCTTCAACGAGGCCATCGACCGCTTCGACGCCCGCCGGGGCAACAATTTCGCCTCTTTCGCCGAAACAGTAATCAGGAGGCGGCTGATCGATCACTTCCGCAAGCAGGCGCCTGCGGCCACGGTCGTGCCCTTCAGCGACCTGGAGCCGGCCGGCGAGGAGGGGCAGCCGGTCCAGCAGGTCGACGTCCGGGCCGCCCTGGACCGGCATGCCCTGGCGATGGAGGCCTGGGAGCGCAGGCAGGAGATCCTCCGCCTGCAGGAGGAACTGGCGGCGTTCGGGATCCGGTTCAGCGACCTGGTGGAGAACTCCCCGAAGCACAAGGACGCGCGGGAGCGGGCCATCGAGGTGGCCCGGCGCCTGGCCGCCGTGCCCGCATACCGGGAGGCCCTGCTCAAGCACCGCACCCTGCCCTTGCGGGAACTGGCGGCCGATCCCGTGGTGCGGGTGTCCCGCAAGACGCTGGAACGCCAGCGCAAGTACATCGTGGCGGTGGCGCTGATCCTGATGGGCGATTACATGTACCTCCGGGAGTACCTGTCCTGAGCCGGGGCGGCCGGAGGCTGCGGCCGGTGGCGGTGGCAGCCGGGTCAGGCGGCGCCGGGAGGCGTGGGTGATGCGGACGAAGGCGGTCGTGCTGGAAGTCGATGGTGATCGTGCCGTCGTCCTCAGGGAAGGCGGCCAGTTCCTGCGCGTTCCCCTGCGCGGCCGGCGGTGGCAGGTGGGCCAGGAGGTGCTGTTGGAGGAAGCGCCCCGGCGGCCCTGGTGGCGCCTGCCTGCGGCCTGGGCCGCCGCTGCCGCCCTCTTGCTGGCCGTGCTGGCAGCCGGGCTGGTGACGCCGGTTTCCGCCGAGACCAGCTATGTCACCGTGGACACCGGCGCGGGCAGCGTGGGCCTGGTGACGGGGGAGGGCGGCGAGGTGGTGCAGGTTCTGGCCCTCAACGCCGGTGCCGGCGAGTTGGTGGAAGAAGAAATGCGGCTGGTGGGGCAGCCGGTCGACCGGGCCATCCTGCAGCTGGTGGACCGGGCCGCCACCCGCGCCCCGGTGGCCGCCGAGCCCGGCGTGGTGCTCATCGGTGCCGCCCCGCTCAGGGCGGGGCAGGGGCTGCCGCCGGCGGTGCGGGAGGCCGTCCACCGGGCCCGCCAGCAGGCCGACGGCCTGCTGCAGGAGCGGGGATCGCCCGCCCGGCCGGCGGTCATCCAGGTGGACGACCCGGAGGTGGGGCCGTCCCTCGGGCGGGTGGCCCGCCAGCGCCGGCTCTCCGTGGCCTATTCGGTGCTCTGGGCCGCCCGGCAGGTAGCGGCGGCGCGGGCGCCCGCGCCGGAAGACCTGACCCGGGTGCTGGGCCGGCTGGCGGAAGTGCCGGGGGAGGAACTGTGGCGCCCCGGGAAGCCGGATGCCCCCGTGGACGGGGTCTTGAAGGCGTTGCTGGACGGCGGGGGTGTGCTGGACCTGGCCGGGTTGCCGCGGGATGACGCGCCCGGCCGGGACGGGGAACCGGCCCGGGACGGCGCCGGTGAGAAGTCCTCCGGACCCGGCGCCGGCCGGGAAGCCGGCAGCGGGCGGGCCCGGGCGCCGCGCGGCGGCCGCGGGGAGGAACGGGGCGGTCGGGCGGGCGAGCACGGGCCCGGGGCCAACACCGGCGGCACCGGGCGTGACCGGCGCGGCGGCCGCGACAACCGCGGTGACGGCGGCGACGGCCGCGGCGGGACGGCCATCAGCACCCTGCCGCAACGGGCGGTGGGGGGCGGCCTCGCCGGCCGGCACGCCGGCGGGGACGACGATGGCGGCCGGGACCGGGGCCACCAGCACAAGAAGGAGCAGGTCGGCGGTCGCGGGGCCGGTGGCGGGGACCGGAAGGACGGTGCCCGGACGGGACACCCCGGCAGCCGGGGCGGGCTCATCGACTGCCGGGACGACCGGGATGAGGCAGATGATTCCCGCCGGCGCGGGAACGGTGCCCGCGACGAGGACGATGACCGCTCCGACCTCGGCGGCCTGCTGCGCGGCGTGCTGGAGTCCATCCTGTGCCGTGACGACTAGGGCCGGGATTGTGCCATAATTCGGTTTGACTGTCCTGAAGGAGGTCATTCCCGCACTGGAAGGGATCGCCGTGCGCGTCGACGAGTTCGACTACGACCTTCCCCCCGAGCTGATCGCGCAACGGCCGCTGCCCGAGCGCGACGCGTCCCGGTTGATGGTGGTGGATCGCCGGACCGGGCGCTGGCAGCACGCCCGCTTCCGCGACCTGCCCCGCTTCTTGCGGCCCGGCGATTGCCTGGTGCTCAACGACACGCGGGTGCGCCCCGCCCGCCTCTACGGCCGGCGCCCGGGCGGCGGCCGCGTCGAGTTCCTCCTCCTGCGGCCGCTGGACGGTGCCGGCCGCTGGCTGGCCCTGGTGCGCCCGGGGCGGCGGCTGCGCCCCGGGGCGGTCGCCCTGTGCGGTGACGAGAACCCGCTGCGGGTCGAGGTGGAAGACGTGACGGAGACGGGGGAGCGGGTGGTACGCCTGCTCCCGCCGGCGGGGGAGACGGTGGAGGAGGCGCTGCACCGTCTGGGGCGCGTGCCGCTGCCCCCCTACATCCGGGAAGAACTGGATGACCCCGAGCGCTACCAGACGGTCTACGCCCGGCGCGAGGGCTCCGTGGCCGCGCCCACGGCGGGGCTGCATTTCACCCCCGAGCTCCTGGCGCGCCTGGAGGAGATGGGGGTCCGCCTGGCCCGCATCACCCTGCACGTGGGTCTCGGCACCTTCCGCCCCGTGACCGCCGAGCGGGTCGAAGACCATGTCATGCATGCCGAGTACTACGAGGTGCAGCCGGAAGCGGCGGGGGTCATCAACGACACCCGGGCCCGTGGGGGCCGCGTCATCGCCGTGGGCACCACTGTCACCCGGACCCTGGAAACGGTGGCCGGCGAGGAGGGCCGCATCCACCCCGGGCGGGGCTGGACCGACCTGTTCATCCGCCCCGGCTACCGGTTCCGGGCCATCGACGGGTTGATCACCAACTTCCACCTGCCGCGGTCCACCCTGCTCATGCTCGTCGCCGCCCTGCTGGGCCGGGAGCGCACGCTGGCCGCCTACCGCGAGGCGGTGGCGCGGCGTTACCGGTTCTTCAGCTTCGGTGACGCAATGCTGATCCTGGACGACCCCTTCCCTGGCAGCGGCCCGGGCGACGCGGGCGGGCCGGCGGCGCCGCGCCCGTCGCCGGGCGCCTCCCGGGACGCTGGCGCGGGACTGGCGCCGGGCGGCGGGCGGGCACCGGGCGGCGACGATGCCGCGGGCGAGGGGGCGCGGCCATGACCTTCGCCTTCACCGTGGAGCACCGGGAGGCCCACAGCCGCGCGCGGGCGGGCCGCCTCGTCACCCCCCACGGGACGGTGCGCACGCCGGTCTTCATGCCGGTGGGCACCCAGGCGGCGGTCAAGACCCTGTCCCCCCACGAGCTCCGGGAGGTGGGGGCGGAGATCGTGCTCTCCAACACCTATCACCTCTACCTGCGCCCCGGCGCCGACGTGGTCGCCGCCGCCGGCGGGCTGCACCGCTTCATGGCCTGGGAGGGCCCGATCCTCACCGACAGCGGGGGCTTCCAGGTCTTCAGCCTGGCGAACCTGCGCCAGGTGGACGACGACGGCGTGCGCTTCCGCTCCCACCTGGACGGTTCCGAGCACCGGTTCACGCCGGAGCTGTCCATGGAGGTTCAGCGGGCCCTGGGTGCCGACATCATCATGTGCTTCGACGAGTGCCTGGAGTACCCGGCCGATCGCGACCGGGCGGCGCGCAGCCTTGAGCGCACCACGGCCTGGGCGCGCCGCTGCCACGCCCTGTGGCGCTCGTGGGGCGACGGGCGCCAGGCCCTGTTCGGCATCGTGCAGGGCGGGGTCTTCCCGGACCTGCGCCGGGAGGCCGCCCTGGCGCTGGTGGAACTGGACTTCCCCGGCTATGCCGTGGGCGGGTTGAGCGTGGGGGAGCCGCCCGAGGTGACGGTGCGGGTGCTGGAGGCCACGGTGCCGTACCTGCCGGAGGATCGCCCGCGGTACCTCATGGGCGTCGGCTCCCCCGACCTGATCCTGGAGGCCGTCTGGCGCGGCATCGACATGATGGACTGCGTGCTGCCCACCCGCCTGGC
This sequence comes from Thermaerobacter sp., assembly GCA_036562425.1. GTDB lineage: Bacteria > Bacillota > Sulfobacillia > Thermaerobacterales > Thermaerobacteraceae > ZC4RG37. Next base: position 3,730 of record DATCKH010000015.1, on the reverse strand, counting down.
CCGGCACGGGACGGTGTACACATCCGAGGGCAAGCTGACGGTGCGCAACGCCGCCTTCGCCCGGGATTTCCGGCCCCTGGACCCGGCGTGCGACTGCTACGCCTGCCGGCATTTCAGCCGGGCTTACATCCGGCACCTGCTCAAGGTCAATGAATCCCTGGGCATGCGCCTGGCCACCATCCACAACCTGCGCTACCTCTTCCGCTTCATGGAGAGAGTGCGGGAAGCGGTGGAGGCGGACCGGCTGCCCGCCTTCCGCGAGGAGTTCTACCGCGGGGAGGGCGCGGCCCTGGGCTTTCGCCCGCCCGGGGATTCCTGGCAGGAGGCGCCCCGCGCCTGAAGAATGGCGATGGGGGCAGACTACCCAGAGGAACGGGGTGGTGGCGTGCCGGCACAAGGCAACGCGTGGCTGGCCAATCTTCTGGTGTTCGCGGTCTTCATCGGCCTGATGTGGTTCCTGATGATCCGCCCCCAGCAGCAACAGCAGAAGAAGCGGCAGGAGATGCTGGCCCGGCTCAAACCGGGGGACAAGGTGGTCACCATCGGGGGCGTGTTCGGCACGCTGACCCGGGTCGACGAGGACACGGTGCGCCTGCGCATCGCCGACAAGGTGGAGATCAAGCTGAGCCGCAACGCGGTGGCGCAGGTGCTCGGCAAGGACGACTAACCGGCGGGTGAGGACCCGGAACGGCGGCCCGCGCCCCGGCGCGGGTCCGCGGGGCGCCCCGCCAGAGCGCGGGCGCTGGCGGCGCCCGCCCTCGGATCCGGGCTCGCAGAGGAGGCGGAAGGAGTGGCGGTGGCAACCCGCACCGACGCACCCAATCCCTACCACGTGGCCCAGCAGGAGATCCGGCGCGCCTGTGACGCGCTGGGGCTCGAGCCGGCGGTGTACAATCTGCTGGCCCGGCCCATGCGCTTCATTGAGGTGTCCATTCCCGTGCGCATGGACGACGGCCGCACCGAGGTCTTCGTGGGCTACCGCTCCCAGCATAACGACGCGCTGGGTCCCACCAAGGGCGGCATCCGCTTTCACCCCGCGGTCACGCCGGACGAGGTCAAGGCCCTGTCCATGTGGATGACCCTGAAGGCCGCGCTGATGGAGCTGCCCTTCGGCGGGGGCAAGGGCGGCGTGGTCTGCGATCCGAAGCGCATGTCGCCGCGGGAGCTGGAGGGGTTGAGCCGCGGATACATCCAGGCCCTGGCCCAGGTCATGGGCGAGGAGAAGGACATCCCCGCCCCCGACGTCTACACCACGCCCCAGGTCATGGCCTGGATCGCCGACGAATTCAGCCAGCTGCGGCAGCAGAACGCCTTCGCCATCGTCACGGGCAAGCCGCTGGTCATCGGGGGCTCGCGGGGGCGCAACGAGGCCACCGCGCGCGGCGGGGTGACGGTGGTGCGCGAGGCGGCGCGGGCCATCGGGCTGGAAATCCGGCACGCCACGGCCGCCATCCAGGGATATGGCAACGCCGGCAGCGTTGCCCATCGCCTGCTCTACGAGCTGGGGGTGCGGGTGATCGCCGTCAGCGATTCGTCGGGTGGCATCTACAACCCCGACGGGCTGGATCCGCGAGCGGTGGCCGAGCACAAGCGGGCCACGGGCAGCGTCGTCGGACTCCCGGGGACCGAGCCCATCTCCAACGAGGACCTGCTGACGTTGCCGTGTGATATCCTGTTACCGGCTGCGCTGGAGAACCAGATCACGGCCGAGAACGCGTCGCGGATCCAGGCGCGTATGATCGGTGAGCTGGCCAACGGCCCCACCACGCCGGAGGCGCATCGCATCCTGGTGGAGCGGGGGGCCGTGGTGCTACCCGATATCCTGACCAATGCCGGCGGTGTCACCGTCAGCTACTTCGAGTGGGTCCAGAACCAGACCCACTACTACTGGACGGAGCAGGAGGTCAACGAGCGCCTGGAGCAGCGGATGGTGGGCGCCTTCCGTAGGGTCTGGGAAACGGCCCGCCAGCTGGGCACGGCCGACTTGCGCCTGGCTGCCTACGTGGTGGCGGTGCGCCGGGTGACCGAGGCCATGGAAGTCCGCGGTTGGATCCACCGGACCGGCGCCAGCTTCCGGGCCTGAGGCACCGCCGCGGGGGCGGTCCACCGCGATCACCGCGAGCCGGCACCGCCGCCGTCCGGTGTCCCGGGCGCGCCGGGCGGCACCGCCGGCGGGGGGAGCGCCGGTGCGGGCGCGGCAGGCGCGGGTGCCCACCGGCAGGGGGGCCAGGCCGGGGCGACGCGGGGCCGGTGGTTGCCGGTTCGTCCGGGAGGGGAGTGGAAGGGCGATGGGAGAGGGAACCGTCACGGAACGCGAGGCGGAGTTCCGGACCATATCGGGGCTGCCCGTCAAGCGGGTGTACACGGCGGCGGACCTCGAGGGGTTCGACCCGGACCGGGACCTGGGCGAGCCGGGGGAGTACCCCTATACCCGCGGGGTCTACCCCACCATGTATCGCGGCCGGCTCTGGACCATGCGCCAGTACGCCGGCTACGCCACCGCGGAGGAGTCCAACCGGCGTTTCAAGTACCTGCTGGAGCAAGGGCAGACGGGACTGAGCATCGCCTTCGACCTGCCCACCCAGATCGGCTATGATGCCGACCATCCCATGGCCGAGGGCGAGGTCGGCAAGGTAGGCGTGTCCGTCTCCTCGCTGGCCGACATGGAAGTGTTGCTGGACGGCATCCCGCTGGACCGCGTCAGCACTTCCATGACCATCAACGCACCGGCGGCCATCTTGCTGGCCATGTACATCGCCGTGGCCGAGAAGCAGGGGGTGCCGCCGGAGAAGCTGTCGGGTACCATCCAAAACGACATCCTGAAGGAATACGTCGCCCGCGGCACCTACATCTTCCCGCCGGGGCCCTCCATGCGGCTCATCACCGACATCTTCGCCTATTGCGCGGAGCACCTGCCCAACTGGAACACCATCAGCATCTCCGGGTACCACATCCGGGAGGCAGGCGCCACGGCGGTGCAGGAGGTCGCCTTCACCCTGGCCAACGCCAAGGCCTACGTGCGGGCGGCCCTGGACGCCGGGCTGGACATCGACCGCTTCGCACCGCGGCTCTCCTTCTTCTTCAACGCCCACATGGACTTCTTCGAGGAGATCGCCAAGTTCCGGGCGGCGCGGCGCATGTGGGCGCGCATCATGCGGGAGGAGTTTGGGGCCAAGAACCCGCGCTCGTGGATGCTGCGCTTCCACACCCAGACGGCGGGCTCGACGCTGACGGCCCAGCAGCCCGAGAACAACATCGTGCGGGTGACGCTGCAGGCGCTCATGGCTGTGCTGGGCGGGACCCAGTCCCTGCACACCAACGCCATGGACGAGGCCCTGGCCCTGCCCACCGACGAGACGGCACGCATCGCCCTGCGTACCCAGCAGATCATCGCCTACGAATCGGGCGTCACCAACACGGTGGACCCGCTGGCGGGCAGCTACTTCGTCGAGTCGCTGACCAACCGCATCGAGGAAGAGGCGCAGCGGTACCTGGACCGGATCGAGGAGATGGGCGGGGCCGTGGCGGCCATCGAGCGGGGCTTCATGCAGCGGGAGATCATGGACGCCGCCTACCGCTACCAGCGGGAGGTGGAGTCCGGCCGGCGGGTCGTGGTGGGCGTGAACAAGTACGTGATCGAGGAAGAACCGCCCCGCAACCTGCTGCGGGTGGACCCGTCGGTGCGGGAGCGGCAGATCCGCCGCCTGGAGGAGGTACGGCGCCGGCGCGA
>DATCKH010000223.1:0-3841 GCA_036562425.1 Thermaerobacter sp. | reverse complement strand
GCGCCGGTAGGCACGAATCGCAGATCCACTGCGGGTACTCGCCCTTCTTCCGGGCATAGAGCCGCCAGAACCGTGTGCCGCCGCACTTGGCGCACGGCTCCGCAGGCTTGTCCTTCTGCGCCCTGGCGGCCCGGAGCACGTTCTTGACGGCCCTCCGGGTCCACGGCCGGGCTGGCTTGTCCTCGTCCTTGGCACCGCCGGCGCGGGCCACCAGCCCGGGCAAGAACAGCGCCTGCGGCCGCCCGCGGGCCGGTTTGTGCTCGCCCACCTTGCGGATCAGGCCCCGGCGTAGGAGTTCCCGCATGGCCTCGCCCGCGTGCCGCTCCGATAGGCCTGCCCAGGCGGCGGCGAACCGCCAGGAGAATGCCGTCGGTGCTCCCGGCTCGTATCGCCACTTGCACGCCAGCAACAGGAGGAAGGACTCGTAGAGCTTGCGCTCGGCAGGTCGCAGGTCGGCAGGCGGTGCGGGGGCCTCCACCTTGGCGGGCTCGATGACGCCGGCCTCGATAGCCAGGCGCCAGACCCACACAACATGCTCGGGGCGCCCACGAAGCTTGCGGACATGGCCCGTCCGCTGTGCTGCGAACACCTCGGCGAGCGTCAGCAGCTCGCACTCGCCGCGCCCATGCCAGTCGCGGTAGACGACGGCGCCGTCCTCGAGCTGGTACAGCGACGCCGACGGCCGCCGCTCGTCGTGGCCGGGCAAGACGCACTTGAAGACCTGACCGATTCGCACGCCGTCGAGGCCCAGGACCCGCAGCGCCCCCTCGATGAAGGTGGGGTGCCGCTGTAGCTGCTCCACCAGCTCAGAAGGCCTGTCGGCCAGGGTAAGCAAGTCGAAATATTTGGACTTGCTTACCTCCCGCCCGAAGGTCGGGCCCGCCTCAGCGTCAGCATCAGCAGCGGCGGCATCAGTCGGCGGATCCGCGACGACGCCACGCAGCAGTGCGTCCAGCTCGGCAGCGTCCAGCTCGGGTATCGTCGCGCTGAGGCCTCGCTGCGCCGATAGCCAGAAGTAGCGACGGCCGCTCGGGTGAACCGATGGCGGCATGACCGCGTACTGCCCGGAAACCTCGCGGTTGCGGTTGTGGCCGGTCAGGATCTCACCGACCTGGCGGCCGTCGGGTAGCTTGATCTTGCGGGCGGGGATCGGCTCGCGCTGACGGAACAGGAACCGCAGCCCGGGCCGCGGCGTGACGATGACGGGGCCGCCCAGGCGGTAGAGGCGCTGCACGAGCGCGCCGGCGGCCTCGATGTCGTCCACGTCCACGAACGCGAGCCCGCCGCTCGCCTGGCCGGCGATCACGCCGATGTTGCAGCCCGGGTCCTTCTCGAACCAGGCAGTTACCTCGGGCTCGCTGGCGCGGCGCCGGGCCAGATGGCCCCAGGAGTCGTCGCCGTACAGCTCGGTGAGGACGCGCCCGTGCGGCTCTTTACCGCCGGGCCGGAGGGGCAGCAGCGCGAGGCCCTGGCGGTGGAGGAACAGGGCCGCGGCCAAAGTTTCGGGCAGGTTCGACGTATCAGCCTGCTGCGGATGTTGTACAATGGCCTTGGCGTCAGGCACAGCTACAGCCTCCTTCGGAGCCCCGCGCTGCCACGCGGGGTGCTGTGTCTGTCGTGGGGGGAGGGCCGCCACTCAGGCGGCCCGTTCTTTTTGCCCTGCACGCCACCGCTCGTAATCAACGGCGATCCGCTCCACGTCCTCGCCCAGCGCCGCCAGCCCCCGCCGGATGCCGACCGGAAGCCGTCGCGGATAACCAGCCTCGGCCGCGGCCAGCATGTTGTAGGAAACCCCGAGCTTGCGAGCAAACGCAGGTCGGCTTAGATCCAGCCGCTCGCGTAGCTCCCGCAGGGGGTTTTGCATGTTCTTCTCCACCTCCCTAACCTTCAACGTACCGTCGCCACCACGGTGGGCGTTGCCCGTTTTGTGGACAACACCCGCCGGTCGGCAGGAGAACGGGCGTCGGCGTTGAAACTCTCCGTGCACAACACACGCCTGGCCACGGCGGCCCCTGTCGGCCGCAGGTGGCCGGTTTATATCGCGTCGCAACGGGGGGCGCCGATTGGGGGTTGGGCGCCCTTCTGCATTAATTCGCCAGCCCTTCCATCCCTCCTGCTTCTTCTTGTCGAGAAACGACGTCGCAGCTAGCGATAGCGTGGCAACGTGTCGTAGCGGCACCTATTGGGTGTAGCGCATAGCTTACAGCCCGTGAGCGCCGCTCATCGGTTGCCAATAGTCAAAAACGAACGCACGTTCGCACATCAGAACGGCCACCACCAGCGGCGCCGCCGGCGCTCCTCCAGCAGCTCCCTCATCCGGGCCACCAGGCGATCCTCCCGGGCTTGCTCTCGCTCCGCCTGCTGCACCAGCTCCTCGCGGGTCGCGGCCAGTTCCTCGCGGAGCCGGCGCAGTTCCTCCTCCAGGGCCGCCGTCCGCTGCGCGACGGCCTCCCGCACGACGTCGGCCACGGCGTCGGCGACCAATTCCCGCAGGATTGCCGCGCCTTGTGGTTGTTGTGTGGTGGCTTGTCGTTGCGGTTCGACGTTAAGGGCAAACCGCTCCCGCAAGGCCGCCTCGATGTCCTCCGCGGGCACCCCGGCCCGTATGGCGTCCGCCACGAACCGCAACACGTCCAGGGCCTCGGGGCGGTAGCGCCGTGTTTTCCCCTCGCCTACGGAGGGCACGTAGGCGCGGAAGCGGTTGCGGTAGTAGCGCACGGTCGATTCCGGCAGGCCCAGGCGGCGGGCGATCTCGGCCAGGGTCAGCAGGCGCTCGCGGTTCAGGGCATGCACCCCCTTCCGGCCCCGGCGGTTCGGCGGAGCGGTCCATGCTTCCTTCGCAACCACCCGCAACAGAGCCGCGGCGGGCCGCCATAAACGCAACAGCCGCAACCGGAAGGTCGGTTGCGGCCATCTTCTCACCACTCGAGGCGACGGTAGGCTTGTCCACGTGGCCGAATCGCAAGCACCAGGAGCGCTTGCTCGGCCTCCTCCACGGCGAACAGGACGCGCCAATCGCCCACTCGCAGGCGGTATAGCCCGGGATGCCCCTGCAAGGGTCGGACGTCGCGCCCGGGCGCGGGATGGGGGCCTTCGGCCAGCCGGTCGATGGCATCCCGGAGGCGCAGCCGGGTGGAGCGGTCCAGCCGGCGCAGCGTCTTTTCCGCCTCCTTGGACACGACGATCCGCCAGGGCCCGGCCGTCACCGCACCAGCTCCTCGCGCAGCTTCTCCCAGGGCGTGACCCGGCCGGCCCGGATGTCCTCAAGGCCTCGGAGAAGGGCCTTCCAGTCCTCGGCGCTCAGTGCCTCGTCCTCCTCGCCGGCCAGGAAGCGGTCCAGGGCCGCCTTGTGCAGCCGCCACTCGCGCCCCACCTTGCGGCCGGGCAGCCGGCCGGCGCGCAGCAGCCGGCGCACCGTCCGCTCGTCGACGCGCAGGTAGGCGGCCGCCTCGGCCACCGTCATGACCTCGGGCACCTTGACGGTCATGCGCGTCGCTGCCTCCCTTCTGTCCTTAGCGTTCCATCATCGTATCGCAAGTGTGCTCCATTGGTCCATATCTCCCCTTGACAGCGGCACCCGAGCGGGCCTATCCTGGGGCAGATCGGATTAATTCTAAAGAGAATTAATCCGATTCCGGCGCGGGGAGGGCCAACGATGGTCGCCAGCAAGCGGGTTCGTCGGCTCCGGCGGCAGGTACAAGAGCAACAGCGGCTCCACCTCGAGGTCGCGCAGAAGGCCGTCGCCTATATCCGGGTGTCCTCGGAGGAACAGGCGACCGGCGGTTACGGCCTCGAGGCCCAGGAGCGGGCCATCAAGGCCTTCGCCGAGTCGCAGGGCTAC
>DATCKH010000178.1:0-4859 GCA_036562425.1 Thermaerobacter sp. | reverse complement strand
GCAGCCCTCCATGGACAGCCGCATCAACCTGCACGACGTGGAACTGGAGGGCGGGGACACGCTGGTGGTGGGCCTGCGGGCCGACCGGATCGTCTCCCTGGACCCCGCCGCTTATCGCGACCGGGACACGGAGACGGTGATCCGCAACATCTACGACGGCCTGGTGACGCGGACGCCCGACGGCCAGGTGGTGCCGGAGATCGCGGAGTCCTGGGAACAGCCGGATCCCACCACCTACGTGTTCAAGCTGCGCCGCGGCGTCAAGTTCCACAACGGTGAGGACCTGACGGCCGATGACGTGGTCTTCACCTTCGAGCGTATCCTGGCCGAAGACGGCCTCGACGGCCAGCCCTCGCCCCGCAAGGGCCTGGTGGAGCCCCTGCAGCGCGTCGAGAAGGTCGACGACTACACGGTGCGGATGAAGCTGGCCCAACCCTCGCAGGCGTTCCTGCAGCTCCTGGTGCACACCCAGATCGTGCCCAAGGATTACGTGGAGAAGGTGGGCAGTGCCGGGCTCGCCGAGAAGCCCGTGGGCGCCGGGCCCTTCCGGTTCGTCAGCGGCACGCTGGACGGCGAGATCGTGCTGGAGCGGTTCGACGACTACTACGGGGGCTCGCCGCAACTGCCGCCCGTGGGGCCGGCCAAGCTCAAGCGGGTCGTGTTCCGGATGATGCCCGAGCCCGTGACCCGCATCGCCGCGCTCAAGGCGGGGGAGGTCCATATCATCCAGGAGGTGCCGCCCGACCAGGTGGAGCAGTTGCAGGGCGATCCCAATGTCCAGGTCAAGGTGACCCAGGGGACCCGCCTGTACATGATCGAGCTGAACAACAAGAAGCTGGCCGACCCGCGCGTGCGTCAGGCCCTCAACTACGCCATCGACTGGGACGCCATCCTCAAGGAGCTCTACCGGGGGCACGCCCACCGGGTGGCCACCGCGCTGCTGCCCAGCGGGTTTGGCTACAACCCGGAGCTGAAGCCCTACCCGTATGACCCCGACAAGGCGCGGGAGCTGCTCCGGCAAGCCGGGTACGCGGTGAAGTAGAGCCGGCCCGCCATGGGGCCCGCGACGGGGCCCGGGGCGGCCCGGGGCAGGCCGGCCATGGCTGCCCGCCATACCGGCCCGGACTTCCCGGCCCGTCCCCCTGGCTGGGTTGCGGGCACCGAGGTGACGGTAGGGGAGGGGTGTCGTGCGGGCAACGTGGGTGATCAAGCGCGTACTGGCGGCGGTGCCGCTGGCCGCGGGTCTGGTGCTGCTGGCCTTCGTCGTGCTGCGCGTCATGCCGGGCGACCCGGTGGACATCATGCTCAGCGGCAGCGGTACGGCGAGTGAGCAGGAGGCGGAGGCCCTGGCGCGGGAGCTGGGCCTGGACCAGCCGTTGCCCGTACAGCTGGCTCACTTCGCCGGCGACCTGGCTCGGGGAGATCTGGGCACCTCCATCCGGAGCCGCCAGCCGGTGGTGGAGCTCCTCGTGGCCACGCTGCCTGCCACGGTCGAGCTGGCCCTGGCCGCGCTGGGGTTCGCCCTCCTGGCGGGTATCCCGGCCGGTGTGCTGGCCGCCGCGCGCCGGGGCTCGCTCATGGACCGGCTGGTGGTGGCCGGTAGTTCGCTGGGAGTCTCCCTTCCGGCCTTCTGGTTCGGTATCGTCCTGATCCTGCTCTTTGCTCTGCGCCTCGGCTGGCTGCCCACCTCGGGCCGGCTGGCGGCGGAGTACCAGGTGCCCTGGGTCACGGGGTTCCTGCTGGTGGATACGTTGCTGGCCGGGAACCTGGCGGCTTTCCGCTCCGCGCTGGCGCACCTGGTGCTGCCGGCGCTCGCCCTGGGCGCGGAGCTGGCGGCGGTGGTGGCCCGGGTGGTGCGGTCCAGCATGCTGGACGTTCTCGCTGCCGATTACGTGCGTACCGCACGGGCGAAAGGGGTGAGGGAGTGGCGCGTGGTCACGGTCCACGCCCTGCGGAACGCCCTGATCCCCACGGTGAGCGTCGTGGGGCTGCAGGCGGGCGTGCTGCTGGGTGGCAATATGGTCGTGGAGACGGTTTTCGGGTGGCCGGGGCTGGGGCGGCTGGTGGTGGAGGCCATCTTCGCCCGGGACTACCCGGTGGTGCAGGGCGCGGTGATGGTCTACGCGCTGACCTACCTGGCGGTGAACCTGGTGGCGGACGTGACCTACGCCTTGTTGAACCCCCGGCTCCGGGCCTGAGGCCGGCTCCGGCTGGCCTCCCGCGACCCGCCCGGGGCCTGCGCCTGCTGGCGCGCCACCGCGGCGTCCTGTTGGGCGGGGCGGTGGTGGCCGCCTACGTGCTCGTAGCGCTGCTGGCGCCGTGGGTCGCGCCCTACGCGCCGGATGACTTCACCCTCGGGGCGCGCCTGTCCCCGCCGTGGCCGCTGCCCGGATCCCATCCCGGCCACCTGCTGGGGACGGACGCGCTGGGCCGCGACATGCTGACCCTCTTGATCTACGGCGCCCGGGTGTCGCTGGCGGTGGGCGCCGGGGCCGTGACCATCGCCGCGCTGGTCGGGGCGAGCCTGGGCACCATCGCGGGATACTACGGCGGCGTGATCGACCAGGTGCTGTCCCGGGCCGCCGACCTGCTCATGGCCTTTCCGTACCTCTTGTTCACCATCCTGGTGATGGGGATCCTGGGGCCGGGTGTCCCCAATCTGGTGCTGGCCCTCACCTTCAAGTCCTGGGTCGAATTCTTCCGGGTGACGCGGGGTGACGTGCTGGGGGAGAAGGTCAAGGAATACGTGGAGGCGGCCCGCGCCATCGGCCGCTCCAATGCCGGGATCATCGTCCGGGAGATCCTGCCCAACATTCTGCCGTCGCTGCTGGTGGTGGTCACCCTGCGGGCCGGTACCATGATCCTCCTGGAAGCGTCCCTGAGCTTCCTGGGGCTGGGCGTGCCACCGGAACTGCCGGCGTGGGGCTCCATGGTGGCCGCCGGGCGCGACTACATGGCCACGGCCTGGTGGGTCGCCACCTTGCCCGGCCTGGCCATCCTGGGGCTGGTTCTGGCCATCAACGCTCTGGGGGAAGGGCTGCGGGACCTGCTGGACCCCCGGCTTGCGCGTTGAGATCCGGCCCCGCGGTCACGGGTCTGGGCCTATCCCGGTGCCGCGTCCCGCCTGGTGACGCTACGCCGATCCGATGCCTGCCACGATCCCTCATTGCGGTGGCCCCTACCTTCCTGCCGGGCCGCCGGTGCCACTCCTTGAGCGGCACCGGCCACGCAGGGCGACCAGTCCGGCCGCCATGGCGGCGCCAGCCAGGGCAGCAGGCCAGGGCAGGGATACCTCGATGAATTGCAATCCGAGATGGTGGCCGGTCCAGAGCCAAAGGCTACCGAAGCCGAACTCGCCCAGAGCCGCCACAGCCGCTCCCAGGCCCGCAGCCCAGAAACCGTCTACCACCAGGGCACCCCATAGGCCGGTTGCAAGCGCAGCGGCCACCCACAGCGCCAGCTCCGGCACGGGCACGGCGAGCAGCTCTCCGCTGGCCAGTGCGGACGTGGCCAGCAGGGCACCAAGGACGGTCGCTGCCCGGGCAGCCGCCCGCACGGGCAAGGGGCCTAAGGCGGGCGCGGGCGTTCCCTGCCGGTCATCGGCGGGCGCTAGCGCCTTCTCACCCGCGGAGGCGGGGGCACGGCGTGCCGCACGGAGGGCCAGTGCCCCCAGGATGACCAGGCCCAGGTAACCCACCAACGGGTACAAGCGCTGGACGAGGCGTGCGAAGCCCAGGAAACTCAAGGAAAAGGCAAGAGCGCCGAAGAGCAAGACCGCGCCGGCGAAGCCCCGCCGCCGCGGTGAGCGGGCGCGAGCCGCGACGCCGTACAGAGAGGTCACCGCGGTGGTGTAAATCTCCAGCCACATGGCGACGGCGTAAACCGTGCCGGCCACCGGCCCCCACTGGCGGGCCAGGGCCAGCATGGGGACCTCGTACCGGGCGGTGGCTGGCAGGCCGGCCGCCAGGGCCATGTGGATGGCCAGCGCTGCCAGCCCCAGGCCGGCGCCGCCCAGCAGGCCACCCCGCAGGAGGACGTGCGGGTCCCGCGCCTCCGCTCCCAGGGGGGCCAGTACCGGCATGGCCAGGACGAGGTTGAAGCTGGCGTAAAGCAGGGCTGCCAGGGGCCAGAAGGGGGCCGCACCGGTGACGGGGGCGGCTTGCACAGGCGCCGGCCCGCCGCGCGCCAGCACCGCGGCGGTGCTGACGGCCAGGGCGCTGACCAGCAGGAGGGGTGCCACCACCGACGTCACCAGGGTGACGCCGCGTAAGCGGAACAGGACCGTGACGATGCTGGCCACGGCCATGGCGGCGCTTCCCACCCAGCCGGGCCACCCCAGTTGCTCGCGGGCGATGGCGTTGGAACCCGCCATCATCACGGCGGTGCCGGCAAACAGGAAGCCAGTGATCACCCAGTCGGCGAAGCTGCCCAGCCAGCGCCCGCCCGCGGCGTGCATGATCTCCCGGTGCGACTCTGCCCGCGATTCGGCCCCCAGGCGCATCACGACAACCCCGAAAGCTGCCAGGAGTGCGGTCACTCCCAGCAGGCCAACCGTCCCCCAGGGACCGTAGGCGGTGAAGAAGCGCAGCACCTCCTGGCCGGAGGCGAAGCCGGCGCCGACCACCGTGCCAATGTAGGCGCTGGCGATCCGCAGGGTACCCGGGTGCTGCGGGCCGGGCTGGCGCGACTCGCCAGCAGGCGGAGCGGCGCGGCGCGCGCGGGCACCGGTAGGGGAGTACAGGCGGGAATGGCCGTCCATGGCACGAGTTAGCGTGCACCCGCCGTCCTGCCCCTATGAGGGGTGAAAACCGTGGGGCCATGTGAAAGGAGATCGGGTACCGGTAAGCCGGTCCGCGGGA
>DATCKH010000209.1:0-3087 GCA_036562425.1 Thermaerobacter sp. | reverse complement strand
GCTGGCCGTACTGGCCCGGCTGGCCGTACTGCCCGGCCTGGCTGGCGAAAGACTGGCCAGCGTAGGCCTGCTGCCCGAACTGGCCCGCCTGGTTCGCGAAGGACTGCCCGGCGTAGGCCTGCTGTTGCCCGAACTGCCCGGCCTGGTTGGCAAAGGACTGCCCGGCATAGGACTGCTGCTGACCGAACCCCGCCTGATTAGCGAAGGGCTGGCCGGCGTAGGACTGCTGCTGACCGAACTGCCCGGCCTGATTGCTGAAGGACACCGCGCTGTGGGCCTGCTGCCCGTATTGCCCCGCCTGGTTGCTGAAGGACGACTCCATTCCGCCCTGCGGCCCGTAGGACTGCCACTGGGAGGTGGTGTGCTGCTGCGGGCTGTAGCTCGCCGCCGTGGCCCCGTACTGCTCATGCTGGGAGGACTCAAAGCGCTGGCCGGCCTGGTTCTGCCACGCCTGTTGCCCGTACTGCTGCGCCTGGTTGGAGTACTGAGCCTGGCTGGAGTACTGGGACTGCTGGGCCTGATTCGAAAACTGGTACCCTTGCTGCCCCTGATTGGAGAACTGGCTGGAGGACTGGTAGCTCTGATAGCCCGCACCCGCCGGCTGGTGCTGCCACTGCGACGTGTACTGCTGCTGCGGGCTGTAGCTCTGGGCCGTCGCCCCGTACTGCTCATGGCCGGCCTGGGCGAACTGCTGGCCGGCCTGGCTCGCCAGCCCGTACTGGCCGTATTGGCCGTGCTGGCCGTACTGCCCGGCCTGGTTGCCCAAGGACTGGCCACCATACTGGTGCCCGTACTGCTGGCCATACTGGTGGCCGTAGTGCTGGCCCCACTGTTCGGCCCGGAACGACGGCTGGCCGAACCCCTGGTTGCGGTCGTCCACGGTGATCCCCCCGTGACACAGGCTGATTTCCAATCGCTAGATTGTGGAACGCATCGCTTGCTATACCTTCCACTTATCACCACAGCCGGCGCTTTCGTCCTGGCGCCCTCCTCCCGTCACGCCATCGACCACGGCACACGGCACGATGCGTGGTCAGCCCGTGCAGCTACCTCCATCGGGACTGGGCAGGAAGAAGCAGCGGGACCGCCGCGACGGCACGCGCATAGGATTCCCGGGACGGAGGCCCAGGAGACCGTGGGCCGGGAGGTGACGGGTCTTGGTGGAGGTCACGCCCATCGACGTGGACGGCCGCACGGCCATCGGCGTGCGGGTCGAGCTGCCCAGGACGCGGCTGATCGCCATCGCCACGCCGGTGGGATACCTGATGTGCGGCGCTCTGGACGTGGCGCTGCTGGACGAGCGCCTGGGCGCGCGCCAGATCGTGGCGGGCCGCGCCCTGGGAGTGCGCAATTTCACGGACCTGCTGGAGCAGCCGCTGGAGTCGGTGACGCGGGCGGCCCGGGAGCTCGGCCTGGCGCCCGGGATGAAGGGGCGAGAGGCGCTGCGCATCCTGCTGGATGCCGCGGGTACCGTGCGGGCCACCGCCGCAGCGGAAGGGGCGGGCGGCGGTGACGCGCCTTCAGAGGGACAGCCGGTGCCGGAGAGCTAGCCCGTGCATCCGGGGGCATCCTTGCCACCGAGCAGGCCGGCGCCGGTTCGGCGGCACGGTCGGGTGCCGGCAGGCGGCAGTTCACTTCGGGAGCCCTCATGTCAGCTCATCTCAGCAGGCATTCAAGGCGATGGGCACGGCTCCGCGCAGGCACGATGAGGAGTCCAGGACGGGAACATCGGACGGGCTGGAGCCCGACCTCCAGCCCGTCTCGTTCCACCTCGTTGTCTCTTCCCTTCGTCCCTCGTTCCGCCTCGTTACCTCTTCATCTTTGTTGACCCGTATTGGTTGACCCGTGCCAGCGCCAGCTCACGACCGGTGCCAGCCTTGCCCGGCTTCGCGGGCCGCCTCGCCGGCCCACTCCTCGCCCCTGCGGGCTGCGAACACGGGGTCGCCCAGCGCCCGGGCCAGGCGCGGATACGCCACCAGGGCCAGCGTGCCCGTGAGGGTTCCCTTGATCAGGTTGAAGGGCGTAATGGCGGTGATGATGGTGCTGCCGACCTGTTCGGCAGGCACGCCCCACAGGGGCAGGAAGACGTAGTAGTTGGCCACGGCCATGACCGCGGTCGTGCTCAGCGTCCCGGCGAGCACGGCCAGGGCCAGTCCCCAGCGAGCACCGATGCGCCGGTAGAGCCAGGCCGCCGGGACCACGTAGGCCGCACTGGCGAGGAAGTTGGCCCCCACGCCGATCCATCCGGCGGTGGACTTCCCGGAGAGCAGGAACAGGATGTCCTTGACCCACGCGACGGCCACGCCCGCGGCGGGCCCGAACGCGAAGCCACCCAGGAGCACGGGCAGGTCACCGGGATCGTACTTCAGGTAGGCGGGGATGAAGGGCAGCAACGGCGTCAGTTGGATCTCCCAGAGCATGAGCAGGAAGGCCATGGCGGCCAGGAGCGCCAGCCGCACAAGACGACGAACCATGATTCGCACCCCCGTGCATGCGGACGGGCAATAAAAAGCCCGTTCCGCCCTGCCCTTCGGGGGAACGGACGCAGGTCCAGTGAGGTCTGGATCGACACCGGGGACCGCACGCGCCGGCGTGCGCCGCAGGCCCTGCGGGCACCGCCCCCTAGGCTCCCGCGCCCCACCCGACTCCCGGGAGGACCGCGCGATCCAGAGGGCGCACTCGCGGGACAAGCTACCCGCACGCACCCGCCGGCGCGCCGTCCACAGCCCGCCGCGCCGCGCCACGCAGCCGCGCGACACAGCCGCGCGACACACCCGTATCCGTGGCACGAAGCGTGGGGCCGTGGCGGCACTCCGGTTCTTCCCGCGTCCCTTCCTTCTCCCATCCGGACTATTACCGTCGGCTCCGGTTTCGCACCGGAATCGGCCGCGCGCTTCATCCGCCTTGAGGCCGCCATCCCGTGACGGGACGGCGGCGCGAAACGCGTCCGGCGCGCGGTTCGCGGGCTAGTGCGGGCGCCGGTTCGTCCACCGGTGCCCGCCATCACCGCCGGTCGGGACTTCCACCCTGCCCCGAAGGAAGGTTCCGTTGTTCCGTGCTGTGCTTGGCTGTACCTCGCGGTGAACC
>DATCKH010000207.1:0-7345 GCA_036562425.1 Thermaerobacter sp. | reverse complement strand
CGGGGGCGGGACTCGCGGGAAGCAGGCGGGAAGAAAAAACACCTCCGGGCGGAGGTGCGGTCTGCGGCGCCGCCAGGGCGGCGTTGCGGTACCTTCCTCACGCCGGTATTACCCGGATCGAGTCCGAAGGGTAGCGCACGTCAACGTGCGCTTCTCAGCCCTCAACGGGCACCCCCGGTACCGACTGCCCTGCTCGATTCGCTTTCCCAAGTCCATCGTAGGGCGGCGGCAGCCCCGCCGTCAACGGGCGAGGAAACACGGTTCGTGTCGGGCCCAAGCAGCCGAAGGACGGGCCCCGGCGCATCGATTCCGGAGACTGGGCCGAAAGACTCGGCCGCGGTACTCCAAGCTTGCCGGTCACCACGCCGTCATGCCGCCGTCCACCGCGAGAACCTGACCCGTGATGTAGGCCCCGGCTTCCGAGGCGAAGAGCAACGCCGCCCCCTGCAGGTCCCGCTCCCCACCCAGCCGGCCCAGGGGCACATGCTGTCGGATCACCTCGCCAAATTGTTGCAGGATGCCCCGGGTCATCTTCGTGGGGAAGAACCCGGGCGCAATGCAGTTCACGGTGATCCCGTGCTCCGCCAGCTTGACCGCCAGGTCCCGGGTGAAATTGATCACGCCCGCCTTGGCCGTGTTATAGGGCAACGTCTGCATGACCCGAGGGTCGCTGCCACGCAGCCCGGCAATGGACGCGATGTTGATGATGCGCCCGCCCCGCCCCTGGCGGATCATCACCTTGGCCGCCTCGCGGCTCATGTAGAAGGTGCCGTGCAGGTTCGTCCGGATCACCTTGTCCCAGGCTTCCAGGGGGATCTCGTCGAAGCGCGCCCCCCAGGTGGCGCCAGCGTTGTTGACGAGGATGTCCAGGCCCCCCAACTCCTCCACGACGCGCTGGACGGCCGCCACCACCTGGTCGTAGTCGGTGACGTCGCAGCGGACGGCCAGGCAGCGGATCCCCTGCTCCCGCAGCCGCTGTGCCGCCTCCCACAGCCCCTCCTCCCGGCGGGCGGTGAAGGCCACCGCCGCGCCGGCCTCGCCCAGGCCCTGGGCGATCTGCAGGCCGAGCCCCCGGCTGCCCCCGGTGACCAGGGCGACCTTGCCGTCCAGGCGAAAGCGATCCAGGATGCTCATCCGTCATGCCCTCCCGCGCGGCCAGCTTGCAGGTTTTTCCTTCGGTCCGGCGAAGGCGATTCCTACCAGCGCCCGAAAATCGAGGGGGACGGAACCCATGGACGAACTGGCCCGCCTGGGCGCCACCGCCCAGGCCGAACTGGTCCGGAAGAAGGAGATCACCCCGCTGGAGCTGGTGGAGGCCGCCATCCAGCGCATCGAGCGGCTGAACCCGCGGCTCAACGCCGTGGTGACCCCGATGTACGAGGAAGCGCGGCGGGTCGCCAGCGGACCGCTTCGCGACGGGCCTTTCACGGGCGTGCCGTTCCTCTTGAAGGATCTGGGGCCCGCCTACGCCGGGGTGCGCATGACCTCGGGTTCGGCCTTCCTCAAGGACTACGTCCCCACCTACGACAGCGAGCTGGTGCGCCGCTTGAAGAAAGCAGGACTCATCGTCATCGGTAAGACCAACACCCCCGAGTTCGGCCTCGTCCCCACCACCGAGCCCCGGCTGTTCGGTCCCGCCCGCAACCCCTGGGATCCCGACCGGACCACCGGCGGCTCCAGCGGTGGCTCGGCGGCCGCGGTGGCGGCGGGTTTCGTCCCCATGGCCCACGCCAACGACGGCGGCGGGTCCATCCGGATCCCCGCCTCCTGTTGCGGGGTCTTCGGCCTCAAGCCCACGCGGGCCCGCACGCCCCTGGGCCCGGACGTGGGGGACATCATGAGCGGCCTGGTGGTGGAACACGCAGTCACCCGGTCGGTCCGGGACAGCGCGGCGCTGCTGGACGCCATCGCCGGCCCGGACGTGGGCGATCCGTACTGGGCGCCGCCGCGTGCCCGCCCCTACACCGAGGAAGTTGGCGCTGACCCCGGGCGCCTCCGCATCGCCTTCACCACGGAGCCGCCGACCGGCGCGCCGGTCCACCCGGACTGCGTGCGGGCGGTGGAGGAAACGGCCAGGCTGTGTGAGGAGCTCGGCCATCACGTGGAGGAAGCAGCCCCGCAGGTGGACGTGGAGCAACTCCTGCCGGTGTTCACGGTGATCTGGACCGCCGGGTGCACCGCCGCGGTGAACGCCATGGCGCGGGTCACCGGTCGGGAACCCGGGCCCGACGACCTGGAGCCCCTCACCCGGGCCCTGTACGAGATGGGCAAGGAGCAAACGGCCCCCGCCTACCTGGAGGCGGTGTGGGCGATGCAGCGCGTGGCCCGGGACGTGGCCCGGTTCTTCCTGAGCTACGACGTGCTGCTGACCCCGACGCTGGCGGAACCACCGCTGCCCCTGGGCACCCTGGCCCCGCCGCCGGACGAGCCCTTGACCGCGTTTTTCCGGGCCGCGGCCTTCACGCCCTTTACCCCGCTGGCCAATCTCACGGGACAGCCGGCCATGTCGGTGCCGCTCTACTGGAACGGGCAGAACCTGCCCATCGGCGTCATGTTCACCGGCCGCTTCGGCGACGAGGCGACCCTCTTCCGGCTGGCCGCCCAGCTGGAGGAGGCCCGGCCCTGGGCGGACCGCTGGCCGGATCTGGTCCAGGGCGCCAGCGGGTAAGCCGGCAGATCGGCGGGAAAAGCGGCAGCCGGAAGTTGCCGCCCGGGGGTACGGTCCCCGGCGGCCGCTGCCGGCACCCAGCAGGCACCTGCCCGGAGTAGAGAGGCGCCGAGAGAACTCAAAGGAGGCTGACCGATGGCAACCGGAACGCGGCTTACCGCCGCTGACCTGTTCCTCCCCAACCTGCGGGGGTGGCGGGAAATCCTGCTCCGCTGCCTCGACGCCATGACCGACGAGCAGCTGCACTGGGTGCCCCCCGGCGGGGCCAACTCGGCAGCCTGGTGCGCCCGGCACCTGGCCCAGTCGGAGGACTGGTTCGTCAACGTGGTGATCCTCGGCCGGGACGTGCGCCCCCGCCGGAGCCGGGAACTGCAGGACCGGGAGGCGATCGTCGGCTACCTGCGGGAGGTGTGGGCCCACACCGACGCCCGCATGGCCGAGTGGGACCTGGCGTACCTGCTCCAGCCGCGGACCATGCCGGAAGGCTTCCGCGGCCAGGCTCCCGAGGACATGACCGTCCTCTGGGTGCTGAACCAGATGCAGCAGCACTTCGCCTATCACGTGGGCCAGGTGCGGATGCTGATGCGGCTCATGGGGCTGGAACCCGCCGGCGGGATGCGCTGACGCGGCGCTGACCGTCCCGCGGTGCTCATCGAGGCTGTGTGATCACCGTCTCCGCGTGCAGCAGGCGCCACCAGTGGCGGTACAATTCCTCCGCGTCACGGCCGCTGATGGGCCGGAAGCGGATGCGGTCCCCGGGCCGCGCCTGGGCGAGCAGGGATACATCGGGTGTCACCACGATGCCCAGTTTCGGATAGCCGCCCACGGTCGCCCGGCCGGCCAGCAGGACGAGGGGCTGACCGCTGGGCGGAACCTGGACGGCCCCCAGGGGCTGGCCCTCGGACAGCATCTCCCCCGGCAGGCGGCGCACGGGAGGGCCTGCCAAGCGCAGGCCCATGCGATCGGAGGCCGCCGTCACCTCGTACTCGGAGGTAAAGAATTCGCGGATGGCCTCGCGGGGAAAGAAGTCCTCCTGGGGTCCGGGTACCACCCGGGCCACGAACCGGTCCGGGACGAAGACCCACCGAACCCGCCGCCCGAGCAGGCGATGCATGCTGGCGGGCGGGCGCCCCACGGGCACCCGACCCCCTGCCCGGAGCGGCCGCCCGGGCGCCCCGGGCAGGCCGCCGAGGCCGGCCAGCGGGTCGGTGGACCGGCCGCCCAGCACGACCGGCACGTCGATGCCGCCGGCCACGCAGATGTAGGCCCGGCAGCCGCGCCGCCCGCCGCGGAAACTCAGGACGTCACCGGGACGAACCCGGACCGTCTGCCCCACGGGGAGCGGTTGTGCGTTGAGCATGGCGCCCAGGTCCGCCCCGGTCACGGCGATGACCGTCTCGACGTGAAATCTCAGCGTGGGCCCCTGCAGGGTCGCCTCGAGGGCCGCCGCACCCGGCGGGTTCCCGACCAGCCGGTTGCCGAGAACCAGGGCCGCCATGTCGGCGGCACCCTGGACGGGCACGCCGTAGTGCTGTAGACCCGGGCGCCCGGCGTCCTGGATCGTGGTGTACAGCCCCGGGGCCACGACCTCGATCACGGCCGCGTTCCTCCCGGGCCGGTCCCGCCCGCGCCGCGCCCGGTTTCCCGGCTCCCGTTCGCGGGCGCCGTTTCCACCTCGTACTTCCCGGCCGCCACGGCGGCGCGGATGCGGTGGAATTCGTCCTCCGTCACCGGGACGAACCGGACGTAGTGCCCGGGCTCCAGCACCGCGGGCGGCTCCCGGTCCGGGCGGAAGAGGGGCACGGGTGTCCGGCCGATCAGGCGCCACCCGCCCGGGCTGCTCACCGGATAGACCCCGGTCTGGGAGCCGGCGATGCCCACGGAACCGGCCGGTACCCGGGTGCGAGGCACCTCCCGCCGCGGGGTGGCCAGGCGCGGTGACAGGCCGCCGAGAAAGGGGAAGCCCGGCGTAAAACCGATGAAGTAGATGTAGTAGTCGGTGGACGAGTGCAGCCGTACCACTTCCTCCGGGGCGAGGCCGTGGTAGCGGGCCACCTCCTCCAGGTCCGGGCCGTATTCCCCTCCGTAGACGGTGGGCAGCAGGTACACCCGGGGCGCCAGGGGCTCGGGGCCGTCCAGGCCCGCCTCCAGCAGCCGGCAGCGCGCCGCCACCTCATCGAAGGACGTCACCAGCGGGTCGTAGCGGACGTACACGGCCGCGTAGGAGGGGACGATGTCGGCCACCCCGGGCAGGGCGGCCCGCCGCAGCCGGCTCGCCAGTTCCCGGACCCGGCGGTTGACGCCGGGATCGATGACCTGCTCGAAGTAGACGTACAGCCCGCAATCGCCGGCCCGCACGTAGCGAGCCCGCCGGACGGGCCGGTCCGAGCGGGGGCTACCGCCCCGCTTCACGCACCCCCACCCGGCCACCCGGGTCGGTGGCCGCGTCGCGGGCCCTTCGCCCGGTTCACGATCTCCCGCAGGGGCCGGACGCGGATCCCGGCTTCGTCCAGGTGCCGGCGGACCGACCGGGCCAGTTCCACCGCCGCCGGGTGATCGCCGTGAAAGCAGATGCTGTGCACCACCAGCGGGATGTCCTCGCCGTCCACCGAGCGCACCTTCCGCTCCCGCACCATCCGGGCCACCCGCTGAGCGGCGGCCACCGGGTCGTGGATCACCGCCGCGGGATGGCGGCGTGGAACCAGCGTGCCGTCCGCGTTGTAGTTGCGGTCGGCGAATCCCTCGTAAGCTACCGGCAGCCCGGCCCGCTCCGCGGCCCGGGCCAGCTCGCTGGCGGGGGGAGCCAGCAGGATGAGCTCCCGGTCAAAGGAGGCCACGGCCTGGACGATGGCTTCTGCCAGCAAGCCGTCCACCGCCGCCCTGTTGTAGAGGGCGCCGTGGGGCTTGACGTGCTGGAGCTCCACGCCGATGGCGCGGCAGAAGGCATAGAGGGCCCCGATCTGGTACAGGACGTCGGTGCGGACTTCCTCCGGCCGGGCGTCCAGCTGCCGCCGCCCGAAGCCCACCAGGTCGGGGAAGCCCACGTGGGCGCCGATACCCACCCCCCGCTCGGCCGCCCGGCACACCGTGCGCTCCATGACCCGCGGGTCGCCGGCATGGAAGCCGCAGGCGACGTTGGCGGAGGAGACCAGCTCCAGCATGTCCTCATCCATGCCCAGGATGTAGGGACCGAAGCTCTCGCCCATGTCACAGTTGAGGTCGATGACGTCCTCCAAGCAGGAACCACCACCTGGTACCGCGGACACGGCCTGCTGCACCGGGTACCCGCCAGAATCCCTGGGGAAGCCCGGCGTACCCCTACACCGCGATGGACCCGGCCCGGAAATCGCTCTGCCCCATCTTCACGTTGACCAGCGCGGGCTTACCCGAGGCCAGGGCCCGCTCCAGCGCCGGGCGCACGTCTTCCGGCCGTTCCACCCACTCGCCGTGGCCGCCCAGGGCCCGGACGACCTCATCATAGCGGCAGAAGCTGAGGCCCGTTGCCACCGCCCGCTCCTCGCCAAAGAACTGCACCTGCAGGCGGCGGATCTGGGTCCAGGCGGCGTCGTTGCCCACCACGGCGACGAAGGGCAGGTCCTGGCGGGCGGCGGCCTCGAACTCCAGCAGGTCCAGGCCCGCGGCGCCGTCCCCCAGCAGCACGACCACCGGCTCTTCGGGCCGGAGCACGCGCGCCGCCAGGGCAAAGCCCATGCCCACCCCCAGCGTCCCCAGGGGCCCGGGATCCAGCCACCCGGCAGGGTACCGCCGCGGCCGCACGATCTTGGCCGCCGTGCCGACGAAGTCCCCGCCGTCGCCGATCACCGTGGCCCCGGGTGGCAGGGCGGCGTCGATCTCCGCGCAAAGCCGCAGGGGGTCGACGGGGCTGGCCTCGCTGGTCAGGCCGGGACGCATGCGCTCGATGCGGCGTGCCTCTTCTTCCCGCAGCCGCTCCAGCCACAGGTGACGTTCCTCCGGTTCCTCCGGCCGGATCCCCGCCTCGCACAACTGGTCCAGCACCGTGCCGGTGTCGCCGGCGATGCCGCACTCCACGTCCCGGTTCTTCCCCAGTTCGGCGGGATCCAGGTCGATCTGGATCAACCGGGCCTCGCGGTGAATGGACCGGCCGTAATCCAGGCGGAAGTCCAGGGGCGTGCCGGCCACCAGCACCACGTCCGCCTCCGCCAGCGCTGTCTTGCGACTGTGCTGGAAGAAGAACGCATCGCCCGGTCCCAGGGCGCCGCGGGCCATCCCGCTGGTGAAGACCGGGATGCCGGCGGCGCCGGCGAAACGAGCCGCCGCTGCCGGATCGGGGGACCAGTGGAGCTGGCTGCCGAGCAGGGCCACGGGCCGGCGGGCGCGCCGCAGCAGCGCCGCCGCCCCCTCCACCTCACGGGGATCACCGGGCTGGGCGGGCCGGTCGGGCCCGGGCTGGGGAAAGCGCACGGCCTCCATGTCCACCTGGGCGAAGATGACGTCCAGGGGGATCTCGACGTAAACCGGTCCCGGCACGCCGTGCAGGCTGCGCCGGAAGGCCAGGTTCAAGATCTCCGGCAAGCGCCTGGCGTCCTGGACCTGCACCGCCCACTTGGTGATGGGCCGGAGGACCGCGATATGGTCCATCTCCTGCAGGCTGCCCCGGCCGGCATGTTCCAGCGGTCCCTGGCCCCCGATGACCAC
>DATCKH010000175.1:0-2970 GCA_036562425.1 Thermaerobacter sp. | reverse complement strand
GTAGGAACGGGGGCCGCCCAGGAGTTCCTGTAACAGCCGCACGACGGACCTTCCGGTGGTCAGGGGGACACGCACCTTGCTCATCAGGCACCGCCCCTTTCCCGTCAGGTTTCCGTGGCACAGCCGGTGAAATGGTACTCGTCTCCTGCCCGGGACGTCAACTACCCGCGGGGAGGCGGCCGGCTCGGTGACCCCGTCGCAGGCGGCGGGCCGGGGGGTAGGGGGCTGTGCCCGGCTGCGGCCGGCCGGCGGGGGACAGCCCCGCCGGCGGGGGACGGGGTATGATGGTGTAGGTGCCAACAGGCCGTGGGGAGGTGGCCGCCATCGGTCTTCATATCGGCATCGTGGGTTTGCCCAACGCCGGCAAGTCGACGCTCTTCAACGCCCTCACCCGCGCCGGCGTTCCCGCCGAGGCGTATCCATTCTGTACGATCGAGCCGCACGTGGGCGTCGTGGCGGTTCCCGACCGGCGGCTGGAGGCTCTGGCGTCCGTGTTCCGTCCCCGCCGGGTGACGCCGGCGACGGTGACCTTCGTGGACATTGCCGGGCTGGTACGCGGTGCCTCGCGGGGCGAGGGGCTGGGCAACCAGTTCCTCCACCACATCCGCGAGGCGGACGCGCTGGTGCACGTGGTTCGTTGTTTCACGGACGCGGATGTGGGGCACGTGGAGGGGAGCGTGGATCCGGTCCGGGACGCCGAGATCGTAGACCTGGAACTGGTCCTGGCCGACCTGGAGTCGCTGCAGCGGCAGCACGAGCGGCTGGTCAAGGTGGCCCGGGGCGGGGATCGTACGGCCGCCTTGCGAGCCCGGGTGGCGGAGCGGCTGCTGGAGGCGCTGGCGGCGGGCCGGCCGGCCCGCACCGTACCGCTATCCGAGGAGGAGGAACGACAGGCGCACCACTTCCACCTGCTGACGCGCAAGCCGGTCCTTTACCTGGCCAACGTGGACGAGGACGACGCGGCCGACCCGGATGCGTCGCCCGCCGTGCGGGCACTGCGGGAGTACGCCCGGTCCCAGGCCGCCGGCACGGACGGCGTGGCACCCGTCCTGCCCCTCTGTGCCCGGCTGGAAGCCGAGCTGGCGGAGCTCGAGCCCGGGGAGCGCGACGAGTTCCTCCAGGCCCTGGGGCTCTCCGAACCGGGTGTGCACCGGCTGGTCCGGGCCGCCCTGGACCTGCTGGGCCTCATCACTTTCTTCACGGGCAACGAGAACGAGGTGCGGGCCTGGACGGTGCCGGCGGGCACCCCGGCCGCCCGGGCCGCCGGCGTGATCCACACCGATATGGAGCGCGGGTTCGTCCGGGCCGAGGTGATCCCGTGGCAGGACCTGGCCCGCGCCGCTTCCTTTGCTGTCGCCCGGGAAAAGGGATGGGTGCGAATCGAGGGCCGGGACTACGTGATGCAGGACGGGGACGTGATGCTGGTCCGCTTTACCCCCTGAGGGCGGCGGCGCGGGGGGCCGGCCGCTTGTGGGGTGGCGACGGGCCGTGTTACAATACCGGCAAACTGTGGCCGGCCGGGAACCGAGCGGCACGGCCGTCTTCATTCCAGGGGCCCTGGCAGGGAAAGGCACTCCGCAGGACAGGGGCTCTGGAACGGGAGCGGGAGCCCGCAGGAAGAACAGCGACGGAGACGTGTACAGTAGAACAGCGTACCACGGCGATGAGCGGGAGGAGTAGCCCGGGTGGCCCCTCCAGGGAGGACGGGCCGCCGACTGCAAGCCCGTCCGGGTCGCGCCCGGGTGAAGTTCGCCCGTGAGCCGCCGGCTGAACGCGAGCACACCACCTCTCCCTGACCAGCGGGCGGGAGGGGTACGGCGGGCTCGCCCAGTAGGCCGGGCCGGGGATGCCCGTTACCGCAGGAGGGTCCGCGGCAGGCGGACCCGCAGAGGCGCGGATCGCGAGGTCCGCGTGAAGCAGGGTGGTACCGCGGAGTTTTTCCGCCCCGGGCACGGGGCGGTTTTCTTTTTTCGACCCGCCCTTCGTGCGTGATCCGTCCGTTTCCATCCGGCACTTCGGGATCGGGGGAGGCACGACGATGGAGACAGGTGCTGATCTGGCAAGCCGGCTGGCGGCCATCGACGAGGTGGAGCGGCGGGCGCTGGCCGCCATCGCCGGCGCCCGGGACATGCAGGAGCTGGAGCGCATCCGGGTCGAGCAACTGGGGAAGAGGGGGGCGGTGAGCCAGCTCCTGCGCCAGATGGGCTCGCTGCCGCCCGAACAGCGCCCCGCCTTCGGCCGGCGGGCCAACGAAGCGCGCCAGGCGGTGGAAGAAGCCTTGGAACGGCGGCGGCAGGAGCTGGCCGCCGCGGAGCAGCAGCGGCGCCTGGAGGCGGAGACCATCGACGTCACGCTACCGGGGCGGCCGGTGCGGCTGGGGCGCCGGCACCCCCTGCGCCGGGTGGAGCTGGAGATCATCGAAATCTTCCGCGGCCTGGGGTTCACCGTGGCGGAGGGGCCCGAGGTGGAGTACGACTACTACAACTTCGAGGCTCTGAACATCCCGCCGGACCACCCGGCCCGGGACATGCACGACACCTTCTACCTCACGGACCGCATCCTGCTACGGACCCATACGTCGCCGGTGCAGGTGCGCTACATGCGGTCGAAGGCGCCGGAACTGCCGGTGCGCATCATCGCGCCGGGCCGCGTGTACCGGCGGGACGACGACGCCACCCATTCCCCCATGTTCCACCAGGTGGAGGGGCTGCTGGTGGACCGCGGGGTGAGCTTCGCCCACCTGAAAGGCACCCTGGCCGAGTTCGCCCGGTGCATGTTCGGGGAGCGCACCCGCTACCGCTTCCGTCCCAGCTACTTCCCGTTCACCGAGCCCAGCGCCGAGATGGACGTGTCGTGCCCGCTCTGTGACGGGGAAGGGTGCCGGACCTGCGGGGGCACCGGCTGGATCGAGATCCTGGGGGCGGGCATGGTCCACCCGGCGGTCCTCCGGGAAGGCGGGTATGATCCCGA
>DATCKH010000158.1:0-2569 GCA_036562425.1 Thermaerobacter sp. | reverse complement strand
ATGCCGGGCGCTGTGCAGGGGCATGACGCCCATCACGATGGGCACGGGGCAGCCGCCCAGCCGGTCCAGCACGCGCTCCAGGGGCGCGGTTTCGTACAGGGGCTGGGTCATGACGAAGTCGACCCCGGCCTCCAGCTTGCGGCGGAACCGGTCCAGCTCCCGGTCCAGGTTCTCCGCATTGGGGCTCAAGGCGCAGGCCACGGTGAAGGCGGTGGGCTCCCCGATGGAGTTCCCGGTGATGTCGCGCCCCCGGTTGAGCTCGCGCAGGATGCGGAGCAGCCCGATGGAGTCCACGTCATACACCGCGGACGCCGTCGTGTTGCCGAGGCGCGGGTTGTCTCCAGTGAGCGCCAGGATGTTGCGCAGGCCAAGGGCGTGGGCCGCGAGCAGGTCGGCCTGGAGGGCCATCAGGTTGCGGTCCCGGGTTGTAAAGTGGACGATGGTCTCCACGCCGACCGCCGCCTGGATCAGATAGGCGCCGCCGATGGCCGCCATGCGGACCCGGGCCATGGGGCTGTCGCCGACGTTGATGCAGTCGACGCCCGCTTCGCCCAGGCGGCGCGCGTCGTCCAGGAACTTGTGGACCACGGTGCCCCGCGGCGGGTCCAGCTCGACGCTGACCACGAACTGCCGCCCCAGCTTATCCCGCAGGCACATCGCCCGCCCGCCTGCTTCGCGGCCTGCCTCCGGCCACCCGGGCAAGTGCGGGGCCGGCTCCGGTCCCCCTTGCGCAGCCAACGACTGTTCCCCGCGGCAGGGGATGCCGGCGAGCTCCGCCCGCCCGCTGCCCGGGTGGGATACCGCCAGCGACACCCGTGCCGGGTGAGATGCCGCCGGGGAGCCGCCGGCCGGGGAGGGGGATCCCCAGCTCGTCGCTGCGCGGCCGGCGGCCGGCAGCGAGGTCCCGGCCGTCCCGTTCACGCTCCCGTTTAAGCTCGGGGGCAGGGAAGGCCGCTCGCCCGGTTCCCCGCGGGTCACCGGCAAGGAATTTCCGCCCGCCGCCGCGGCCCGGGGACCGGCCGGCAGCTCCCGGCTTGCCAGGATCCTGTGGGCGCTGGCCACGTGCCGGGGGGTGACGCGGCCGGTCCAGCCGACGACGCCGGGGCCAAGGGCCGCAAGGGACTGGACGAACCGAGCCCATGCAGGCGGGAGGCCAGCCGCCGCTTCGGCGCTGCCGGTGCCGGGAAAGCCGGGTGCCGTGGTTTGGGCCCCGGGAGTGGGCCGGTCCTGGCTCCCGGTCCCGGAAACGGGCCGGTCTTCGTCCCCGTCCCCGGGCATCGCATTGCTGAGCACCCAGAGGGGCCCCGCCCAGCCGGCGCGGCGCAACCTACGAGCCAAATCCAGCGCCAGATCCAGATCCAGCGACGGCCCCGGCCCGAGGGCACCGCAGGCGCCGAGCAGGTCCGGCGGCCGGTCGACCCCGTCCCGGAGGCGTGCCAGTACCTCTGCCACGCCCTCCCCGGCGGGGGTGCGGCCGCTGGCGGTGAAGGAGAGGACCACGGCCACGGGCAGGTGGCACGCGGCCCGGACGGCGCGCACGGCCGCGACCGCCTGGCGCGCGTCTTCCACCGCCTCCACCAGGAACAGGTCGACGCCGCCGGCCAGCAGCGCCTCCACCTGCTCCCGGTAGGCGGCAAGCATCTGTTCATCCGGAATCTGCGCCGGGAGGTCCGGCGGGAAATTCTCCGGCAAGTCCGCCGCCGGTAGCCCCGCCCCCGCGGACGGGAGCCCGTCCGGCGTTGCGGCCGCCGGTCCTTCCAGCCGGGTCGGGCTGTTGCCCGGCGTGCGGGCGGGTGCCAGCGGGCCGAGGACGCCGGCGATGAACACGGGTTCGCCGGCTACCTCGCGGGCTGTACGGGCCACCTTGGCTCCCCACACGTTGATCTCCCACACCCGGCCCGCCAGCCCGTGCCGCTCCAGCCGCACGCGGTTGGCACCGAGGGTGTTGGTGCGGATGACCCTTGCTCCGGCCCGGATGAAGGCGATGTGCAGTGCCTCTACCTGGCGGCGATCCTGCAGGTTGAGGAGCTCGACCACGCCTCCCGCCGCCCGCGCGTCCAGCAGCGCGGCCGGCGAGCCGTCACCCAGCAGGACCTCACGCCGAACCCTCTCCAGGAACGCCCGCTCTCCCACCGCGTCGCCCCCTTCGGATCAAAACGAAACCCCTTCCGAAGGAGGAAGGGGTTTCGTTCTGACGGCTGCCCCGTTCCCCCTTCTCTCATCTCTCGGCCTTCCCGCCGTTCGGCGGGCGGCCGCGGGAGTTGGCACCGCCACGACCCGCGCGGGGTCGCCGGTTGCCGCGGCGTCATCGGGCCCGTCCCTCGACCGCTCTGGATAAGAGAAGGGTGTGGCTTTTCCGTTCGAATCGGTTGTCAACGGGATGGGTTTCTGTCAGTATACCGTCCCCCGGTGTCCCTGGCAATATGTTGCGGGCTCTACGCTGAAGAGTGTGGGTGTGAAGAGGAGAAGGCGGTTCGCGAGCCAAGGGATTGGTAGCCAACCCACATCCCGGAGGTGACTCGCGACCGCCTATGCAAAAGGTTATCGCCGAGCTTTTGGGGCTGCAATC
>DATCKH010000142.1:0-17729 GCA_036562425.1 Thermaerobacter sp. | reverse complement strand
GGTACGGTGCCCGCCAATGGCGCGGGGCGCGCCCGCGCGCGGGAGGAGGCGATGCATCCATGGAGGTCCAAGTGCGCGAGGTCGGGTCCGTGGGTGACCGGATCTACGAGACGCGCGTCGGTCCCGGCCTGGAGGTGGTCGTGATCCGGCGGCCGGGATACCGGAAGAAGTACGCCACTTACGCGACGCGCTACGGCTCCATCGATCAGGCCTTCACGGATCCGGAGACGGGCGAGCGCGTGGAAGTGCCGGCCGGCGTCGCCCACTTCCTCGAACACAAGATGTTCGACAAGCCCGACGGTAGCGTCCTGGAGCGGTTCGCGCGCCTGGGCGCCAGCGTCAATGCTTACACCGGCCAGTACTACACGGTCTACCTGTTTTCCGTGGTCGAACCGTTCGAAGACTGCCTGGAACTGCTGCTGGACTACGTGCAGGACCCGCAGTTCAGCCCCGAGAGCGTGCGCAAGGAACAAGGCATCATCGGCCAGGAGATCGCCACGGCTTACGATCACCCCGTGCACCGGCTGTACTACGACTTCCTGGGCGCCATGTACCGGGAGCACCCGATCCGCGAGTGGATCCTGGGTTCGCCCGAGTCCATCGCCACCATCACGCCGGAGCTCCTTTACCGGATCCATCGCACCTTCTACCACCCGGCCAACATGACGGTTTGCGTGGTGGGGGACGTGGAGCCCGAGCGCGTGATGGCCATTGTCGCCCGCGATATGGAAGAACGCGGCCTGGAGGAACGCCCGCGCCCCCAGCGCCTGCTTCCCCAGGAAGGACCCGACCTGGCGCAACCGCGCGCGGAGCGGCGCATGTCCGTGTCCCGCCCCTTCGTCCAGTGGGGGGTGAAGCTGGGCTCCCTGCCGGCCGGCGAGCGCGGCCTGCGGGCCTCCGTGCTGGGGGACCTGGTGGCCGAGTGCCTCTTTGGCCGGCTCACCGGGTGGTATGAGGATCTCTATCGCCGCAACATCATCACCGACCGGTACTGGTACGGGCTCGAGGTGGCGCCCGGCGCCTCCCACTGGGAGGTAGGCGGGGAGACCGCCGACCCCGAGGCCTTCGCCGACGCCTGCGACCGCCGCCTGGGTCAGGCACTGGCCGACGGCCTGGATCCCCAGGTGTTCGAGGCCGCCCGGCGCAAGGCGGTGGGCCAGACCCTGGCGGTGCTGGATTCCCCGGAGGAGCTGGCCCATGGCTTCCTCACCGACCGGTTCCTCGGCTGGGACTTTTATCTGCGGCCGGACATCCTGGCCTCGGTGACGGTGGACGAGGCCAATGCCTGGCTGCGGGAGCACGCCGATCCCCGCCGGACGGTGCGCGCCGCGGTGCTACCGCAAGGAGGGGACGACTGATGGCCTTCGGCTTCCAGCGCCGGTCGCTGCCCGGGCTGAACCTGCACGTCCTGCCCACAGGCCGTTTCAAGCGCGTGACAGCGGTCCTGGTATGGCAGGAAGGGCTGTCGGAAGAGACCGCCAGTTCGTTTGCGCTGCTGCCGCGGCTGCTGCGGCGCGGCAGCAGGCCACATCCCACGCTGCCCGAACTGGAGCGCGCCCTGGCCGGCTTGTACGGGGCCACCCTCTCCGCCGGCGTGGAGAAGATCGGGGACCGGCACGTCGGCACCCTGACCATGACGTGGCCCGCCGCCCGTTACGTTCCCGGGCAGCCGCCGGCCGCGGATCTGCCCGCCCGCGCCCTGGAGTTGCTCTTTGAGGTCCTGGCCGATCCCCTCCTGGAAGGTGACGCCTTCCCCGAGGAGCGTGTCGCCGAGGAACGCCGGGCCCAGATCGAGCGCATCCGGGCCCTCATCAATGACAAGGCCGCGTACGCCGTGCGGCGTTGCGTGGCGGCCATGTGTGCCGGCGAGCCCTACGGGGTGAGCGAGCTCGGCGAGCCCGCCCGCCTGGAGTCCCTGGACGGCCGGGCGCTGGCCGCCTTTCACCGGCGCGTGCTGGAGCGCAGCCCGCTGGACCTGTTCGTTCTGGGCGAGGTGGACCCGGATGAACTGGCGGCCGCGGTGGAGCGGGCGCTGGACCTGTTGCCGGGGGACCGCCGGCCCGGACAGTTACCGCCGCCGGTGCTGCGGGCCGCCCGGGAGCAGCCGCGGCGCGTCGAGGAGACGCAGCCCATGGAGCAGGGCTGGCTGATTCTGGGCTTGCGGGCGGAGATCGGCTTCGACCACCCGCTGTGGCCGGCGCTGGAGATGTACAACGGCGTCCTGGGCGGGTTCGTCCACTCCAAGTTGTTCCTGCACGTGCGCGAGCGGGCGAGCCTGGCCTACGCGGCTTTCTCGCGCCTCGTGCGGGGCAAGGGCTTGTTGCTGGCGATGGCCGGCATCGATCCGGCCAAGCGGCAGGAAGCGGAGGAAATCATGCTCCGCCAGATCGAGGACGCCCGCGCCGGCCGCATCACCGATGAAGAACTCGAGGCCACGCGCCGGTCCTTGATCGACCGCATCCGCTCCGACATGGACCGGCCGGGAGCGGTCATTCGCGCCGCCCTGGAGCGGGAGATCTTCGGGCGGGATGAGGACGCCGAGGAAGAGATCCGTGCCCTGTCCGCGGTGAGCAAGGACGACGTGCGGGAGGTGGCCCGGCGCGTTCAGCTCGACACCGTGTACTTCCTGCACGGCCCGCGCGGGGAGTGACGGCGGCGCCGCCCGTCAGGGAGCCTCCCGGCCGCCGGGCGCCGGTACGCCGCGGTCGCCGGCGCGGGGGTGATGTCCCGGAAGGGGAGGAACCCGATGGGGTGGGTGACCATCTTGCGCCGCCTGGCGGGAGCCGTGCTGGCGGGCCTGGGCGTGGCCGGCCTGACCGCCCTGGTGGTGTGGCTGTGGCCGGGGCCCTTCTCGCGCTCCGGGCTCAGCCTGGCGCTGGCCCTGGAGGCGGTGCTGGTGCTGGCGGCGAGCCTGAACTACTCGGGATTCCTGTGGGGCCGGCGCACGTTCTACGAGCTGATTACCGGGCAGCCCCAGCCCCCGCCGGAGGAGCTGGAGCGGCGCAACGCCTGGTATCTGTGGCTGGTCGTCTTCGGGGCCACCCTCTTCGCGGCCTGGCTGGTCGTCGGGTGAAAGGGCCGCACCCGCGACGAACCTGCCCGCGCGACCTGCCCGCGGGCTGCGTTGGCCGGGCTCCAGGCGAGGGCCCGCCGCCATCGGGCGGGGTCCGGGCGACACCGCCGGAGTGGAGACCCGCGCCATCCCGCTCAGTGGCTTGCCCGGGGGATCCCGCCGGGCCCGTCGTCCAAGGGAGCGGGCGGGGGCCAGTTAGTGTTAGAATCACCTAGGTAGTCGTTCACGACGTCCACAACCTATCTGGCCACGTGCAGTGATTCGTCCGGGCGCCGCCCGCCGGGCCTGGCGGCCGGCGTTCGCCCCGGGAGGTGCCGTCCCTTGGGTCAGTTGGGAGTTCCGGAACTCTTGTTGATCGGCGCCATCGCCCTCCTCCTGTTCGGCCCGGCCCGCCTGCCCGAAGTGGGCCGGTCACTGGGCAGGGCCATGCGCGAGTTCCGCAATGCCGTGCGCAGCATGAGCGACGACGAGGACGAGGGTCGCCCGGCCAAGCGCGAGCCTGGTGGGGAAACACCGGCGGGGGAGGAAGGGCGCCGGCAGCCGGCCGGTTGAACGATGGCCGTTGAACCGCGCAATCCGTCACCAGGGCTTTCGGGGAGCTCGGTAGCTGGCACCGGCGGCGCGGGGCGGGATGCGGCGCCGGCCGCGGCCAGTGATGCTGGCCCGCGTCCGGACGCTGAGGAGGGCCGCGTTCCGTCGGCCGTCTGGCAGTCCCTGGTGGGCCATCTCAACGAGCTGCGGCTGCGCCTGTTCTATAGCGTCGTGGCCATCGCCCTGGGTTCCGTGGTGGGTTTCGCCTATGCCCGGCCGGTCCTGGCCTGGCTGGTGGCGCGGGGCCCGGATGTGCGCCTGGTCGCCCTGACGCCCGCCGAGGCCTTTCTGGTCACCCTGCGGCTGGCCATCCTCGTCGGCATCGGCTTAGCGTCACCGGTGATCATCTACCAGGCGTTGCGCTTCATCTGGCCCGGGTTGACGCCGGCCGAGCGCCGGTACGTGCGCTGGTATTTGGGGCCGGCCCTGTTCTTGTTCGCCGGCGGGCTCGCCTTTGGCCTCTTCGTCGCCGTCCCCATCGCCCTGGACTTCCTGCTGGGGTTCAATGCCGGCCCCATCGACCGGACGCTGTCGGTGCGGGCCTACGTCGACTTCATCACGGGCCTGACGCTACCCTTCGGCTTCGTCTTCGAGCTGCCGGTCGTGGTCGGGCTTCTGACGGAAATCGGGCTGTTGACGCCGCCTTTCATGGCGCACCTGCGCAAGTATGCGCTGTTTGCCGCCCTGGTGCTGGCGGCGGTCCTGACGCCGACCACGGACATCATCACGCAGGTCATCTTCGCCGCGCCCCTGGCGGTGCTCTACGAGATCGGCTACGGCCTGTGCGTGCTGATCGACCGCCGGCGCCGGCGACGACGCGAGGCGGGAGCGGGGGAGGGAGAGGAATGAATCGGGACGGGTCCCGGAGCGGGGAGGACCGGCCCGCGCTGCTGGTATTGACGGCGCACCCGGACGATGAGTCCTTCAGCCCCGGTGCCACCATCGCCCGGTACGCCGCTGAGGGTGTGCGGGTGGTGATCGTGTGTGCCACCCGGGGGCAAGCCGGCAAGGCCGGCCGGCCGCCGGTGTGCAGCCCCGCGGAACTGCCAGCTGTGCGCGAGCGCGAGCTGCGGGAGGCGGCCCGGTTGCTGGGCGTGGAAGAGGTCCACGTTCTGGACTATCGGGACGGCGAACTGGACCGCGCCGATTTTGGCAAACTGGTGGTGGACCTGGCCGGGTGGGTCGAGCGGGTACGACCGGACGTGGTGATGACCTTCCCGCCGGGCGGTATCTCCGGCCACCGGGATCACCAGGTCCTCTCCCGGGCCGCCGAGCGGGCCTTTGTGGAGGTCTTTGGGCCTGAGCCGCACGAGGCGCGTTTCTACTACTTCACGCTTCCGCGCGCCGTGTTCGAACGCGAGCTTGGGTTCCCGGCCCCGCACCCGCTGGACTCCGCGGTCACCACCGTGGTCGACGGGCGGCGGTACGTGGATCGCAAGCAGGCGGCGCTGCAGGCGCACCGCACGCAGCACCTGTCCGTGGAGCGGGTGTTCCGCGGCTTCCCGGTCGAGGTGCGTGAGCGCATCGGGTGGGAGTTCTATTACCGGGTGCACCCCGCCCTGCCGGCCGGATTGCCGCCCCACCCGGCGGCGCGAGCGGCGGCCGTGGAGGCGCCGGCTGCGCTCCGGGAGGCGGTGGCGTCCGCGGTGGAGTGGGGGCTGTTTCCGGCCGCGGAGGAGGCCGTGCGGCCGGCAGCTCCGGAAATCTAGGCGATAGCGCCCGAAGCGCCGTGACAGGCTGGAGGCACGGACGGACGGGCCGGATGCGTCGCGACAACCTGGCCCCAGGTTCAGGTGGCAGCGCGGTCCGGCGCCGCAAGGGGGGCCGTACCTGTGGATGCCCGGGAACTGCTGGACAAGTACTACGAGGTCTCGATGGAGGGCGTTGATCTCCGCCGCTTCCTCGACCGCCTGGATGCCGGCGAGTTCGGCAAGGTCGAACCCGAGGTGGTGGTGGAGTTCCTGCGCGAGCTGGAGGCCGTCATCCTGAGCAACATCGAGATCAAAGCGCAGGAGGCGCCCCACTACGCCCAGAGGCGGGAGGAGGTCATCCAGGAGACACAGCGAGAGTTCGACGAGCTGGTGGCCCGGTACCTGCGCAAGAGCTAGATATCTCCGGGACGCCGCGAGCTGGATATCCCGCCCGCCACGAAGATGGGCAGCCCTGGACTGTAAGAGGGGCATCCCTTGACCGCCTATGGCCCCAGCCGGAGTTCACCCGTTTCGCCGGTGTCCCCGGGGCCCAGGGGCGGCAGCCACACCACATCGCCTTGCCGCGCCAGCGCCTCCACCGTCAGCTCGCCTCCGGCGGTGGCGCTCTCGTACTGGGCCCGCGTCATGGTGACGATGGCCACGGGCTGCTCGGCCCTGCGGGTGGTGGGATGGGTAGCGTGAACGACCACCACCTGCCACTCCCCGTGGGCCGGCCGCTCGAAAATCACCCGCATGATCCGGCGGCTGTCCTCCAGGATGGAGCGCTGAAGGCCCTCCGGGTTCCTTGCCCGGTTGGCCCGGAGCGTGACCACCAGCCTGCGCTGGGCCGGCTGCCCCCCGCGGGCCGCCCCTTCGACTCCCCCGTTCAGCTGTACGGAAACCTTCTGCACGACCCCGCGGTTGGAAGGTGTCACCGCCCGCTGCAGGACGGCGTCCAGCGGGGAAGTGGCGTTCCACCGGGGCTTGGTAAAGGCGGTGGAGCGCCCGACGGGGAAAGGTTCCCAGCCGACCCAGATGGCCGTGGAGAGCACCAGCAGGGAAACCGCGGCCGTGGCCCAGCCCGCCGCGCGGGAGCGCAGGCGGAACAGGTTACTGCGACCCGTGACGATGGCCGCCACGCCGGCGATGAAGCCGGCCAGGGCCACCAGGCCGAGGAGACCAAGCAGTGCGTAGGGGATCGGTTGCAGGAGGAAACGGATCATCCTGGCGTCCTCTCCGGCGCCTCACGCCGGCGCGTTCCTGGATGGGGGAGCTCCCGGGGTCGCGCTGCCGCCCGCCGGCCGGGAGCCGGGCCCCTCGCCGCCTAGTTTCCCCCGCCCGGCCGCGTCAATGCTCGTTCGGCCCAGCGCACGCAGGCGAGCAGGGCGAGGAGGGCGAGGCGCAGGCCCCGGTCCAGGTCGGTGCGGTCGATGTATTCGTTGAGGGTGTGGGCGCCATCCCCATGCCTGATCCCGAAGGTGACCGCGGCGATACCCCGGCTGAGCGGCAGGTTGGCGTCGGTGCTGGCGGCCAGCTCGTGGACGGGCACACCGCAGGCCGCCATGGCCGCGCGCACCAGGCAAACCAGGTCGTGGTCGGGAGGCAGGCTGCCCTCCGGCCGGTGGCCGATCACCTCGACGGCCACCTCGACGCCTTCCTCGCGGGCGGCGGCGCGGAGTTCCCGCCGGACCGCCTGCTCCAGCTCGCGGAGGGTCGATCCGTCTTCCGAGCGCAGGTCGATCTCCAACTCGCAGCGGGCGGCGATGGTGTTCACGGTGGTGCCGCCCTGGATGCGCCCCACGTTCCAGGTGGTGCGCGGGCGGGAGGGCACGGGCAACCCGGACAGGCGGGCTACGGCCCGGCCGGCGCCATGGATGGCGCTGGGGCGGCCGAAGTCCTTCCAGCTGTGCCCGCCCGGCCCGGTGAAGACGGCGCGCAGGCGGCGGCTGCCGATGCCGCGGTAGCTGATCATGCCCAGGCCTCCGTCCACCACCAGCACCGCCGCCGGCGCCCGCGGCAGGGTGTCCAGGAAGTGTCGCATGCCGCGCAGGTTGCCCAGCCCTTCCTCGCCGGTGTTGAACAGCCAGATGACGGGCAGGTGGGGCGCGAAGGGGGTGGCGGCCAGCGCCTCCGCCAGCATGAGCAAGCAGGCCACGGAGCTGGCGTTGTCGCCGATGCCCGGGGCGTACAGGCGGTTGCCGCGCCGGCGGACGCGGATCGGCGTGCCGGCGGGGAAGACGGTGTCCAGGTGGGCGGAGATGACCACGGGGCCGGCTTGGCTCTCGGCAGGGCCGGTTGGGCTAACGGCGCCTGGCGGGCGGCGGGCTGGGGCCGGGACCGGAGAGAGCCCGGGGGCGGTTCCGCTGGCCGGACCACCACCGCCTGCGGTCCCATTGCCCCGCCGTGGGTTTCCGGGTCCGGCCGGCCAGTGGCCGACGACGTTTCCGGCATCGTCGATGCGCACTGCGTCGAGCCCGATCTCCCGTAGGCGGCCTGCCACGTAGCGGGCCCGGTCCTCTTCCCCAAAGGGAGGCGCGGGGATCTCGGTGACCCTGATGATCTCGTCCACGTAACGATCCAGCCGCCTTTCCAGGTGCCGCCAGGCATCCCGGAAGACCGGATCGTTCATCGCCTGGCGGACGACCTGGCTGGCCCGGTCGCTGGTGGTGGACACGGCCGTCATTCACTCCCCGTGGGGTAGCCAAGGGCCGCCAGCGCCGCGTCGGTCAGGGCCACCCGGTACCGGAACAGGCCCCGTCCAGTGGCCAGCATCCGCTGCCGGATGGGGCCACTCAGTTCCTCCACGGTGACGAACCGGGCTTCGGCGATTTCGTCGCGGTCTCGCGGGTTGAGCTCGGTCTGGTCCGTGTGGGCGGAGAAGACGTGGGTGGTCCAGTCCTCGGCTTCCCGGCCGCAGGTGAAGCGGGCCTGGATGCGCAGCAGGTAGCGATCGGGGACGATCTCCAGGCCCGTTTCCTCCAGAGCTTCCCGCTTCATGCCCTCGATCAGCGGCTCGCCGGGGCGCACGCCGCCACTGGGCGCGCGGTAGATGCCCGGCGGGAAGGAGGGCTTGCGGATGGCGGCCACGCGGCCCTGCCGGTCGAAAATGAAGAAGGTCACGTCGTGGTGACGCCCGCGGCGGGTGCTGCGGCGGACCATCTCCAGCTCGTCAGGCCCGATCTCCTGCTCCAGGCGGAGAAGTCGCGGCCGGCCGAGGAGCTGCTCGACGGCAGCCAGGTGTTCCGGCGTGAAGTCCACTTCCCGGCCCCCCATGACGGTACCGGCGTTACCAGTATACCACCGGAGGAAGAGGCAGGAACCGCGGCGGGGCGCGTGGTAAACGCCTTACTCATGAAGGTGGAGACGGGAACCCACACCGGCCTGCGACCGTCCG
This sequence comes from Thermaerobacter sp., assembly GCA_036562425.1. Classification (GTDB taxonomy): domain Bacteria; phylum Bacillota; class Sulfobacillia; order Thermaerobacterales; family Thermaerobacteraceae; genus ZC4RG37. Next base: position 8,980 of record DATCKH010000142.1, on the reverse strand, counting down.
CTCCTGCCCGCTCGCCGTCCCGCGAGGCGTTCGTCCGGGGGCTGGTGCAGGGGCTGCCCATCGTGGCGGGTTACCTGCCCATCGGTTTCGCCTACGGGGTCATCGCCGCCCAGAGTGGCCTCTCCCCCCTGGAGGCGCTGGCCATGTCGCTGATCGTCTTCGCCGGTTCGGCCCAGTTCGCTGCCGTGGGCCTGCTGGCCGGCGCCGCCAGTGCGGGAACCCTGGTGGCCACGACCTTCCTTATTAACCTGCGCCATGCCCTGTTCGGGGCGGCTCTGGCGCCCCGCCTGGGCGAGCGCCGCCTGGGACGCCTGGCCCTGGCGGCCTTTGGCCTGACGGACGAGGTGTTCGCCGTCGCCCAGGCTACGCTGGGGTCCGTCAACGCGCCCCTGGCCTACCTGTACGGGTTGGAGGTGGCCGCCTATACCAGCTGGTGTGCCGCCTCGTGGCTGGGCGCCACCCTGGGGGAAGCCCTGCGCGGGGTGGAGGGCTGGGGCCTGGATTACGCCCTGCCCGCCATGTTCCTGGCGCTGATCGCGCTCCAGCTGGGCGAGCGCCGCGCTCGCGGGTTGCTGGTAGCCGGCGTAGCGGCGGCCGTCTCCTTGTGGCTGGGTGAGGCGGGCTGGGCCCGGTTCCAGGTGCTGGGCGCGGCGCTGGTCGGGAGCGCGGTGGGGGTGCTGGCGGAGTGGTACGGTACGAGATCCTCTTCGTCTTCTTCCTGATGGGGCTGGTTACCTATCTCCCGCGCTGCCTGCCCCTCCTGGGTCTGAGCCGCGCGCGCCTGCCCCGCCCGGTGGAAACCGGCCTGCGCTACGTCGGGATCGCGGTGATGGCGGCCCTGGTGGCACCCGACCTGGCGGCCGGGTGGGGCCAGGCGCCGTGGGGGCTGGGGCCCCGGCTGGCGGCGGCGGTGCCGGCCGCGGCCGTGGCTCTGGCCTCGCGTAACATGGCCCTGACGGTGGTGGTGGGCATCGCGGCGTACGCCTTCATGTTGCGGTTCGGCGGCTGACCCGAAGGCTCGCGTGCCAGCGGAAAGGGGCCGGCGCCGGCGGCGGGTGCGGTCCGGCACGGCCGGGTCCGGCGCCAGCCGTAGCCGGCCGTGGCCTGCGGTGGCGCGCGGGCCTTTCTCGTGCCCGCGGGCCTGTATGGGTACCGGTGGGCATCGCAGGCCGTCTCGTCATCGGCGTGCCGGCCAGCGCGCAGCCATGCCCTACGACTTGCGCCGGGTGGGCGCGCACCGTATGCTGGCGATGGCGGGGCCGGCTCCGCTCGGGCCGGCACCCGATCATCATCCGTCGGGGTCCCGCGTGGTGGCGCGGGTGAATCGGGCCTCCACCGGATCGACGGGCCCGGCCCGCGGTCGTACCATGGCCCCGACATGCACGAGGCGGACCGCATGCGCTGGATCTACGCGCTGCACAACCGGCTGAACATTTTTCAAAAAGTCCTGATCGCCAACGCCGTCCTGCTGATACTGACGGGCATCGGGGCGGCGGCGCTGGCGGTGCATGTCCGCGACCTGCCGCTGGTCCAGCACCTGCTCCGGGACCAGGCGCTCATGGTGGTCATCGCCGTCTTCCTGGCGGCGGGGCTGGCGGTCAGCCTGGCTATCAACTGGGTGATCCTGCGGGTGGCCTTCCTGCCGCTGTTCCGCCTGCGGGACGTCATGGAAGAGGTCCGGGCGGGGCAGTTTCACGCGCGGGCCCCTGCCATAGCGGGTGATCCCGACGTGGCGGAGATGCGAGCCATCTTTAATGAGATGCTGGACCGCCTGGATGATCATCGGCGGGCCACGGCGTCCAAGGTGTTGCGCGCGCTGGAGGAAGAGCGCAAGCGGATCGCCCGCGAGCTCCACGATCACACGAGCCAGGTGCTGACCACCCTGCTGATCCACCTCGACCTCCTGGGCGACCGCCTGCGCCACGAGGACGACGAGATCACCGCCAAGCTGGCGTTCATCCGCAAGCTGACCAGCGATACGCTGGAGGAAATCCGCCGCCTGACCTTCGATCTCCGCCCCACCATTCTCGACGACCTGGGGCTGGTGCCCGCCGTGCGCTGGTATGTGCAGAATGTGCTGGAACCGGCAGGGATCGTGGTCGAGCTCCACGCCCAGGGGTTTGAGGGGCGTCTCCGGGACGAGATCGAAACGGCACTGTTCCGCATCGTGCAGGAGGCTCTCACCAACATCCTGAAGCATTCTCGTGCCACGCGCGCCCAGGTCCTGCTGCGGCGGGAGCCGGGTGGCGTCTCCGCCGAGGTACGGGATGACGGGATCGGGTTCGACCCCCGGACCGTGACGCCGGGCGTAGGGCCCGACCCGGGCCGCGGTCTCGGTTTGTTCGGCATGCGGGAGCGCGCCGCGCTGGTCGGGGGCCGGATCGACATCCACTCCCGGCCGGGGCAGGGGACGCGCCTGCGCGTGTGGATTCCCCTCGACCAGGAAGGCGAGGGCGCCGGGGCACCGGCGGCAGCCGCGGGGGAAGGAGCGAGAGCGAGCCATGCCTGAACGGAATCAGCATCGTGCCGGCGGCGATGGCGTGGCGGAACCCATCCGCGTCCTGATCGCCGACGATCACGCCATCCTCCGTGACGGCATCCGGACACTCCTCGAGGCCCAGCCGGACATCGAAGTGGTGGGGGAGGCCTCGGACGGGGTCGAGGCCGTCGAGCTGGCCCGCGAGCTGAAACCCGACGTAGTCCTCCTGGACATCGGGATGCCGGGGATGAACGGCATCGAGGCGACCCGGGCCATCCTGCGGGACGTGCCGGAGACGCGGGTGCTCATCCTGTCCATGCATGATAACGAGGAATACATCTTCCCCATCCTGGAGGCCGGCGCCTCCGGTTACGTGCTGAAGCGCTCGGCGGCCACGGAACTGGTCTCGGCCCTGCGCGCCGTGGTCCAGGGCCATACGATCCTGCACCCGGATGTGGCGGCCAAGGTCCTGGCCGGAGTTTCCAAGCGCCAGAAGGGCGAGGGCGCGGAGACGCCGCCCAAACGCGTCGACGGCCTCACCGAGCGCGAGACCGAGATCCTGACGCTGATTGCCCAGGGACTGACGAACCAGGAGATCGCCGACCGGCTGTTCATCAGCATCAAGACCGTGCAGGCCCACCGCTCCAATATCATGGAGAAGCTGGACCTGCACGACGCCGTGGAATTGACGAAGTATGCCATTCGCCACGGGCTCATCTCCCTGGATGACTGAACTGCGGAACGCGGCCGGAGAGGGAGCGAGGACGCCTGCGGTGAGCGAGAACGGCGGCGGGACGGAACGGGAGCCGCTGGTGGTCGTCGGCTCCACCAACCCGACGAAGGTGGAAGCGGTCCGGCGCATCTGCCAGCGGGCCTGGCCGGGCTGCCGGGTGGTGGGCGTCGACGTGCCCAGCGGTGTACCGCCCCAGCCCATCGGCGAGGAGGAGACCCTGGCCGGAGCCCGGCAGCGGGCGCGCGGAGCGCTGGCCGGCCATCCCGGCGCCTGGCTGGGCATCGGCCTGGAGGGCGGGGTGGACCGCGCGGGCCACCTGCTGGCCGCGTGCTGCATTGTGGATGGTACCGGCCGGGAGAACGCCGCCTGGGGCCTGCGCATGCCGCTGCCCGCTCATGTGGCCCGTGCCGTGCTGGCGGGGGAGGAACTGGGCCCGCTGCTGGAACGCCTCAGCGGGCGCGCCGGCATCCGGCGGGGGGAGGGCGCCGTGGGCCTGTTCACCGCCGGGTTGATCGATCGCACCCGCTTGTGGGAGACCGCCGTTGCCGGGGCCCTGGCGCCGTGGCTGGCCCCGAAGTGGTATTTCCCGGAGGAGACCGGTTGATCTGGGCCGGGCTCGTGGCGGGGCAGGCGTTGGGCGACTGGTGGGCGGGCGTGCATGCCTGGGGCCCGGAGGGCCCGGCGGAAGCGCGCTGCCCTGCTAGCTAGCGGCCCGGCTGCCGGCCGGCCGGCGCGACCCCACCACCCGCCGGCCCGGACTCGCCGGCACCGAAACGCAGCGCCAGGCGGCGAAGCTGGCGGGCGTGCCTGTCCTCGTGCAGGCCGACGAAATGCACCCACTGGGCGGCGTTGAAAGGCCAGCCGTAGAGGGGATGGGGTTCGACCACCCGCTCCACGTCGTACGCCGGAAACTCCTGCAAGAGCGACTCCAGCTCCCGCCGGGACAGAGCCAGCTGCGAGGCGATCTCTTCCTCGCTCCAGCGGCCGCGGGGCTCAGCCCAGACAGGCGCCGTATAAACCCGCCGGGCCGCCTCCAGCATGACCGGGCGCGCGTCGACCCAGCCGGCGGTGCCCCTGCCGCTGGTGCGGCCTTCCCGCCGGGCCCGCTGTAGCATGCGCTCCAGGAGTTCCGTCGAGAATCGCTCGGTAAGCACGAGGTGTTCCAGGTTGTCCAGGACGGACCAGCGGCCCGGCGCCGGTTTGCGCCGCCAGTCCGCTGGCGGGACCTGGGCCGCCAGCGCCAGGACGCGTTGACGTGCCCGGTCGATGTATGCCTTGACGTCGTCCAGCGTCTGGAGGATGCCGGTCTCGTCCATTCAGTCGGCCTCCCGTGCGCCTTCCGGCACGCCGGCCGCCCCGCCGCGGCGCTGCGCCCGGACACGCGCCCAATTGCGCCGTACCCGGGCCCGCTTCCAGGCCGCCGGCGCCACGGACCGGACGGTCACGGCGGCGTGGACGGCGGCGGGCGGGCAGGCAGAACCGAGCCAGGTCGCGTAACGATAGTGTACCCGTGGAGGAAACCGGCTAACGCCCGGCAGGATCCAGGACAGGGTGGAATCACACAAGGGGATCGCCAGGCGGGATCGCGAGGGCGACAAAAGGGCGGCCGCAAGGGTGCGGCCGCCCTTTCGCTGCCTTGCCGCGGGCCTCACCGAGGGGGCGGGGCGTCAGGATCCACCGGCCCCAGCTCCGGCGTGAGCGGCGGGATCAGGCGAACTCCTGGAGGATCTGCTGCCAGTGTTCGGGTTCGTAGTCCAGCTTCGCGTTGACCAGGGGCTCCTTGCTGTAGCCGGGCAGCAGATCCTGATAGGACGGCTGCGTGTCGTTGACGTAGATGCGCCCGATCACCAGTTCGTCGTACTTGCGGACCGTCTCCACGGCCAGGTCGTAGTTGCGCGGGTCGTAGTCCGGGTCCTCGTCCAGGTTGACCAGGTGCTCCTTGTAGAAGTCGTAGGTGTTGACCTTGTTGTAGGTCACACAGGGGCTGATGCAGTTCACCAGCGAGAAGCCCTTGTGCTGGATCGCCTCGGCGATGATCTCCGCCATGTGGTCCGGATAGGCGGAGAACGCCTGGGCCAGGTACGTGACGCCCGCCGACAGGGCCAGTTGCAGGGGCTTGACGGGCCGATCCGCGGTACCGGCCGGCGACGAGGTGGTCTTGAACCCCTGCTGGCTGGTGGGTGAGAACTGGCCCTTGGTCAGCCCGTAGATGTGGTTGTCCATGACGATGTACGTGATGTCGATGTTACGCCGCACCGCGTGGATGAAGTGGTTGAGGCCGATGCCGTACCCGTCCCCGTCGCCACCCGCCGCGATGACGGTCAGGTTGCGGTTGGCCAGCTTGATACCCGTGGCCACCGGCATGGTGCGCCCGTGCACCGTGTGGATGCTGTAGGACCGGAAGTAGTCGCCGATCTTGCCCGAGCAGCCGATGCCGGCTACCAGGACGACGTTCTCCGGCGCCAGGTTGAGCTTGGCGGCCGCCTCCTGCAGCGCGCGCAGGACGCCGAAGTCGCCGCACCCGGGGCACCACCACGCCGCGGCGCTGGTGCGGTAGTCCTTGGCGGTACGAGTGACCGTCGCCATCTCAGCCGACCTCCTTGGCCGTCACGCCCACGGGGGTGATGCTCTCCAGCACCGGCTCCACGATTTCCGCGGGCAGGAAGAGCGTGCCGTCGTATTTGTTGATGGTGCGCAGGCGGCGCTTGTCGGCGGCGTCCGCGTGCTGGCGGATCAGGGCCGCCAGCTGGCTGAGAGCGTTGTTCTCCGCCACGAAGACGTGGGTCGCGCGGGAGAGCAACCGGTTGACCTCGTCCGCCGGGAACGGTGCCAGCAGGCGCACGTGGGCGTGCCCGGTGGAGATCCCCTCGGCCTCCAGCCGCTCGCGCGCCTCACGCAGCGCGCCGTAACTGGCGCCCCAGCCGATGAGGAGCACGTGGGGGTTTTCGGGGCCCTCGTAGCGGACGGCTTCCACGTCCTTGATGTCCGCGAACTTGCGCAGCCGCTTCTGCATCATGCGGACGCGGTTGGTGCGGTCTTCGGTGATGTGGCCCGTCTCGTCGTGTTCGAGGCCGGTGGCCAGGTGCAGGCCTCCGGGCATGCCCGGCAAGGAGCGGGGCGAGACACCGGATTCGGTGAACCGGTAACGCTTGAAGTCGCCGCCGTCCCAGTTCAGGTCATCGGGCAGGGCGATCTGCCCGCGGTCGATCTTGACCCGGGAGAAATCGATGTCCTCCACCGTCTGCTTGCCCAGGCCCAGAGCCAGGTCCAGGGCGACGATGACCGGGGTCTGGTACCGGTCGGCCAGGTTGAAGGCCTCGACGGCCGCGTAGAAGCAATCTTCGATGCTCACCGGTGCCAGCACGATGCGCGGCAGGTCGCCGTGGGAACCCATGACCATCTCGAATAAGTCCGACTGCTCGTGCTTGGTCGGCATCCCGGTGCTGGGGCCCGCGCGCTGCACGTTGATGATGACGCAGGGCGCCTCGATCATTCCGGCGTAACCCAGCACTTCCTGCATGAGGGAGAAGCCCGGGCCCGAGGTGGCGGTCATGGCGCGCACGCCCGCGTAACCGGCGCCGACCACGGTGCTGATAGCGGCGATCTCGTCTTCCGCCTGGACGACGACGCCACCGTATTGGGGCAGCTTCTTCACCATCCAGTGCATGATTTCCGACGCGGGCGTGATGGGATAGGCCGCCACCAGCCGGCAGCCCGCCGCCAGCGCGCCAAATGCTGCCGCCTCGTCTCCCGTCATCAGATAGCGGCGCCGCCGGTCGCCCGGTTCCAGGTGCAGCACGTCCGCAGTGTCACCGAGCGCGGACCGCGCGGCCTCGTAACCGCGCCGGAGCGCCTCCTTGTTGGCGGCGACCAGGTTGCCGCCCTTGCCGCGGAAGCGATCGTCCAGCACCGGCTCGATGTCTTCGGGCCGCAGGCCCAGCAGGGCCGCGGAGACACCGACGCCCACCATGTTCTTCATGATCGGGTTGCCGAGCTCGCGCGCGATGTCGAGCATCGGCACCTCAACCAGGCGCACGTCACCGGCGCCGGGCGGGAGCTTGGCCCGTCCCGCTTTGCCATTAAAAATGATAAGGCCTCCCGGGGCCATCTCGCCGGCGAGGCGGTTGATGCTGTCCTGGTCGAACGCGATGAGGACGTCGATGCGGGGCGCGATGCCGTAGACCGGACGCTGGGCGATACGGATGCGGTAATTGGTGTGACCGCCCTTGATGCGTGACCCAAAGGTCCGGTAGCCGTAGATGAAATACCCCAGACGGTTGAGGGCGGAGGCGAGGATTTCTCCTGTTGTGTCAATGCCCTCGCCTTGCTGACCGCCCACGACCCAGGTCAGCTCGTTTCGCACGGAAGGCGCCTCCTTGGCTGGCGCTATGACAGCGCTTGCAGCCGGTCTCCTTCGCAGCCTATTGTACTACACTCCTCTCGCAACCGCTCATTCACCTGTGCAGGATTACGAAGTGAAACTTGCACGCAAGTGCGAGCGCCGCAACGATAGCACCCCGCTCCGCCACCCCGGCGCGGCCCGCTCCGCCGCGGCCCGCCCGCTGCCGGCCCGCTCCGCCGCGGCCCGCGCGCTGCCGGCCCGCGGCCCGGTGCGAAATGGCAGGCGCGAGCGGCATGCGCGACGGGTGGCCGGCAGGATGTGGCCCGGGCGGGGAAGTGCCCCGCGGCGCGCCCGGCGCGAGACGCCTCGGCCGCCGGCCAGTTCCGGCCGCCGAACGGCAGGGCCGGTGGGTGGCGGCGTGCAGGGCCGTACCGGGCTCCGCGTGGCTGCTCTTGGCAGCATGAAGCTTTTGCACCGCCAGCATGCTATGAATGCCTCGGGCAACAACGACCCTCTACGAAGAGGCGAAGGAGGTGCGCTAGTGGCTCAGGGTCAGCAGCGGAATCGCGCGCTGTTCCGCGGTGCCGAACAGGCGCTGGACCGCTTCAAGTATGAAGTCGCGCAGGAGCTGGGCATCCAGGTTCCTCAGGACGGGTACTGGGGTGACATGCCGACCCGCCTCACGGGTGCCGTCGGCGGTCACATGGTTCGGCGCATGATCGCGCTGGCCGAGCAGCAGCTCGCCCAGCAGGGCACGCTGCCGCCGGTTAGCCCTCAGAACCAGACCCGGTAACCCCGGCGGCCCGGCGGGAACAGCCGCCGGGACACGGTATTGACATGCCGGCGCGTGTCGGAGACCCCGCCACCGCCGGTAGGGGTATCGGGCAGTGACGGCGGGGGAGGGGGTCAGACGATCTCCTCCCCCGCCGGCGTGTTGCCGTTAATTCCCGCTTTCTGGCTTCCCGCTGGCCGCCGCGCCCGCCGGCGGCGTGAGCCGGGCCAGATGGGCGACAACGGCCTCGGCCGTGGCCAGGTTGGTGGCGATGGGCAAGTTGTGCACGTCGCACAGGCGCAGCAAGGCCGACACGTCCGGCTCATGGGGGTGTGCCGTCAGCGGGTCGCGCAGGAAGAAGACCATGTCAATCCGCCCGGCCGCGATCTCGCTTCCGATCTGCTGGTCACCGCCAAGAGGGCCGGACAGGTAGCAGTGGACGGGGAGGCCCGTCGCCTCGGATACCAGGCGGCCCGTGGTGCCGGTGGCGACCAGCTCGTGCCGGGCGAAAATGTCCCGGTACCGGCGGACGAATTCCAGCATGTCCTGTTTCTTCTTGTCGTGAGCGATCAATGCCACGCGCATGCGCGCGTCACCTCCTGAAGGCGGGCCGCAAGCGGCAGGGGTGCACGCCCTGCCGGCCAGCCGCGGACT
>DATCKH010000131.1:0-38305 GCA_036562425.1 Thermaerobacter sp. | reverse complement strand
GCTGATGAAGGCGATGATCGAGGCCGGCGCGGCCGGCGTCCACTACGAGGACCAGCTGGCCTCGGAGAAGAAGTGCGGCCACATGGGCGGCAAGGTGCTGGTACCCACCCGCCAGTTCATCCGCACCCTGACGGCGGCGCGCCTGGCGGCTGACGTCTGCGGCGTGCCGACCATCCTCATCGCCCGTACCGACGCGCTGGGGGCCACGCTGCTGACCAGCGACGTGGACCCCTACGACCGGGAGTTCATCACCGGCGAGCGGACGCCGGAGGGGTACTTCCGGGTGCGCAACGGGCTGGATGCGGCCATCGCCCGCGGCCTGGCCTACGCGCCCTATGCCGACCTGCTCTGGTTCGAGACCTCGCGCCCGGACCTGGAGGAGGCGCGGCGGTTCGCCGAGGCCATTCACCGGGAGTACCCGGGCAAGCTCCTGGCCTACAACTGCTCGCCTTCCTTCAACTGGAAGCGGCACCTGGACGACGACACCATCGCCCGCTTCCAGCGCGAGCTGGCGGCCATGGGCTACAAGTTCCAGTTCATCACGCTGGCCGGCTTCCACGCCCTCAATGCCTCGATGTTCGAGCTCGCCAAGGGCTACGCCGAAGAGGGCATGACCGCCTACGTCCGCCTGCAGCAGCGCGAGTTCGAGCTCGAGCAGTTCGGTTACACCGCCACGCGCCACCAGCGCGAGGTGGGTACGGGGTACTTCGACCGGGTATCGGAGGTCATCTCCGGCGGCCAGTCGTCGACCCTGGCCCTGAAGGGTTCCACCGAGGAGGAACAGTTCCAGGAGCCGGCCGGGGTCGAGGCGCGGGTTTCCTAGTAGCGGCCAGCAGGACATGAGAATGCGGCCACAAGGCGGCCGGTAGCCGGGTCGCTTCCGCCCTACCGGGCCGCGCCCGGGACCGTTCTTGCGCTGCCCGCTTATCCCCCACGCCGCGAAAGCTTGGGTTCCGGGAAGCGGTGGGCGGGAGCGCCCGGGCCGCCGGCCGCCCTGCCTCGCGAGAGGGGTGCACGGGGGACCCATCGGCGAGAGGGATGCACGGAAGACCGGCTGGGGGATGCATGGGGGACCGGGGTGCCGATCCTGGGAGGGATGGGCGCCCCGGCCTTTTTTGCTGCCCATGTTTTTTGCTGCCCATGATCGTTATGGCAACGGCCTCGTGGTGCAACGCCTTTCGCCGGCGATACCCTGCCGCGGCCGGCGTTTTTACGGGGAGGAACGGGGCTGCGGCGAGACCGCCCGGTAGACCGGATAGCTGCCCAGGACCCGGACGAAGGTGGCGCGGTGGCGCAGCTCGGCCAGCGCCTCGGCCACGGCGGGTTCCTCCACCGACCCTTCCAGGTCGGCGAAAAACATGTACTGCCAGGACCGGCCCCGCTCGGGGCGGGCCGTGAGCTTGGTCAGGTTGATGTTGCGCTTGGCGAAGGCCCCCAGGCAGTGATAGAGGGCGCCCGGCCGGTCCTCGCCCACGAAGATGAGGCTGGTCTTCACGGGCGCCCGGGAGGCCGGGACCCGGAGCATCCCCTGGTCCGCCTGCGGGGACACCTCCTCGATACCCGGCACGGTGGACCCGTCACCGGAGGTGCCGGATTCCCCGGAGGTGTGCGGCTCGCCGGAGGGGCCGGCCACGCCAGGCGTGGCATTGCCCGACGAGGGTACGAGCGGGCCGGCGGCAGACTCGCTGGCGATCTTGCCGCCGTCCTCGCGGCTGGCTTCCCGCTCGATGACGTAGAACCGGGTCACGTTGTCGGCGGCGTCCTGGATGTCCTCTGCCAGGATTTGCAGCCCGTGTCGCCGGGCGGCCTCACGGCTGGCGATGGCGGCCAGGTCGGTGCGGGCTGCCTCGGCCACCTGCCGGGCGGCGGCGGCCGTGTCGTGGACGGGCTCGGCCACCAGGGCGTGCCGGCGGAGGAATTCCCGGCACTGGGCCAGCGCCTGGGGGTGGGAGCGGACCACCCGCAGGCCGGCCAGCGTGGCTCCCGGCATCGCCAGGAGGCAGTGGAGGACCGGGAGCTGCAGCTCCGCCCGGATCCGGATGGCGTGGCGGCGGAACAGGTCGTAGACCTCGCCCACGTCCCCGGCGTAGGAGTTCTCCACCGGGACCATGGCCACGTCCACGGCCCCTTCCTCAAGGCGCTCGAACACGTCGGCAAAGGTGGGGTAGGGGATGGGTTCCGCCCCACCGGCTCCCCAAAAAGCAAGAATGGCTGCCTCGCTGAAGGCGCCCGGCTCTCCCTGGAAGCCTACACGGATGGGGTGACCGTTGCGGGCTCCGCTCGGCATGGATACCCAACGCTCTCCCATGGACTCTCAAGGACTCCCGGACCGGAGATTGCACAAATCGTACCATAGGGCCCCCGGTGTGCGGAACCCCAGGAGCGAGCCGCGGACAGGGCGAATATGCCCCCAACGCGCATAAACAGGGAGGCGAGCCATATTGGCCCAAAAGCCGTTGCACGCGGTGCGTGTCACTGACCTCGAGCGGGCCCTCGGGTTTTATCAGCTCCTCGGTTTCAGCGTGGCCTGGCAGGATCGGGATCGGGGGGTGGCCGAGATTCACCCGCCGGCGGGCGCGCCGCTATTCCTCGCCCGCCGGGAGGTGGCCGATCTCACACCCTGGATGCACGACGTCTTCGAGGAACTGGAGCGGGGCCGGCGGCTGTACCTGGAAGCGCCGGGAGGCGACCTGGACGCATACTGGAAGGTCCTGGCGGGCCGCGGCCTCGAGGTGGCACCGCCCGTGACCACCCCGCACGGGGAGAAGCTCCTGACCGTGCATGACCCTGACGGCAACCACCTCGAGTTCTGGCAGGCCCCCCGCTGGACGGACGAGGAGCTGCTGGCCATCTACGGCTCCGCGGCCGAGCGGCTGCGCGAAGCCCTGGCCGGGCTCCGGGATGAACACCTCGACCTGGCGCGGGCTCCGGGTAAGTGGACCATTCGCCAGATCGTGCACCATATCGCCGACTCTGACGCTTCCACGCTGTTTCGCATCCTGATGATGCTGGCCGAGCCCGGACGGGCGTATCAGAGCAACCCCTACGACCAGAACGTGTGGGTCACCAGCCTTGACCACGCCCACCGGCCCATCGATACCTCGGTGGATCTCATCGGGGCCATCCGGGCACACGTGGTAGCCCTGATCCGGCACCTCCCCCACGGCCTGGATCATCGAGTCATCCCATCCCTGGGTGCGCCCCGCACGGTGCGGGAGCTGGTGCGGATGCTGGCCAGCCACGCCCTGGGGCATATCGAGCAGATCTGGGAGACCCGGCGGGTCCACGGGGTGTGAGGGGAGCCTCTTGCGCGGTACGGCGGGTATCGGTTTATGGTAAAAGCGGGTGCTACCGGCGGGTCAGATCGGCACGAGCCGGAGCAGCGGCGGTGGAGCCCGTGGAGGGGTACGGTCGCGGGGACGACGGGAACTGCAGCACGACCGTCGAGCTGCCAGCGATCCTCGACAGTCATCCTGTTGCATCCGGTCCGATTTCAGGAGGGATGTTCATGGATGACGAGGGCTCCCTTATCACCACCCACGAGCGCCTGCCGGAACCTCTCCTGCGTGAGCTGACCGCGCTGCTGGGGGACGAACACGTCTCGGTGGACGAGGCCGACCTGGAATGGGCGGGCATGGACTTCACCGGCGGCTACCGCCTCGGTGCCGCGGCAAGCCGGATGTGCCGGCCGCTGGCGGTGGTGCGGCCGGGGTCCACCGAAGAGGTGCGCGAGCTCGTCCTGTGGGCCGGCCGGCACAATGTGCCGCTGATCCCGCGCGGTGCCGGCACCGGTGTCATGGGCGGCGTGGTGCCGCTCCGGCCGGCGGTAGTGGTCGACCTCTGCCGCTTTAAGGATCTGATCGTCCACGCCGGCGACCTGCTGGTGGAAGCGGGTGCGGGCGTGACGGTGGCGGAGGTGGATGCCGCCCTGCGGCGGCACGGGCTGGCGCTGGCCCACGACCCGTGGAGCGCGACCATCGCCACCGTCGGAGGTGCCATTGGCACCGACGCGGTGGGCTACCTGGGCGGCCGCTGGGGCAGCATGGGCGCCCAGGTGGTGGCCCTGGAGGCGGTTCTTCCCGACGGGCGCGTCCTGCGCACCCGCTGCGTGCCCAAGCCTGCCGCGGGTCCGGACCTGCGGGCGCTGTTCGCCGGCAGCCAGGGCACCTTGGGCATCGTTACGCGGGCGTGGCTGCGGGCCATCGGCGCGCCCGAGACCATGCTCTTCCGGAGTTACCGCTTCCGCGGCTTCGAGCCCGCCTTCCACGCCGTCATGGCCCTCTGGCGGGCCAACGTGATCCCCGACATGCTCGACTTCGCCGATGACCACCCGCGGGCCCTCGACCTGCCGCCCGGGTACGAGGACGCCGACGGGCGGACCGGCCTGCTGCACCTGGGCTTCTTCGGTGTCGAGGAAGAGGCGCGGGGCCGCATGGCGGCTGCCGACCGGCTGCTCCGTCGCTACGAGGCCCGCGATCTCGGCGAGGAACCGGCCCGGCGGTTCTGGGACCGCCGCCACGAGGTGGCGGAACAACACGCCCTGCCCATTATGCGGGCGCGGGACGCCCGGCGCCGGTGGAGGATGGCGGCTTACGACTACTTCGATCTGGCCCTACCGGCCAGCCAGGTGATCCCCTTCCGCCGGGAGGCGCTGGAGCGGGTCAAGGCCGATCCCCGGTTCCGGGCGGGCGAGACCGGGCTCTGGGGCCGGCCGGAGTTCTTCTCCTTGCTGGTCGTCTACAAGGGGCGGCACGACCCCGGGCCCGTCAGCGAGGCGGACCTGTACGAGATGGCGGAGTCCGGCAAGGCGGGTGCCGCCAAGGTCGCACCGACGGACTGGAGCCTGGAGGACGCCGAGGCCATGCGGCAGCTCATGACCGATCTGCTGCGCATGGCCCAGGCGCGGGGCGGCAACATGGAGTGCCTCCACGGCACCGGCCTCAAGCTGCTTCACCTGCTGGAAGACGAGTTCGGTGACAGCCTGGACGTGATCCGGCGGGTGAAGGCCGCCCTCGACCCCCAGGGCCTGATGAACCCGGGCAAGTGGGGCGAGCTCGCGGCCGCCCCTGCAGACCGGGAGCCCGTGCCCGCCGGCTCCGGCAAGCCGACGGTCGGCAACGGCCGGTACCATACCAGCACCGGATGAGGTGGCGCGCGGCGATCCGCTACGCAAGCGGTGGGGACGCCCGGGGCACCGGACCCCGGGCGTCCCCGTCTTGTTCTCCAGCGGCGGGTCCGTTAGTTTATCATCACGGTAGGTGCAAATCAGATCTAAGTGCGGGCAACGATGGGATGCTCATGCGTGTTTTCCGGAAACGGGAGGGACGGAGTTGGAGGAAACGGTACCTGTGGTGGACGCCAAGGAGCCCGGCGTCCCGGCCACCATCGAGCTGGACGATGGAACGCACCTGCACGTGCGCCTGCAGCCGTCCAACCTGGTCAACGGCGGCGTCCTCGTGCCGTGTAGCGCCATTGAGAAGGCGCACCGGGGTGAGCAGGCCCTGGCCGTGCATGAGGCGCTAGGGGTGGATGAGCGGCATTTGCAGAAGGAGCACACGATCTGGATCCCCGGCCACCGGCTGCGCGTGATCATCCTGGCGTCGGAAGCGAAGCGCCCGCGTCCTATCGGGTTCGGAGCCTGATGGCGGTGGCCCCGGTGCGAGCGGGAGCGTCGTGGCTCCCGGCGGGGCCGGAGTCGCCGGTACCGCGGCATCGGGATCAGCGAGGAAACGGGGGGCGTCACGATGGGTGGTATCAGTGCGGTCGCCAGCCGGCTGCGCGAGCTGGCGCGGGACATCGTTACCGCCAATCGACGCGTCGTCGCCCTGACGGGGGCCGGCATCTCCGTGCCCAGCGGGGTGCCGGCCTTCCGCGGCCGGGATGGCCTGTGGAGCCGCCACGATCCCGCCGAAGTCGCCCACATCGATGCCTTTCGCCGGAACCCCGAGCGGGTCTGGGAGATGCTCTCGGAACTGTACCGCGTGATCTGGGCGGCGCGGCCCAACGCCGCCCACCGGGCGCTGGCCCGGCTGGAGGAACTGGGGTACCTGCGGCTGGTGATCACCCAGAACGTCGACGGGCTTCACCAGGAGGCGGGGAGCCGGGAGGTTGTCGAGCTGCACGGCAACTGCCGGCAGGTGGTATGCCTGGACTGCGGCGCCCGTTACGGGGTGGAGATCATCGAGCGAGTAGCCTCGTTGCCCGGCCGTGGCGCCGTGCGCTGCTGGTGTGGCGGCGTTCTTAAGCCCGGTATCGTGTTCTTCGGCGAGCCCCTCCCAGAATACGCCTTCCTCCGCGCCTGGGCCGACGTCCAGAGCGCCGACGTGCTCCTGGTGGTGGGCACCTCCGCCGAGGTGGAGCCGGCGGCCAGCCTGCCCGATACCGCCCGCCGGTCCGGCACGATGATCGTCGAGGTCAATCCCGATCCCGTGCTGGAAGCCGATGTGACCATTGCCGCACCGGCCGAGGAGGCCCTGCCCCGGCTGGTGGCGGCGGTGGAGGAAGAACGGGACCGGTGAAGCAGGCCAAGGAAAGGGCGTCCCGGCCGTGAGTGACGGTGTCACGGCCGGGACGCCCCTGTCACTGCAGCGTCATTCGTCAGCGGGACGTCATTCGTCGACTGCACAGGTGAGGCCCACACATCCAGTTAGAACTCGAAGCTTTCACCGGGCCGTAGCACCACAACTTCCGTCCCCGGCGCCTTCTGGCGCGCGAAGCGGACGAAATCGTCGGCCGACTGCACCAGCAGCGGGAAGGTACCGAAGTGCTGCGGGACGGCCACCTTCGGCTTGAGGAACGTCAGGGCGTGGGCCGCCTGCCGCGGGTCCATGGTGAAGTGCCCGCCGATGGGCAAGATGGCCACGTCCAGCGGGTACAGCTCGGCCCAGGTGGCCATGTTGCAGTGGATGCCCGTGTCGCCGGCGTCGTACACCCGCTTGCCGTCCTCCAGGGTGACGATGAAGCCGGCGGGTTCCCCCGTTTCGCTGGAGTGGTAGGCCTCGGTCATGGTGACCACGATGCCCCCCAGCTCCACCGAACCGCCGATGTTCATCCCGATGCACTTGTCCTCCGGCACGCCGGCCTTCTGATACCTCGCGGCCGTCTCCGGCTGGAGGATCACCGTGGCGCTGGTCTGCTTGACCACCGCCGGCAGGTCGCTGGCATGGTCGAAGTGATCGTGGGTGATGAGGATGTAGTCGGCCTTCAGGTCCTCTATCTTGACCGCGGCCTTGGGATTGCCGTTGATCCAGGGGTCGAACAGGAGCACCTTGCCGCCCGACGTCGTCAACTCCCAGCTCGCATGACCGAGCCAGCGCAGCTTGTGAGGCACGGTACCACCTCCCCCGTCGGAGTGAACCCAGCCGGAAGTTCGCCGCGTGGCACGCGCTTCCTGCAGCTGCTTGCGTCACGAGCTTCCTGCTGCTCCTTGCGTGACGAGCTTCCTGCGGCTGCCTGCGCCAGCGCCATGAGAGCGCTACCACCGTGCTGCACCCTTCGCCATCCTGGGCCGCGACGGTGGTATGATGGGCGTGAGTATGAAAATCATGGCGGTTGACAACATCACGATTGGCGGCCGCAACTGGTTCCAGATTGCTCTGCAATATGCGTGGCTGCTGGCCGGGTTCGTCCTGTTGGCGCTGGGCGTCGACATGCTGCGCATCGCCCACCTGGGACTGCCGCCCTGGAACGTGCTGGACCAGGGAGTGGCCGTCCGCACAGGCCTGAGCTTCGGCTGGGCGTCGGTGCTGGTGGGACTGGTCATGATGGTCCTGAGCGCCGCCCTCGGCGAGCCGCCCCGCCTGGCCACGGTGCTCAACATGACGGTGGTGGGGCTGCTCACCGACGCCATTCCCGCCTGGGGCTGGTTGCCCGACCCGGAGGCGGTGCCGCCGGGGGCGCCTCTGGGCTTCCGGCTGGCTTACGGCCTGGGCGGCGTGGTGGTGCTGGGCATCGGTATCGGCTGGTACATCGCGGCCAACCTCGGTGCCGGGCCGCGGGACAGCCTGATGCTGGCCCTCACCCGCCGCACCCGGCGGCCCATCGGCTCGGTCCGGACCGCCCTGGAAGTGGCGGCGCTGCTCCTGGGCTGGATGCTGGGGGGCGAGGTGGGCATCGGCACGCTCCTGACGGCCGTGACCATCGGCTGGGTGGTCCAGGGTTCCCTGTGGGTTTTCAACCGGCTGCCGTTCTCCTTCGGTTTCGAAGTACCGTCCCGGCCGGGGCCGGCGACGGCCCGCGCGGGCGAGCCGCCCGCGAGCCGCACCCGGGCAACGGTGTCATGAACGGGGCGTACGGTCGTATCCCGGGGGATGCGGAGAGCGCCTGTAGATGCGGAGACCGCCTTTAGAGGCAGGAGGGGATCACGGTGCGGGACGTCCTGGATCGGGTGCTGGGATGGATCGGCCAGGGAAGGCGGGTGGCGCTGGCCACCGTGGTGGAGGTGGTCCGCAAGGCGCCGCGCGATCCCGGCACGACCATGGCGGTCAACGACCGCGGCGAGATCGCGGGGTCGGTGTCGGGTGGCTGCGTCGAGCCGGCGGTCGTGGAGGTCGCCCAGGAGGTGCTGGCTACGGGGCAACCGCGGCTGGTCACTTTCGGCATCTCGGACGACCAGGCCTTCGAGGTCGGCCTCAGTTGCGGCGGGGTCATCCACGTATGGGTGGAGGCGGTCCCCGCCGCTAGCGCGCCCGGCCCGGACGGGCGCCAGGGGGCCGGCCCGGCAACCGGGCCCGGGCTGAGCGATTCCCTGCTACGTGAGCTGGCCGCGGCACTGCAGGCGGGCCGGGCCGTGGCCCTGGTGCGGGTGCTCGCCGCAGGGGAGGAACGCCTGGCGGCGCGGGCGGGGGCGGCTCTGCTGGTGCACGAGTCGCCGGAGGACGGCCTCCTCGGCTCCACGGGTGATGCCGGCCTGGACACCCTGCTGGCTGCCAGGGCCCGTGAATGCATCGCCCGCGGCACCACCGCCCGGGAAAGCGTGGGCGGGGTGGACGTGTTCATCCACGCCTTCACGCCGCCCCCCGTGCTGTACATCATCGGTGCCGTGCACCCGGCAGCTGCCCTGGCCGAGGCGGGCCGGTTCCTGGGCTACCGGGTGGTGGTCTGCGACCCTCGCTCGCCCTTCGCCACGCCCGAACGCATTCCCGCCGCCCACGAGATCGTGCGGCAGTGGCCCGACGAGTACCTGGAGTCGGTCCAGTTGACGCCCCGGGACGCGGTGTGCGTCCTGACCCATGATCTCAAGTTCGACGTGCCGGCGTTGCAGGCGGCCCTGCGCACGCCGGTGGGGTACATCGGCGTCATGGGCAGCCGCCGCACCCACGAGCGGCGCGTGAACGCCTTGCGGGAAGCCGGGGTGACGGAAGAACAGCTGCGGCGGCTGCACGCGCCCATCGGGCTCGAGATCGGCGCCCGCACCCCGGAAGAACTGGCCATCGCCATCGTGGCGGAAATCATCGCGAGCAGGAACCGGGCTGCCGAAACCCGAATCCCGGTGATGTCCTGATGTGGGTTGGAGGACGTTTCCGGCCGCGCCTGTGTTCCGGACCGGCCGCGCAGTGCCGGTCGTGGACCTGCCGGTAGCCGCCGGCCGGAGCGCTGGCCGGAGTGTCTCGGAAGGGGGATGCCACGGTGCAACTTTCGGGAACCCAAAAAATCGCGGCACCCGTCCAGACCGTGTGGGAGTGCCTCAACGACCGGGACGTGCTGGCGCGTTGCACGCCAGGGTGCAAGGAACTGGTCCAGGTGGACGAGGACCATTACGAAGCGACGCTGGAGTTGGGTATCGCCGCCATCAGGGGGAAGTACAAGGGCCGCCTGGCCATCGAGGACAAGGTGCCGCCGTCCCACTACCGCCTGCGCATTGAGGGTCAGGGTGGGCCGGGTTTCGTTACGGCCTCGCTGAACCTGGACCTGGAGCCCCACGGCGATGAGACGCTGCTCAAGTACCAGGGGGAGGCCCAGGTGGGCGGGCCCGTGGCCAGCATCGGCCAGCGGGTGCTGGGCGGCGTCGCCAAGATGATCATGGGGCAGTTCTTCGGTGCGCTGGCCCGCGAGATCGAGCAGCGCAAGGCCGGATAGGGAGCGCGGGAGCGTTCAAGAGTCGCTCAAGGGTGACGGCCGCGGGCAAGCACCGGCTGGAGCAACCGCCCGGCAGCCATCCCTGAACAGGTCCGGCAACCATCCTTGAAAAGACAGTGGCAACGACGCGTGTCCAGATGGTGAAGTGAAGCGAGCCCCCGGTGACGGGGGCTCGGTCCTTGTTCGAAGCCCGGCCTTGTTGCGGGTCGATGATGGCCGAAGGGGCCTTGGCCTGCGGGAGCGAGGCGGCGGTGGCCCTCGTTGCGCTTAGGCGTTGCGCCCGCCCAGGTAGGCGGCCTGGACGTCCTCGCTCTGCCGCAGCGTATCCGCCGGTCCGGAGAGCACGATCCGGCCTGTCTCCAGCACGTACCCGCGGTGGGCGATGGAGAGGGCCATGTGGGCGTTTTGCTCCACCAGCAGGATGGTCGTTCCCTGGGCGTTGATGTCCTTGATGATGTCGAAGATCGTCCGGACCAGGAGCGGGGCGAGGCCCAGGGACGGCTCGTCCAGGAGCAGAAGCCGGGGGCGGGCCATGAGGGCGCGGCCGATGGCCAGCATCTGCTGCTCCCCGCCCGAGAGGGTGCCCGCGGGCTGGTGCAGGCGCTCCTTGAGCCGGGGGAAGAGCTCGAAGACCCGTTCCAGGCTCCGGGCGATGCCGTCCCGGTCCTTGCGGAGGAAGGCGCCCAGCTCGAGGTTGTCCAGGACGGTGAGGTTGGCGAAGACGCGCCTTCCCTCGGGCACGTGGGAGATCCCCAGGCGGACGATCTCTTCCGGCAGCAGCTTCAACAGGGAGCGCCCCTGGAACTGGATCTGACCCTGCCTGGGCTGGACGAGGCCCGAGATGGCGCGGAGGAGCGTCGTCTTGCCGGCGCCGTTGGCGCCGATGAGGGTGACGATCTCCCCTTCGTCCACCTCCAGGGAGACGCCTTTCAGGGCGTGGATGTTGCCGTAATAGACGTGAAGATCCTCCACCCGGAGCATCACGACGCCTCCTCCCCCAGATAGGCCTCGATGACCCGCGGGTTCTTGCGGATTTCCTCCGGCGTCCCCTCGGCGATGAGCACCCCGTGGTCGAGCACGTAGATGCGCTCGGAAATGCCCATGACGACGCTCATGTCGTGCTCGATCAGGATGACGGTGAGATCGAACCGCTGCCGGATGTCCGCGATGAGCGTCATGAGGTCCCGCGACTCCTGAGGGTTCATCCCCGCCGCCGGTTCGTCCAGCAGGAGGAGCTTGGGCCGGAGCGCCAGGGCGCGGGCGATCTCCAGGCGGCGCTGCAGGCCGTAGGGCAGGTTCTTGGCCTGCTCGTCCTTGTACCGCGCCAGGCCGACCAGCTCCAGGAGGGCCATGCTGTCCTCCCACATCCGTTGCTCCTCGGCGTAGAACGCCGGCAGGCGCAGGATGGAGTGGGCCACGTTGTGCCGCGTGTTGACCTGATAGGCGATGCGAACGTTGTCGAGGACGCTGAGGTTCTGGAAGAGACGGATGTTCTGGAACGTCCGGGCGATGCCGCGCCGGGCCAGGACGTGGGGTTTCAGGCCGTTGATGCGCTGCCCCTCGAAGGTGATGGTTCCCTCGGTGGGTGTGTACACGCCCGTCAGCAGGTTGAAGACCGTCGTCTTGCCCGCCCCGTTGGGTCCGATGAGGCCGATGAGCTCGCCTTTCCGCACGGAGAGGGTCAGCCCGTCGACGGCCTTCAGGCCGCCGAAGCGAATGCCGACGCGGTCGAGCTGGAGGATCGCGTCCATCAACGGCTTCCCCCCTGTCCGAGGCGCAGGGCCGGCAAGAAGCTGGAGAGTTCCCTGTTGCCCAGCAGGCCCTGGGGCCGGAACAACATGACCAGCACCAGGACGAGGCTATACACGATCATGCGCACCTCCGGGTACGACTGCAGGGCGATGGAGACGAGGGTGAGGAAGGTCGCCGAGATCATGGCCCCGGTGAGGCTACCGATACCCCCGAGCACGACGAAGACGAGGATCTCAAAGGACTTCAGGAAGCCGAAGTTGGCCGGCTGGATGACGTAGAAATTGTGGGCATGGAGACCGCCGGCGAGACCGGCGAAGAAGGAGCCGATGGCGAACGCCAGCACCTTATAAGTCGTGGCGGGTACGCCCATTGCCTCCGCCGCCACCTCGTCCTCCCGGATGGCCAGCGTCGCCCGCCCATGGGCGGAATGGGTCAGGTGGACGATGGCCAGCAGCGCGACGACCAGGGACACGTAGAGGTAGGTCCATGTGGTCAGGTGGGGGACTCGCATGCCGGCCGCGCCGCCCACGTATTCGATGTTGAGCAGGGTGACCCGGACGATCTCGGCGAAGCCCAGCGTGGCGATGGCCAGGTAATCGCCGCGCAGGCGCAGGGTGGGGATGCCGATGAGCAGGCCGGCCAGCAGGGCCGCCACGGCGCCGGCGAGGAGGGCCACCGGAAAGGGCAGATCGAGCTTCGCCGTCAGCACCGCCGACGTATAGGCGCCCACGGCCAGAAAGCCCGCGTGGCCGATGGAGAACTGTCCCGCCAGCCCGAGCACGACGTGCAGGCTGATGGCGAGGAGGATGTTGATGCCCACGTTCATGATGACGTTCTCGTAATACCGTCCCAGCACGCGGGAGACGAGGAGGAACTGGACAACGGCGTAGACGGCGACGATGACCAGCGCGAGCAGCAACGCTTTCTTCGGCTGAGGTTTCACCATGACCGCCACTCCTTACACCTTCTCCGGGGCGTGCCGCCCAAAGAGACCTTCGGGCCGGAAGAGCAGGATGAGGATGAGAATGAGGAAGGCCGCCGCGTCCCGGAAGAGGGACCAGCCCACCGCACTTACCAGCGTCTCCACCAGCCCGATGACCAGCCCGCCCACCATGGCGCCGGGGATGGACCCGATGCCCCCGAGCACGGCGGCGACGAAGGCCTTGAGCCCCGTGAGCACGCCCATGAAGGGATCGATCTTCGTGTAGTAGAGGCCGTAAATGACGCCGGCGGCTCCGCCCAGGGCCGACCCGAGGGCGAAGGTGATGGCGATCGTCCGGTCCACGGAGATGCCCATGAGCCGGGCCGCTTCCAGGTCGAAGCTCACCGCCCGCATGGCCTTCCCCGTCCTGGTACGCTGGACGATCAGCTGCAGGACGACCATGAGGAAGACGGCCGTGAGAAGGATGACGACGGCATCCCACTTGATGCTGGCCCCGAACAACTCGAGGCGCCGGTTGGGGAAGAGGGCCGGGTATGCGGCCGGCTGGGCGCCGCGGGCGTAGATGGTCGTATATTCGATGAACAAGGAGACGCCGATGGCCGTGGTCAGGGCATTGAGCCTGGGGGCGTTGCGGAGCCGCCGGTAGGCGACGCGTTCGATGGTCACGCCCAGCAGGGCTGACACCAGCATGGCGACGAGAAGTGAAGGAATGAAGCCCAGGTGGAAGGCGGTCAGGGCGTAGTAGCCGACGAAGGCCCCGATCATGAACACGTCCCCGTGGGCAAAATTAATGAGCTTGATGATGCCGTAGACCATCGTGTAGCCAAGCGCGATGAGGGCATAGATGGCTCCCAGGGAGATGCCGATGAGGAGCTGCTGAAGCCATATGTCCATGGGTGTTCTTTTCCCTCCGAACGGGCAGTGGTGATCTCCCCGCGCTCCGGAGACGGCGCCGATCTACGGATGCCCCAGGGCAGGAAGGAGGGGGGTCGAAGCCCCCCTTCCTCCCCATTCTGGCCTCTACTGTTGAGCGTCCACCCCTCGGCACAGTGGCTCAGGAGTTGGGATCGACCTTGGTCCTGAAGACCTGCTTGCCGTCCTTGAATTCGATCACCGCCGCGGCCTTGATCGGGTTGTGCTTATCGTCGATGGAGATCGTTCCGGTGACCACGCGGAGATCCTTGGTCTGGGCCAGGGCGTCCTTGATCTTGACGGGATCCGCGTCGCCGGCCCGCTTGATGGCGTCGGCCAGGAGCAGCATGGCGTCATAGCCCAGGGCGGCGAAACCGTCGGGCACCTCGCCGTACTTCTCCTGGAATTCCTTGACGAAGGCCTGGATCTCCGGGTCCGGGTCTTCCGACGAGTAGTGGTTGGTGAAGAAGGTGTTGTTCAGGTTGGCAGCCCCCGCCAGCTCGACCATGCGCGGCGAGTCCCAGCCATCACCGCCCATCATGGGGATGTCCAGGCCGACATCCTCGCGGGCCTGCTTGATGATGAGGCCGACCTCCTCATAGTAGCCGGGGATGAAGAGGAAGTCGGGATCGGCGCCCTTAATGCGGGTGAGCTGGGACTTGAAGTCCGTGTCCTTCTGTACGTAGGACTCTTCTGCTACGATCTCGCCGCCGCCGGCGGTAAAGGCTTCCTTGAAGGCCTCGGCCAGGCCCTTGGCGTAGTCGCTGGACGAGTCGATGAACACAGCCGCCCGCTTGACCTTGAGTTCCTCCAGGGCGAACTTGGCTGCTGCCTCACCCTGGAACGGGTCGATGAAGCACACGCGGAACATGAACTCGTGGGTCTCGCCCGTCTCGGGATCGACGGTGACGCCGGGGTTGGTCGCCGTCGGCGCGATAACCGGGATCTGGTTCTCGTTGGCCAGCTCGATCATGGCCATGGTGTTGCCCGAGGTGGCCGCGCCGATGATGGCGACGACGTTGTCCTGGGTCATGAGCTTGAGGGCGGCGTTGGTCGACTCGGCGGCGTCAGACTTGTTGTCGGCCTTGACCAGCTCGATCTTACGGCCACCGAGGAGACCGCCCTCGGCGTTGATCTTCTCGGCCGCCATCTCCGCACCCTTTACGAAGGACTGGCCGTAAGAGGCGACGCCGCCGGAGAGCTCCGCATTGAGGCCGACCTTGATCGATCCGCCTCCGTCTTGTCCGGCGCCGCCTCCCGTGCCGGTGGCTCCCCCGCCGCAACCGGCCAGAGAAAGTGCGAGAATCAAAGCAATGAAAGCTGTGAACACACGAAATGTGGTAATACGTGACACACGCATTCCTCCTTTATCCTCATCTGGCGGCGGCGTGTCAATGCTCTTCTAATTCTATACGATTCTCTGTGCCTGTCTAGGGGTAAAACGACTTGATTCGGTTACATAGGGGAAGGGAATGCGTTTCTGCCGGATTGCGGAGGGTGTTGTCGACGAATTGCGACACGGGGGCGGGGGCTCACCGCCCGCGGGCCGGGCGCGGCGCCAGGGCGGCGCTGCCGAGGGTACGGAGGCGGTAACCGAGCCAGGCCCGGTAGAGCAGGGCCGCCGCGGCGGCAAAGGCGAAGCGGGTCAGGACCATGATGAACCCGTTGCCCCCGATGGCGAAGACGGCCACCGTCTCCTCGAACATGGCGTGAAAGATGCCTACGAATACGAACAGGAGAGTGACGTGGTGGCGGGGCACATGGCGGTCTCGGGTGGTCTCCAGAACCACGCCCGACCCGAGGATGACGCCCAGGACCGTGCCCGCGGTCAGGGCCGGCGCGAGCTCGCCGGGGAGATCGAGGCGGCGGCAGAGGGGCTCCAGACGCGCCGTCAGGCGCCCCAGCCAGCCCGTGGCCTTGGCCCACTCCAGGGCGATGAGCACGGGCGCGATGAACAGCGCGACGCGCAGGAGCATGAGCAGCCCCTGCCAGGTACCGGTAGCGATGGCGTCGACCAGCCAGCTCATCCTTGACCCGCTCCCCTTGCGCCGGCCTCACTGCCGTACACCGGCTTCTCGCCCGGAGGCCGGGCTCGCCTCAACGGCACCGGCTTCCCACAGGTCCGTGTCTCGCCGGCCCGCCCCGGCGACGCGGCGGTACTGGACTAGAGCAGCTGGCTCAACAGCCAGCCGGCCGCCGCGGAAGCGGCGAGCCGGGCGGCCAGCACCGCCCACGTGTTGGCACCCGCCCGCGCGATAATGGAGGCCTCCACCGGGTGGGCGTGGCTGATGGCCAGCATGGTGCCCAGGATCGTCCACTCCTTGTAGTCGAGGCCCAGGGGGATCGCGGCCGCGACGCCGCTGTAGAGCCCGACCACGTTGCCGATGAGGAGGGCCAGGGCCGTTCCTCCCGGCAACCCGAACCACGCCATGGCCGGCGCGGCCAGGGCCGCCAGGCGCGCCAGCCAGCCGCTGCGATCCAGCACGGTGACCGCGATCATGGCGGGCAGCATCGTGCGGGCCAGGTCGAGGAGCACGCGGCCGGTGGCCCGGAGTCCTCGGCTCACGGCGACCGCCAGCGGCCGTTCCCCGGCCGGTGCCTGCTGGGTCGAATGCTGCAGCACGGCACGTCCTTCTTCCTGCACAAGCGGTTTCTTTGCCAGAGCATAGTGCCGCGGGCCGCCCATGTCAACGAGCGTTGCGGCAGCGCCGCGAGCACTGCCGCAGCACGGTCACCCGCGCGCCTTGACGGCCCGGGGGTTCTTCGCCGGGAGGTCGCCACCCGGCGTTCCCTGTCCCGCCTGGCCGGAGTGTGATTTCTTAGTGTATGTCCGTCGTGGATGGGGGTTGTGTAAAGTCATCACAAGCCGGTCCGGCGCCCTGGTGTCGGGGCGGCCGGCCGCCGGAGGAGGTGTGCCCGGGTATGGGCGAGCGACTCGAGACGTTCCGCCGCTTCCGCGAGGAGATGAACGAGAAGATCCTGGCCCACGACAACCTGGTGGTGCGCCGGTTCTTCAACCTGGACAGCCAGACGTACAAGCCTGGCGCCTTGCCCGCCAAGACGAAGGAAATGCTGGGCCTCGTCGCTTCCCTGGTCCTCCGCTGCGACGACTGCGTCACGTATCACATGATTCAGTGCTACAGGGAAGGCGTCACCCGGGACGAGTTCTTCGAGATCTTCGGCGTCGCCCTGGTGGTGGGCGGGTCCATCACCATCCCCCACGTGCGCCGGGCGGTAGCGGTGCTGGAGGAACTGGAGCAGGAGGAACTGCAGGAGCGGCTCCAGGGACCGGCGGAGGAGCAGGCGCGGGAATGAGCGCAGGGGCCGGCGGCCGTGCCCGGTACGCAGGAGTTTGATGCCGGCGCTGGAACCCTTGCAGCAGAGGAAGCAGCACCACGCCAAGGGGGGACAGCGATGCCGCTCGATCCCGAAAACCGCGCGCTACTGGACCTGCGCGCCCGGGCGGGCCTGCCGCCCCTGCACGCCCTATCCCCGCAGGAGGCCCGTAACCTGTTTCGTGAAACCGCGTTGCCCCTGGCGCGCCAGGCCGCGGAAGAAGTGGGCAAGGTGGAGGACCGGGTGGTGCCGGGACCGGACGGGGACATCCCGGTGCGGGTCTACACTCCGCGCGCCGGCGAGCCACTGGGGATCCTGGTCTACTTCCACGGTGGCGGCTGGGTGATCGGCGACCTCGACACCTACGATGCCGTCTGCCGCACTCTCGCCAACGCCACGCCATGCACCGTGGTCTCGGTGGACTACCGGCTGGCCCCGGAGCACAAGTTTCCCGCCGCCCTGGAAGATTGCTATGCCGCCACGGCCTGGGCGGCCCGGCACTGGGCGGGCGACGGCGGGACACCGCCCCGGATCGCCGTGGGCGGCGACAGCGCCGGCGGCAACATGGCCGCGGTGGTCCCGCTGCTGGCCCGGGAACGCGGCGGCCCGGCCCTGTGCTACCAGGTGCTGATCTACCCGGTGACCGACATGGCGGGGACGACGCCGTCGAAGGTAGAGTTCGCCGAAGGCTACCTGCTGGATCGGGACGATGCGCGCTGGTTCGCCGAGCAGTATCTCAACCGGCCCGAGGAGGCGCTGCATCCCCACGTATCGCCGCTACGGGCGCCCGACCTGCGCGGGCTGCCGGCGGCCCTGATCATCACGGCGGAATACGATCCCCTGCGCGACGAGGGGGAGGCCTACGCCGTCCGCCTGCAACAGGCCGGCGTGCCGGCGACCTGCATCCGCTGGCAGGGCCAGCTCCACGGCTTTGTCTCCATGAACTTCCACTCTAGCCGGGTGGCTCTGGGGACCGTGGCGGCCGCCCTCCGCCAGGGCTTCCTGTCGGCGGAGAACCCGCGCGGGCGGTAACGGCGGTTCCCAGGATCACGTCCATACCCAGGTCGAGGGCGGGGGCGGAATGGGTCAGGCGCCCGATGGAGATGAAATCGACGCCCGTCTCGGCGACCTCCCGGACGTTGTCCAGGGTGATCCCGCCCGAGGCCTCGGTGGTGGCCCGGCCGGCACAGAGCCGGACGGCGGCGCGAAGATCGGCGAGGTCCATGTTGTCCAGCAGGATATGGTCGGCGCCGGCGGTCAGGGCTTCCTCTGCTTGTTCCAGCGTGTCGGCTTCGACGGCAATCCGCAAGTGCGGGCCGGTGACGCTCCGCGCCCGCCGGATGGCCTCGCCGATGCTGCCCGCGACGGCGATGTGGTTGTCCTTGATCAAGATGCCGTCGTCCAGGCCGAACCGGTAGTTGGTGCCGCCACCCGTAGCGACGGCGTATTTCTCGAGGGCGCGCAGGCCGGGCAGCGTCTTGCGCGTGTCGACGATCCGGGCCCGCGTGCCGGCGCACCGGTCGACGAAGGCGCGGGTCAGCGTCGCCACGCCCGATAGATGCTGCACGAAGTTGAGGGCCGTACGCTCGCCCGTGAGGACGGAACGGGCGGGGCCGTGGATCCGGGCCACCGGCTGGCCGGCACGCACGAGCGCGCCCTCGGCGGCCAGGGGGACAAAAGAGATCCTGGGGTCGAGCTGGCGGAAGACGGCGGCCGCCACGGGCAACCCCGCCAGGATCCCCTCCGCCCGAGGGACCATCACGGCCTCCACGACGGCATCTTCAGGCACGACCGCGGTGGTCGTGAGATCGCCGGCCTGGCCCAGGTCCTCGGCCAGGGCACGCTCCACGGCCGCGGCCAGAACATGCGGTGGCAGTCGGGACGGCTCCCATCTCATCCGATCTCCAGCATCCTTTCGATGGCGCGGCGGGCCGCGCGGGCGACGTCCTCGGGCACGGTGATGCGGTGGATCCCTTCGCGTAGCGACCGCGCCACCTTGTCCAGGGTGATGCGCTTCATGTACCGGCACACGGCGTCGGGGTCGGCGGGGATGAACTCGCCATCAGGGCGGCGCCGGCGCAGCCGGTGCAGGATGCCGGTCTCTGTGGCCACCACGAAGCGGTGGGCTCGGGAATGTTCCACGTGCCTGATCATGCCGTCGGTGGACAGGATCCGCACCCGCTCGCCGGGAACGTCGCCGGTAGCCGCCAGGTACATGCAGGACGTGCTACAACCGCATTCCGGGTGCACCAGAAACTCGGCATCGGGGTAGCGTTCCAGAAGGGTGGCGATCCGGTCGGGCGTTATACCGGCGTGCACATGGCATTCCCCGGTCCATACGTGAATGTTCCTGCGGCCGGTCACCCTGGCCACATAGCTGCCCAGGAACAGGTCGGGGAGGAACAAGATCTCCCGATCTTCGGGAATCGACTGGATGACCCGTACGGCGTTCGTCGAGGTACAGCAAATGTCGGCGAGGGCCTTGACCTCGGCGCTGGTGTTGACGTAGGCCACGACGACCGCGCCGGGGTGTTCCGCCTTCCAGGCGCGCAGTTCCTCCGCGGTGATCGACTCGGCCAGCGAGCAGCCTGCCTCGAGATCGGGTAGCAGCACCGTCTTCTCCGGGCAGAGAATGGCGGCCGTCTCGGCCATGAAGTGAACGCCGCAAAAGACGATGGTGCCGGCGTCCGTCGCGGCCGCCTGCCGGGAAAGAGCCAGCGAGTCGCCCACGAAGTCGGCTACGTCCTGCACCTCGGGCAGCTGGTAGTTATGGGCCAGGATGACCGCGTTCCGCTCCCGGGCCAGGCGGCGAATCTCCTCTTGCAGGGCCACCACGTCCTCCGGGGAGAAAGGGGTCGCCGCCGGTGCGGGCGGTCTTGCCCCGTGCGCCCGTCCCCCGTGCATGCCAGTTCCCCTCCCGCAGCCTTGTCCGGCCGGACCCCCCCGGCCGGATCCCCAGCCCCGTGCACTGGCTGGTTTATACATGTGTATACACAATTGGCAAGGCATTAGACAACGCCTGCTCCGTCTTCTCATGAGAACAGCGGCAGGACGTGCTCGCCGATTTCCTCCAGCACTTCCGGCGCCGGCCGGCGGCCGTATTTCAGGTTCAGGGCCACGTGGCTGACGCCGATGTCCCGCAGCGCTGCCAGGAGCTCGATCAGGCGGTTCCGGCCCAGGCGGTAGCCCAGGTGAATGGGCTGCGGCGGTTCGTCCGGATCGTGGGCCAGGTCGACGTACAGGGATTGGGCGAAGGGCTTGAACGCCCCCGGGGCGACCCGGGCGGTGGCCCGCCGCCACTCGTCCACAATCAGCCGCTGGACCTGGGGCGGGCGGGGATACATGACCCAGCCGTCGCTGTGCCGGGCGATCCAGTCGATGGATTGCTGGCTGTGGCCGGTTACCAGCGTGGGGATGGCGCCCGCCGGCGGCTTGGGGATCAGGTCGGCCCCGCGCATGTGCCCCAGGGGGGAGTCGATCTCGGGAAAGGACTCGGCCAGGACCCTGCGCAAGAAGGCGAGGGACTCCCGGAAGAGCCGGCCGCGTTCCTCCCACGGGCGCCCGAAGGCGGGGAACTCCACGGGCCGGTCGCCGGAGCACACGCCCAGGACCAGCCGCCGGCCTGACAGTTCGTCCACCGATGCGGCGGCCTTGGCCACGTGCAGGGGATGGCGCAGCGGAAGGATGATGGCCCCGGTAGCCAGGGCGATCTCCCGGGTACAGGCGGCGATGTAGCCCAGGTAGACCCACGGGTCGTAGACCTGACCCGCGTCGCCGAAGCCGGGGTCCAGCAGCGGCACGTCCCGGAACCAGACGGCCGCGAATCCCAACGCTTCGGCCCTCCGGGCGAGGGCCACCTGGTTCTCCATCGTGGGGATGCTTCCCTGATAGGCTTCGATGGGGAAGAACACCCCCAGCGTGAGGCGGCCGGGCCGGAACATGCGCCGGAAGCCGGGGTGAGATGATGGAAGGACATCGTCCGGGACGTTGAGCACGTTCGTCACCTCCGGATAGGGGCCGCCGCCATGCAGGGTACCACGCCGCGGCCCAGCCGGGAGCGCGAGCGTTATTCGCGTGGCCGTGCAGCCGGGGATGCCGCGCCCTTTGCTTTGGCCCCTTCCTGGACCCTTGCCTTGGGCTGCCCCTTGACCTCTCGTAGCCTCTCGTAAGCGCTCGTAACCTCTCGTGACCTCTCCCTTGACCTCGTTCCGGGCGCCGCGTATAATAGCCGGCAAATCCGAGCCAGTTTCGCCAGCCCTTGCCAGAGCGAGAGCCAAGAGACGGCCGAGCGATGACCGGAACGAGTAGGCCGGGACCGGGTGTTCAGAGACGGTGGGCCGCAGGCTGCAAGCCCCCGCGCCGCAGGCCGGCCGAAAACCCTCCGGGAGCCGCCGGTGAAGGTTGCCGCGGGCGGTGACTGTGACGGCGCGACGCCCGCGGGGCTGGTAGCCGGGCGGGGAGGCCTCCCTTATCGGGCACAGAGCGGGCATCTCGCGGGCTCGTGCGGCCGGTAGGCCGGGCCGGGCGGGACCGGGTGTGCCGGCCGGATGTGCCGGCGAGATGCCAAGCAGGGTGGAACCGCGCGAGCACGGCCTCGCGTCCCTACGGGGACGCGAGGCCGTGTGTTTTCTGCCGGGAGAGCGCTGAAAGCGTGCCGCGAGAGGAGTGGGAGCGTGCGGCCAGGGATTCGGCCGGGCATTGTCGAGCGATACCGGTCGTGGTTGCCCGTACCGGCGGGGGCCGAGGTGGTCAGCCTCGGTGAGGGAGACACGCCGCTGATCGTCGCCGAGGGGTTGCGGGAACATCTGCCCCCGCGCCGGCGGCCGCCGGCGGTGCTGCTGAAGTTCGAGGGCTGCAACCCCACCGGTTCCTTCAAGGACCGGGGCATGGCAATGGCCCTCACCGGCGCCCGGGCGCGGGGGGCCCGGGCCGTGATCTGCGCCTCCACGGGGAACACGGCTGCTGCCGCCGCGGCCTACGCGGCCCGGGCGGGCATGGATTGCTTCCTGGTCCTGCCGGCGGGCGGCGTGGCGGCCGGCAAGGTGGGGCAAGCCGTGGCCTGCGGCGCCCGGATCTTCCAGGTGCGCGGGAATTTCGATGCTGGCCTCGACGTGGTTCGCCGCATTGTGGAGGAACGGGAGGATCTGGTGCTGGTCAACTCACTGAATCCCGACCGGCTGCAGGGGCAGAAGACGGCGGCCTTCGAGGTAGCCGACCAGCTGGCGGCCATGGGGCTCGGCGATCCGGCGGCCGTGTTCCTCCCCGTCGGCAACGGCGGCAACATCACCGCTTACTTCATGGGCTTCGAGGAGTACGCGGCCGCGGGCCGGTTGCGGCGCCCGCCGCGTATGTATGGCGTGCAGGCGGCCGGGGCGGCGCCGCTGCTGACGGGCCGGCCGGTGGAGACGCCCCAGACCGTGGCGTCGGCCATCCGCATCGGCCGGCCCGTGTACGGCCAGCGGGCCCTGGAGGCGGCCCGGCGGAGCGGAGGGCGCATCCTCGCCGTCACCGACGAGGAGATCCTGGCCGCCCAGCGACTGCTGGCCCGCACCGAGGGAGTGTTCGCGGAGCCGGCCTCCGCCGCGTCGGTCGCCGGGCTGTTGAAGCTGGCGCGGGATGGGGGAGAGGACTGGCTGCTCCCGGACGGGCCCGTCGTTTGCGTGCTGACCGGCCACGGCCTCAAGGACATCGACACCGCCCTGCGGGCGGCCGCGGGCACGGGTGATGACGCCGGAGCGGCCGCGGGCGAGGGCGGCCGGGCCGTTGCTGCCGTGGCGGGCGGAACCAGCCCGGGACGGCCGCCAATGGCCGGGACCGCGGCGATGACGGGCGATGGACGGGATGCTTCTGGTTCGGGTTCCGGGTGGGCGTTTCTGGAAGAGCCGCTGCCCCCCGAGGAGATCATCGCCCGGGTGGCGGGCGCGCGCGTGAGGGGTTGACACCATGGCCAGCGGTGACGCAGTGGGCTCCATGCGGCCGGGCCTGGCGGGAGGCCCGGCGCGGCGGGCAGGAAACCTGGCAGAACCGGCAGGACGGGAAGAACCGGTGAAAGGCCCGGAGCCGCCCGTGGCGGTGGCATGGGCCCGGGTGCCCGCCACGACGGCCAACCTGGGGCCAGGTTTCGACTGCCTGGGCATGGCGCTGTCAGGGTTGGAACTGCGGGCCCGGCTGGCGCCGTCCAGCCAGGATCCGGCCGCCTGGGACCGGGACGAGGACGACGTGCTCTGGGAGCTCCACGGCGACGGGCCGGCCACGGATCCGCCCGGGTCGAACCTGGTGGTGCGGGCCATCCAGGCCGCCTTCGCCCGTGCCGGGCAGCGCCACCCCGCTGCCTGGCGGCTGGAGGTGGCCAGCACGATTCCGCCGGCGCGCGGCCTGGGTTCCAGCGCCGCGGCCATCGTGGCGGGACTGGCGGCTGCCAACCAGTGGTTGCGCCGCTGCGGCCGGGCACTGCGGCGGTCCGAGATGCTGCACCTGGCCGCGGAACTCGAGGGTCATGCCGACAATGTGGCGGCGGCCTTGCTGGGCGGCGTGGCCGTCGCCTGGCGGGAGGCGGCGCCGCCGGAGGCACGGGAGGGGGAGGCACCGGGGCGGGCCGCGGAACGGGAGGCACCGGCGGTGGGCGAAGGGACCGGGCGCTGGCGTGCCCTCTCCTTCCGGCCGCGGCTACCCCTGTATGCCGTTCTGGCGATTCCCGAACGGGACGCGTTGACCCGTGAAGCCCGGGCCGTTCTGCCCGAGGTCATCCGCCGCCGGGACGCGGTGTTCAACCAGTCGCGGGTGGCGCTGCTGACCCTGGCCCTGTCCACCGGGCGTACCGAACTGCTGCGGGAGGCCATGCGCGACCGCTTGCACCAGCCCTATCGCATGCGGTTGTTCCCGTGGCTTGAGGGCCTGGTGGCCCGGGCCGAAGCGGCGGGGGCGGAAGGGGCCTGCCTGAGCGGTGCCGGCCCCAGCCTGCTGGCCCTTGCCCGGCGTGAGGAGGCCGGGCGCGTGGCGGAGGCCTTGCGATCGGGCCTCCTGGCCGAGGGCGTCCCGGGCCGGGTTGTGATTTGCCGTGTGGCCAGGCACGGTTACCAGAGCGGGATGGAGGGAAAGTGGCGGGGATTGCAGATACGCCCGCGCCGGGCCCGGTTCCTCACGGGCGCGCGTGGCCGGGGACGCTGATGGCTCCTGCGGGTGATGAGGAAGCCGCGGATTACGGGTCGAGCAGCTGATGCCCGCCGGTCATGGGCCGGCGGGCGCGCCTTTTTTGACACCCGCTTTCTGCATGCCCGGTGGCTGCCCGCGCCACGACCGCTTCCTTCGGTCACATTCTGTACAAATCAATCATAATTGGCTACCACTCAATCATGGTTGCTCACCGGGCACGGGGCCGGTGCCGGTGCGCAGCCGGCGGACATCCACTTTTCATGAGTGACCCTGGGCGGTCGCGATGGCCCGGTGGCGCAGGGTCGCTCAGGGCCCTGTGTAGAGTAGCCACAACCGGTATTGTTCGTTTATAAACAATCACATACAATCAGAAATGAGCAAAGGCAGTCTCTCATCACCCACCCGTAGCGAGTGATGCCTGTGTTCGCAGAAGAGCGGCGACGACAGATCATGGCCCTGGTGGCGTCGGACCGGGCGGTGTCGGTGACCGACCTGGCCGCGCAGTTCGGGGTTTCTGAGTCCACCATCCGGCGGGACCTGCGCGAGCTGGAAGAGGCCGGGCTGATCCAGCGCACTCACGGCGGCGCCGTCCTGCCGGACCTGCGGCGCTACGAGCCCTCCTTTCATCAAAAAGAGGCCGAGCGGCGCCAGGAGAAGAACGCCATCGCGCGCATAGCGGCACGGCTGGTGAATGACGGCGACACCATCATCCTCGACAGCGGCACGACAACGCTGGCCCTGGCACGCCTGCTGCACGGCCGCACGAATCTGACCGTGGTGACCAACAGCATCGTCATCGCCGCGGAGCTCGCCGGCGCGCCGGGCGTCGAGGTCGTGGTCACGGGCGGGATCCTGAAAGGACGGACGCTGGCGCTGGTCGGCGCCGAGGTGGCCCGGTTCCTGAACAAGGTCAACGTGGATCGCGTGTTCCTCGGCATCAACGGCATCGACCTGGAGGCCGGCCTGACGACCCCGACGCTGGCGGAGGCCGAGACCAAGCAGGCGATGATCCGGGCTGCCCGCGAGGTGGTCGTCCTGGCCGACCACACCAAGCTCGGCCGGGTCACCTTCGCCCACGTAGCCTCCCTCCAGGAAGTGCACCGCCTGATCACCGACGCGGGTGCCTCACCGCAGTTCATCGGGCAACTTCGCGACGCGGGGCTGGACGTTCACGTCGCGCCGGTGGAGACGCGCGCTGCCGGGGAGTTCCCCGCCCGCAGCCCCGGTGGGCCGGCGAAGGAAGTGAGCGGATGAAGCCCGTGGTGGCGACGGTCACCCTCAACCCGGCCCTCGACCGCACGGTGGAAGTGGAGGGGCTGCAGGTGGGAGGAACCAACCGGGCGGCGGTGGTGCGCGTCGACCCCGGCGGCAAGGGCCTCAACGTGGCGCGGGTGGCGCGCCGTCTGGGGCTGCGGGCCATCGCCCTCGGCTTCGTCGGCGAGGAGAACAGCCACCTGTTTCACCGGGTCCTGGCCCGCGAGGACGTGGAGGACCGCCTCCTCGAGGTGCCGGGCGAGACGCGCACCAACCTCAAGATCGTGGACCGCCGCACGGGCACGGAGACGGAGATCAACGATGCCGGGTTCCGGGTGACACCGGAGCAACTGGAGCGGCTGCTGGCGCGCCTCGATGAGGCCCTCGAGCGCAGCGGCGCTCTGGTGGTGACGGGGAGCCTTCCACCCGGCGTTCCGGCCGATTTCTATGGACTGCTCATCCGGCGCGGGCACCAGGCCGGCGTGCTGGCGGTGCTGGATGCCTCGGGAGAAGCGCTCCTGCGCGGGGTGGAGGCCGGCCCCCGGGCCGTCAAGCCGAACCGGGCGGAACTGGAGGAAGTGACAGGAGTCCCCCTGGATAGCCTGAGCGCGGTCCATGAGGCGGCAACGGGCCTGCGCGCTGCCGGCGCCGGCTGGGTGCTGGTGTCCCTCGGCCCGGAGGGCGCGCTGCTGGTCACACCGGAAGGTACCTGGCACGGCGCGGCGCCGCCGGTGACGGCCAGGAGCACGGTGGGCGCCGGGGACTCCATGGTGGCCGCCCTGGTGCACGGGCTGCTCACCGGCCTGGCTCCCCAGGAGATCCTGCGGCGCGCGCTGGCGGCCGGGGCGGCCACCGCGGCCCTGCCCGGCACCCAGCTCTGCACCGCCGGCAGGGTCGAGGAGATGGCGGCCACCGTCACCGTCCGGCCGTTCGAACCCGCTCCCGCGGCGGGACGACCCGCCGCGGGGCCACGCCGCGGAGTCGCCGGCAGTGACCACCGGCCCGGGCAGAAAAGTCGGGGCGACCTGACGGTCGCCACCCCAGAGGGTGATGAAAGTGGAAACTGTCCTGCGCCATCTGCTGGACGAGAGCCTGGTAACCCTCGAGCTTGAGGCTACGGAGCGCGCAGCGGCCATTCGGGAACTGGCCGGCCTCCTGCACAGGGCCGGCAAGCTCGTGGACGTTGAGGAATACGTGGCGGCGGTCATGGCGCGAGAGGCCCTGGGCAGTACGGCGGTGGGTCTGGGCGTGGCCATCCCCCACGGCAAGAGTGCGGCCGTGCGCCAGGCGGCCGTGGCCTTCGGCCGGTCCCGGACCGGGGTTGATTTCGCGGCGCCGGACGGCCGGCCCGTCGATCTGGTGTTCCTCATCGCGGCGCCCGAGGCAGCCCATGACCTGCACCTGCAGGCCCTTGCCCGCCTGGCCCGGCGCCTGATGCACGACGAGGTCCGAGCGGCCCTGCGGCAGGCACGGACCGCGGGGGAGGTGGTGCGCGCCCTCGCGGGCGAGGAAGACGCGAGCTAGGGAAGGAAGGCGGCCGGCCAGCATGACGTAACCCGGCCTCTCCGGCCCCCCCAGGGTGAGGGAGGCGGCAATGCGCGGGAGGTGCGCAACGATGAGCCGTAAGGTCGTAGCCGTGACGGCGTGCCCGACGGGCATCGCCCACACGTACATGGCGGCGGAGGCGCTGGAGAAGGCAGCGCGGGAGAAGGGCATCGAGATCCGCATCGAGACCCGGGGATCCATCGGCGTGGAGAACCCCTTGACGCCGGAGGAGATCGCAGCCGCGGATGCCGTCATCGTCGCCGCGGACGCGAAGGTGGATACCGAGCGGTTCGCCGGCAAGCCGCTGGTGGAAACCAGCGTCGGGGAGGCCATCAAGGATGCCGCCAGGCTGCTGGACCGGGCGCTGGCCGCCGCGGCCGCCCGGCGCGCCGGGGAACCCGGTGCTGCCCCGGCCACCCCGGCGCGGGCGCGAACGGCTCCTGCCGGGGACTACCTTGAGCGAATCGAGGCGGAACGGGCGGCGCGGGCGGCACGCCGGGCGGGTCCCTACAAGCACCTGATGACGGGCGTGTCCTTCATGATCCCCTTCGTGGTGGCGGGCGGGATCCTGATCGCCCTGTCCTTCGTCTTCGGCATCGAGGCGTTCAAGCAGCCCGGAACGCTGGCCGCGGCGCTGATGGAGATCGGTGGGGGCTCCGCCTTTGCCCTGATGGTGCCGATCCTGTCCGGTTACATCGCCTATTCCATCGCGGACCGGCCCGGCATCGCGCCCGGCATGGTGGGCGGGATGCTGGCCAGCAAGGTCGGCGCCGGCTTCCTCGGCGGTATCGTCAGCGGGTTCCTGGCCGGGTACCTGGCGGCGTGGCTGGTACGGTCCATTCGCCTGCCCAGGACGCTGGAAGGTCTCAAGCCCGTCCTCATCGTTCCCGTCGTGGCCACCGGCGTGACCGGCCTGCTGATGATCTACGTGATCGGCAGCCCGCTCCAGGCCATCATGAACGGCCTGACCGGCTGGCTCCAGGGGCTGAGCGGGGGTAACGCCATCCTGCTGGGACTCATTCTGGGTGCCATGATGGCCTTCGACATGGGCGGGCCGGTCAACAAGGCGGCCTACACCTTTGCCACCGGGCTCCTGGCCTCGCAGGTGTACACGCCCATGGCCGCCGTCATGGCGGCCGGCATGACGCCGCCGCTGGGCCTGGCCCTGGCCACGTGGCTGGCGCCCAAGAAGTTCACTCCGGAAGAGCGCGAGGCCGGGAAGGCGGCCGCGGTTCTCGGCATCTCCTTCATCACCGAGGGCGCCATCCCGTTCGCAGCGGCCGATCCCCTGCGGGTGATTCCGTCGATCATGGCCGGCTCGGCCGTCACGGGCGCGCTGTCGATGGCCTTCGGGGCTACGTTGCGCGCGCCCCACGGCGGGATCTTCGTCCTGCCCATCCCGGGCGTGGTGGGCAACCTGGGCCTTTATGCACTGAGCATCCTCATCGGTGCGGTGATCACGGCCGCCGTGGTGGTCGTTCTCAAGCAGCCCGTGGTCCGGGCCGAGGCGGCGCAGCCCGAGGTCTCCGCTGCCGAGGCGATGTGAGGAGCACCGCCGCTCCAACGTGCTGGGCACCGGCGACGAGGCATGCTGAGCACCGGCGATGAACAGTGGATAGGCGCTCGCGTCGCCTTGGCGACGTAGGCAACGGATGTGGAGAGCGGGAGGAACGTCGTGCCCCGGGCCTGGCTGGCCGGGGCACCGTCTTATCGTCGGGCTCTCCCGTCGTCACTCGTCCCCCTCCTGCCGCAACCCGAACTCGTTGCCGTCCGGGTCCTTGAAGGTCGCCCACCAGCCGCCCCAGGGCGCTCGTTCGGGCTTGGTGGGGAATTCCACGCCCCGGGCCGAGAGCTCCCGGTACGTCTGCTGGATGTCATCGCAGTAGAGGATGAGGTTGGTAAAGGTGCCGATCCGGTCTTCCTGTCCGGGTGGCGTGAACAGGATCAAGCGCGTCTCGTCGCGGGGCAGGCGCACTTCGATCCAGCGCGGGGCACCGGGGCCTTCGCCCATGGGTTGATCGGTGACGAGCTCGCAGCCCAGTACGCGGGTGTAGAACTCCAGGGCCCGTTGCTGGTCGGAGACGTGAATGCCGACGGAGCGGACTCGGGTCAGCAAGGGGTAACCTCCCTTCGAGCAGACGGGGTCATCCCGGGCTATTCTTCCCCCGCAGCCCTGCCTCCTCGTGCATACCGATCGGTCACCGCGCGGAAAGGCGGGGACGTCGCCTCCGGCCCTTCACCCGGCCGACAGTCAACAGGCGCTTTACTGTACGGTTTTCTGTATGGTATGAAGATGCCGAGGGAGGCGATGCACTTGGGAAGTCCCTGTACCGGCTGGGGGAACTGGCGCGGGCAGCCGGCGTAAACCCGCGCACGGTGGACTACTACACACGGATCGGGCTGCTGCATCCGGAGGCACGGACGCCCGCTCAGTACCGTCTCTACTCCGAGGAAAGCTTGGAGCGGCTGCGGACCATCCAGGCCCTCCGGGCGCGCAAGTACTCGCTGGAAGAGATCAAGGTTATATTGGACCGGGGCCCTTCCGAGGTCCTGGCCGAGGCGGCCCGGCTCGAGGCGGACCTGGAACACCTGCTGGACACCCTGGACGACCTCAAGGCTTGCCCGCTGGACGCTCGAGCCCGGGCGATCCTGACCACGCTGGCGGTCAAGGGCATGGCCCTGGCCCAGCGCTTGCTCCTGCTCCTGAACGAGCAAGGTTTCACCGGAGTTTGAGGGGCGGAGGTGAAGCGGTGACACCATGAAGTGGCGGACCTGGTTGCTGATGGGCGCCCTGAGCGCCCTGCTGGTGGCTTTCGGGTACCTCTTGGGCGGCCAGTCCGGGGCCCTGTTCGCCCTCGTCGTGTCCGCGGCCATGAACCTGGCGGGCTACTGGTTCAGCGACCGGCTGGTGCTGAGCATGTCCGGGGCGAGGCCCGTCTCGGAGGCCGAGGCACCCGAGCTGTACGCGATCACGCGCCGCCTCTGCCAGCGCGCGGGCTTGCCCATGCCGCGACTGTACATGATCCCCGCCGCCCAGCCCAACGCCTTCGCCACGGGGCGTGATCCGCAGCATGCCGCGGTGGCGGTGACCGCCGGGCTGCTGGAGATGATGGACCGTAGCGAGCTGGAAGGCGTCATCGCCCACGAACTGGCCCACATCAAGAACCGGGATATCCTGGTGGCCAGCGTGGCCGCTGCCCTGGCCGGGGCCATCACCATGCTGGCCGACATGGCCCAGTGGGCCCTGGTCTTCGGCGGCGGCCGGCACGACGACGAGGAGGGCGGCGCCGGTTCGATGCTGGGCGCGCTCCTGATGATGTTCCTGGCGCCGCTGGCCGCCATGCTGATCCAGCTGGCCATCTCCCGGAGCCGGGAGTACCTGGCCGATGCGACGGCCGCCCGGATCGTCGGCCATCCCCATGGCCTGATCCGCGCCCTGGAGAAACTGGCCTACGCCACCCAGGCGATGCCCATGCGGGTGAACCCGGCGGTGTCGCACATGTACATCGCCCAGCCCCTGAGTGGCGAGGGGTTGCTGCACCTGTTCAGCACCCACCCGCCCATCTCCGAGCGCATCCGGCGGCTCCGGGCCATGGCGTGAGGCACGTCCCCCGGTTCCACGGGTGCCGGTTCCGTGCCGCCGGTCCCTCCCTTTGATCGACGAGCGCAGCCGGGCGACTCCATTGCAGACGGATCGAGCGCGACGGACGGGCCGAACGCGGAGGTCGTGCCCGCCGCGGGGGCCGCGGCGCCCCTGGCGGCGGGCACGTCGCATGTTGCAGGCCCGGGGCGATGTTGGCTAGTATGGGAGGCACGACCGGCCCGTGGGGGTGATGGCCCTGGCCGTCATCGAGGTCGAGGACCTGCGGAAACGTTTCGGCCAAGTCGAAGCCTTGCGGGGCATCAGCTTCCAAGTGGATGAGGGCGAGATCTTCGGCTTGCTCGGGCCCAACGGAGCCGGCAAGACCACCACCCTCAAGATCCTGGCCACCTTGGTGCGCCCCACGGCGGGCCGGGTGTGCTTGAACGGATTCGACGTCGTCCGCGAACCGGCCGGGGTACGGCGGTCCATCGGCATGGTCTTCCAGGACCCGAGTCTGGACCACGAGCTCACCGCCGAACAAAACCTGTGGTTCCGTTCCCGGCTCTACGGGTTGCCCCGCCGGGTGGCCGCCGAACGGATCGACGAGGTCGTGGCCATGGTCGACCTCCAGGACCGCCGGCGTGACCGCGTGTCCACCTTTTCCGGAGGCATGCG
Source organism: Thermaerobacter sp. (assembly GCA_036562425.1). Classification (GTDB taxonomy): domain Bacteria; phylum Bacillota; class Sulfobacillia; order Thermaerobacterales; family Thermaerobacteraceae; genus ZC4RG37. The sequence continues at coordinate 7,076 of DATCKH010000131.1, read as the reverse complement.
GCGGCGCCTCGAGATCGCCGCCGCCCTGGTGCACCGCCCCAGGGTGCTCTTCCTGGACGAGCCGACGGTGGGGCTGGATCCCCAGACCCGCCGCAAGATCTGGGACTTCGTGCGGGACCTGCGCCGCCGGGAGGGTGTCACGGTCCTCATGACCACCCATTACATGGACGAAGCGGAGCATTGCGACCGGATCGCGGTCATCGACCACGGGCGGATCGTGGCCCTGGACACGCCGGCTGCCCTCAAGCGGCGCGTGGGTGGCGACATCATCACCCTGACCTCTCCCGACCCCGAGCGCCTGGTGGGGGCGATCCGGGAACGCTTCGGCGCGGAGCTCGGCGGCGAGGTGCGCACGGGCCCGGGGGACGAGGTGGTGGTGGAGCACCTGTCGGGCGCCGAGTTCGTCCCCCGGGTGGCGGGGGCGTTCCCCGACCTGATCCGGTCGGTGTCCGTCCGGCAACCGACGCTGGACGACGTCTTCCTGAAACTGACGGGCCATGCCATCCGGGACGAACAGGCCGGCGACATGGACCGCATGCGGCTGGCAGCGCGGATGTGGAGGGGAAGGGGCCGGTGATGGGTAGCGGAACACGGGAGGCGGGCCGGCCCTCCGCCAGAGGCGGTTGGGGCCATGAGTTGCGAGCCATCTACACCCTCTGGTGGCGGGATCTGGTCCGGTTCGTCAACGAGCCCGCCCGCCTGATGGGCTTCATGGTGCAGCCCGTGATCTACCTCGGGCTGTTCGGGGTCGGTTTCGGCGCCACCTTCCGGGCGGCGGCGGTACCCGAGGGGTTCCGCTACGTTACCTTCATGTTTCCCGGCGTGCTGGGGATGACGGTGCTATTCACGGCCCTGTTCTCCGGGGTGTCGGTGATCTGGGAGCGCCGGTTCGGGCTGCTCAAGGCGATTCTGGTCGCACCGGTCTCCCGGGCCGCCATCGTCCTCGGCAAGGCCCTGGGCGGTTCCACCGTTGCCGTCCTCCAGGGCACGCTCCTACTCCTCCTGGCGCCCCTGGCGGACGTCGACCTGGACGCCGGCCGCGTACTGCGGTTGTGGGCCGCCATGTGGCCCATGGCCCTGGCGCTGACCGGCCTGGGCTTGGCCATCGCCTCGCGGATGTCGAGCATGGAAGGGTTCCAGGTGGTGATGAACTTCCTGGTCATGCCCATGTGGCTGCTGTCCGGCGCCTTCTTCCCCCTGCAGGGGGTGCCGCGGTGGATGGAGGTCCTGATGCGGGTCAACCCCCTGACCTACGGTGTCGACGCCCTCCGCGGCGTGGTCTATGAGGGCGTGCCCTACGCGGGGCGCCTGGTGGCCCACGATTTCGCCTTCAACCTGGCCGTCGTCACCCTCATGGCGGTGGTCGCCCTGGGCCTGTCCCTGGCCACCTTCAAGGCGCGGGAGGAGTGAACGGCGGCCGCACCATCGCTGGGGAGGGATCGCCCGGCCGTGGCCGACGAGCTCTACGGCGAGCTGAAGCGCGAAGTGGACATGCTGGGCCGCGCCCTGGGCGACGCCATCCGGCGCCTGTCCGGGGAGCGGCTCTTCGAGCTCGAGGAGGAGATCCGCGCCCTGACCAAGCACCTGCGCCAGCACCCCGGCGACGAGGAGGCCCGCCGGACGCTGCGCGACCGCGTGCGCGGGCTCACGGTGGAGGAAGCCGAGGGACTGGTGCGGGCCTTCGCCACCTACTTCCACCTGGTCAACCTGGCGGAGGAACGCCACCGCGTGCGGGTCAATCGTGCCCGGGAGCGGGAGAGCACTCCGCAGCGGCCCCGGCCCGAATCCCTGCTGGCCCTCGTGGGTACGCTGCGTGCCCGCGGCCTTTCCTTCGAGGAAGTGACGAACCTTCTGGCCTCCGCCCGGCTCACCCTCACCTTCACCGCCCATCCCACGGAGACCCGGCGCCGCACGCTGCGCCATCACCTGATGCAGATCGCCCGCGTGCTGGACGCCGTGGAGAAGGGCGAGGCAGGGCCGGAGGCCGTGCGGGCGCGGGTGGCGCTCCTCTGGGGAACCCGGGAGCTGCGGGCCCGCCCGCCGCGGGTAGAAGACGAGGTGCAGGGCGGCCTCTACTACCTGCCCACCACCCTCTGGGAAGCGGTGCCCCGGCTCGTCGAAGGGCTGGAGCGGGCCGTGGAGGTCTACTACGGCCGGCGGCCCCGGCTCCGGCCGCCCATCGCCTTCCGTAGCTGGATCGGCGGCGACCGCGACGGCAACCCCCACGTGACGCCGGAGGTGACCGCCTGGGCCCAGCGCTATGCCCGCCAGGAGATCAGCCGCCGCTACGTGGAGTCGCTGCAGGGCCTGGTGCGCGACCTGTCCCTGGCAGAGGAACGGGTGCAGGCCGCGCCGCCCCTGCCAGCCCATGCGGCGGGCGGGCGGGGGCAGGCCGCTGGTTCGGGCCGGGCCGAGCCCGGGGAGGCGGGCGAGGGAGAAGGAGGTCGTGCCGGCAGCCGCTTCCCCGGCGAGCCTTACCGGCAGGCCCTGGACGCCTTGCGGCAGCAGCTGGAGGCCGAGGTCGCCGAGGAAGGGGTGGCTCCGCCGGGGCCCGAAGCGGAGCCCGGGGCGGGGCCCGGAGGCGGCGAGGCGCCGGAAGGCGGGGCGCCGCAGGGTGAGGCGCCGGAAGAAGCCACCCGAGCCTCCGGCGAGTTCCTGGCCCGGCGGCTGCAGGAGGTGGAGGACGCCCTCCGGTCTGCCGGCCTGGAAGAAGTGGCCGCGGTTCTGGTGCGCCCGCTGCGGGTCCGGGCAGAGGCCTTCGGTTCGGCCATGGCGGCCCTCGACCTGCGCGAGCATGCGGGCGCCCACGCCGAGGCGGTGGCGGAGCTGCTGCGGGCCGGTGGGGTGGCCGTGGATTACCTGGCCCTGCCCCCGGATCGGCGGGAGGAACTGCTGACGCGGGAGCTGGCCACGGCCCGCCCCCTGGCGCCCACCGGCTACCGGCCCGCCACACGGGCGCTGCAGGTGGCACTGGGCGCCCTGCGGGCCTGGCGGTACCGCGGCGGCTATGTCATCAGCGGTTGCCGCGCCCCTTCCGACGTGCTGGAGGTGTTCCTCCTGGCCCGGGAGACGGGGCATTACCGGCCGGGCCGGGCCCTTCCCTTCGACGTGGTGCCGCTGTTCGAAACCCTGGCCGACCTGGAGGCCTCACCCGAGACCGTGCGCCGGCTGCTGCGCAACCCGGTCTTCCGCGCCCACGCCCGGGCGCGGGGCGGCTTCGAGGTCATGATCGGTTACTCCGATTCCAACAAGGACGCGGGCTACCTGGCGGCCAACTGGGCCCTGTACAAGGCCCAGGAGGGGATCGCCCGCGTGGCCCGCCAGGAGGGCGTGCCGGTCTCCTTCTTCCACGGGCGCGGCACCTCCACCGCCCGCGGGGGCGGCGGCACCGCCGGTCGGGCCATCGCCAGCCTGCCGCCCGGCACGGTGGGGCTGCGGCTGCGGCTGACGGAGCAGGGGGAGGCGCTGGCGGACCGGTACGCCCACCCCGAGCTGGCCCTGCGCAACCTCGAGCAACTGGTCTACCACTTCGTCCTGGCCGCCGCCCGGGACCTGCGGGGCGAAGGCCACGCGGTGCCCGGAGAATGGCGGGAGGCCCTGGAGGCGGCCGCCGCCCGCTCGGCCGAGGCCTACCGGGCCCTGCTGGCCGAGCCGGGCTTCTTCGAGTTCTTCGAGCACTTCACGCCCATCCGGGAGATCGCCGCCCTGAAGATCGCCTCGCGCCCGGTGTCTCGGACGGGCCGGGTGCGGGAGGTGGGCGACCTGCGGGCCATCCCGTGGGTGATGGCCTGGACCCAGGTACGGCTCCTCCTCCCCGGCTGGTACGGGCTAGCAGAGGGGCTGGCCGCCATCCCGCGGCCGTTGCGGCAAGCCATGTATCGCGGGTGGCCCTTCTTCGCCTCGGTGCTGGACGGCGCCGCCATCGCCCTGGCCAAGGCCGACCTGAGCGTCGCCCGGGAGTACCTGCGCCTGGTGCCGCCCGAGCTGGCGCGGCGGTTCTTCCCCCGCCTGGAACAGGGGTTCCGGGCCGCCTGGTCCCTGCTGGAAGAGACCTTTGACGCCCCCCTCCTGCACAACCACCCGGTGCTGGCGCGGCAGACCGCCCTGCGCAACCCCTACGTGGACCCCATCAGCCACATCCAGGTGGAACTGCTGGACCGGTACCGCTCCGTACCCGCGTCGGACCCCTCCCGCCCGGAGCTGGAGCGGGCGCTCCTCCTGTCCATCCTGGGTATCGCCGCCGGGCTGCGAAACGCCGGATAGCGGCGGTGAACGGCGAGGGCCCCGCCGCCGGCCCGTCCGCCCCCGCCCAGGGGGCCTTCGGGCTCTCCGTGCAACCGTTTGCGCCCCTTCCATTGATTGCCATGCCCGCCCGCCCGTAATCAGGGGATAAGACCGGGCACCGAGGGACGAGCGGGGCCAGGCCCCGGGATCGGCCCCGGGCCGGCTTCGGCGGGCTGCGAGCCGGTCGCAAGGGAGGAGGGGTGTGCCTTGCCGGCGACAAGGGTCGCCAAGGGGACGGCCGTCCAGATCCTGGGCGTGGATGCGGGCGGCACCATGACGGACACCTTCTTCGTGGACGAGACGAGCGCCTTCGTGGTGGGGAAAGCCCAGAGCACGCCCCACGACGAGTCGGAGGGGCTCTTGCAGTCCTGTGCCGACGCCCTGGCCCAGTGGAACCTGACGGTGGAGCAGGTGTTGCCGCAGCTGGTGACGGGTGTCTACTCGGGCACCGCCATGCTCAACCGGGTGGTGCAGCGCAAGGGCCTGCGCGTCGGCCTGATCGTGAACCGGGGGATGGAGGACTTCCACCGCATGGGCCGGGCCATCCAGAGCTACCTGGGCTACTCCTACGAGGACCGGCTGCATCTCAACACCCATCGCTACGACCCGCCCCTGGTGCCCCGGGAGCTCACCGTCGGGGTGACCGAGCGCATCGACATGTTCGGCAACGTGGTCATCCCCCTGCGGGAGGAGGAGGCCTACGAGGCCGCCCGGCGCCTGCTGGACCTGGACGTGGAGGCCATCGTCATCAGCCTGCTGCACTCCTACAAGAACCCGGTCCACGAGCGCCGGGTGCGGGACATCGTCCTGGAGGTGGCGCGAGAGGCGGGGCGGGAGATTCCGGTGTTCGCCTCCTCCGACTACTACCCGGTGCGCAAGGAGTCCCACCGGACCAACACCACCATCCTGGAGGCGTACGCGGCCGAGCCTTCCCGCAAGACGCTGGTCCGCATCAACGAGCGGCTGAAGGAGGCCGGCGCCCGCTTCGAGCTGCGGGTGATGGCCAGCCACGGCGGCACCATTAGTTGGAAGGCCAAGGAGCTGGCGCGGACGCTGGTGTCCGGCCCCATCGGCGGCGTCATCGGCTCCCGCTACCTGGGCGAGCACCTGGGTTACCGGAACATCGCCTGCACCGACATCGGCGGCACCAGTTTCGACATGGCGCTGATCGTCCAGGGCGAGTTCACCATCCAGCACGATCCCGACATGGCCCGCCTGGTCCTGTCCCTGCCCCTGGTGGCCATGGACTCGGTGGGTGCCGGCGCCGGCAGCTACGTCCGCATCGATCCTTACACGCGCGCCATCCGGCTGGGCCCGGACAGCGCCGGGTACCGCGTCGGCGTCTGCTGGCCCCAGGGCGGCGTGGACACCGTGACCATCTCCGACTGCCACGTGGTGCTGGGCTACATCAACCCGGACAACTTCCTGGGCGGGCAGGTGCGGCTGGACCGGCAGCGGGCCTGGCAGGCGGTGGAGGAGCAGATCGCGCGGCCGCTGGGCCTGACGGTGGAAGAGGCCGCCGCGGGCGTGATCGAGCTCCTGGAGTACCGCTTGCGCGACCACCTGCGGTCGATGATCAGCGCCAAGGGATACGTGCCGTCCGACTTCGTCTGCTTCTCCTACGGCGGCGCCGGGCCGCTCCACACCTACGGCTACACGGAAGGCCTGGGCTTCCAGGACGTGATCATCCCCGCCTGGGCGGCCGGGTTCTCCGCCTTCGGCTGCGCGGCGGCGGACTTCGAGTACCGCTACGACAAGAGCCTGGACATCAACGTGCCGCCGGACGCCAGCGACGAGGAGAAGGTCGCGGCCGTCCGGGTACTGCAGAGCGCGTGGGACGAACTGGCCGAGCGAGTGATCGGCGAGTTCCTCCTGAACGGTTTCAAGCCCGAGGACGTAACGCTGCGGCCGGGGTTCCGGATGCAGTACCGGGGCCAGCTCAACGACCTGGAGATCGAGTCGCCCCTGCTGGCCGTCTCCAGCGCCCGGGACTGGGACCGGCTGGTGGAGGCCTTCGAGAACACCTACGCCCGCGTGTACGCCAAGTCGGCGCGCTCGCCGGAGCTGGGCTTCAGCATCACCGGCGCCATCATGCGCGGCACGGTGCCCAGCACCAAGCCGCGGATTCCGGAGGAACCGTGGAGCGGTGCGACCCCGCCGGACGAGGCCTACCGGGGGCGGCGCCCCGTGTTCCGGCGCGGCCGCTGGTTGCAGGCGGACGTGTGGGAGATGGAGGCCCTGCGGGCCGGAAACCGCATCGCCGGCCCCGCCATCATCGAGTCGCCGGCCACGACCCTGATCGTGCCGGATGGCTGGGAGACGGAGCTGGACAATCACCGGCTGTTCCACTTGAGGCAGGTCCGGTGACGAACCCGCGCGACGGGTGAAAGGGGGAAGCCGTCATGGCCATGCCTGTCTCGGAGATCCGCGAGAGGGAACGGCGCGGCATCGTCTTCGGCGGCAAGACCCTGAAGGAGCACCGGCACGAGGTCTTGCGCCGTACGCGGGAGACCGGGCACTACGCCGGGTTGACCCGCCTGGAGCTCAAGGAGTCCGACCCCATCCTCTATGCCAAGATGTTCTCCCGGCTGCGCGCCGGCGTGGTGCACGCCCGGGAGACGTCCAAGCGGATCGCGGCCTCGCCGATCGTCGAGCAGGAGGGCGAGCTGTGCTTCACCCTCTACAACGCCGCCGGGGATTCGATGCTGACCTCCACCGGGATCATCATCCACGTGGGCACCATGGGCGCGGCCATCAAGTACATGATCGAGAACGACTGGGAGGAGAACCCC
>DATCKH010000118.1:0-7964 GCA_036562425.1 Thermaerobacter sp. | reverse complement strand
TCCGATGAGGCGGACCCGGGTGTCGGGAAGCTTCGCGCCGGCGATGTACTCGACCTCGATGGTATCTCCGTCAATGACGCGAACAACCCTGGCTTCGGTAACGCCTGCCGGCAGGTCGGGCTCCTGCGCCTGTTCGCCCGCATCGCCGGCTGCATCATCCTGCTGCGCTGGCTGGCCCTGTTCCGTGGTGGTCGACCCGGTGGTGCCGGGTGATGCGGACTGGCCGGTACCGGACGGCGTAGAGGTAGACCCACAGGCGGCGGACACCATCATGACGAGAGCCAGCAGAACCGCCAGCAAGGCCCGCGTGGTCAGTCTCATGGCTCCCCCTCCTGACGACAGCTGCTGGTACCCATACGGGCCCTTCGGGCTCTTCATCAAAGCACGTCCAGGATCCGAAGCCGGTCCAATGAAGTAACATACGCATCCTGGCCTCTCAAGGCCGGTGAAGGCGGGACAGCCAGCTTTCTAGTACCGCTGCAAGCGCATGAGGCCGGCCACGTGGCCGGTGTCTCAGCTGTTCGCCATGGGCTGCGCGGTATGAAGGTTCTTCCGGAACAGGTTTGCCCGCACGGATCGAGAGAAGCCTGCCGGTACGGGTTTGGCGGCAGGAGGTTCCCGGCGGGTTGCATTCCCAGCTGCGCCGGTAAGAGAAAAGGGGCGGTACCCGGACAAGGGTACCGCCCTTTCTTGCTCCATGAGCCGGTGGCGATATGGGCCGGTAGCGATGCCTGCGGCGATGCTTGCTTTGCTTTGCTGCCTTACTGCCCGAACCAGGACTTCACCGTGTCCACGACCTGGAGGATGAAATCCCACACCTGGTTGAAGAACCGGCGCAGGATGGGCGTGTCCTCGCCCAGGAAGCGGTTGACCCGCTCGCGGATGTCCTGGAGCTGGGATTTCACCGCCTGCCAGTCGATGTTGGCGTCGCGCAGTTTTTCCACCAGAATGGCCAGTTCCTCACGCAAGGCGTCGCTGAGCTGGATACCCAGGTCCCGCTCGAGCTGGCGGATCAGGTCCAGGATCTCCTCACGGCTGGAAGGCGGGTGCTCGGCCATTCGCTGCTTGAGCAGGCTCAGGAACTCGCTGGCCTTTTTCGGGTCGCCGATCTCCCTGGCGACCTTGACCATGACGCCGATCTCGTGCGCGCCCAGGTCCTTGCGTTCCTCGCTCAGCCGCTCGCCCGCCGAGATCTCGTAGCCCTTGTAGATACCGGCCAGGGCGGCGGTGCCGGACACGTCGAAGGGCGCCGCCACGTAGACGACGGCGTCCTCGACCCCCGCCGTGGCCAGGGCCTCGGCGTACATCTCCGGCGGTACCCAGGTGATGTGCCGGGTCTCCACCCGGATGCCGCTGCCGGGCTCGCCCGGCTCGACGCGTACCGAGGAGATGGCCCGGCTGCCCAGCTGCTCCTTGGGGACGTAGTCGCCGACCAGGGCAACCTCTTCTTCATGGGTCAGGATGAGGGGTTCCTGTTCGAGGGTGGAGGGGTCGTCGACCCCCAGCAGTTTCAGGACGGTCTCGCGCTGGCTGCTGGTCAGATCGGCACCCAGCACGATAATGGCCTTGTCTGACGCCTTGTCGGCCGCGTCCTCGTCACCGCCCGCCTGTTGACCGGCCGGGCTGGCCTTGGCCCCATCGTTCCCGGCGGCCAGCGCGGGAGCGATGGCCGCCAGCACGAAGGCCGCGATCACGGTCACGGCCAGGAGGATCCACGCCAGCCGTCGCATGCCTTTCGGGTGACCCATCGTCCCCCTTCACCTCCTGTGATGGTGTGGGTGCCGGGATGGGCCGGCGGCACCGCCGGGACCGGGCTGCGCGCCGGTGCAGCCGGGGTCCGGCTGGCGGTCACGCGAGACCGGGCTCGGTACCGGTGGGTCCGGGTACCTCCCGGCGGCAGCCCCGGCGACGGGCCGTGCGGTGCGGCAGCGCCAGGCGGTGTCAGCGCCGGGACCGCGTGACGTAACGCTGCGTCAGGAAGGCCAGGACCAGGGCCGCGACGATGGCGATGACGGCGTTCTGGTAGTACCGCACCCACCTTTCCACCAGGGGCCAGGCGGCGCCCAGGGCGGCGCCCGCCCCGACCAGGGCGATGTTCCACAGGGTGGTGCCCAGGACGGTGTAGGTGACGAACACCACGGGCTCCATCGCGGTGAGTCCGGCCGGAATGGAGATCAGGCTGCGGATGATGGGCACCATCCGCCCGAAGAACACGGTCCACGATCCGTAACGGGCGAACCACTCCTCTGCCTGCCGCACCTGTTCTTCCGACACGCTCAGGTAGCGACCGTACCGGCGGACGAACCCGTAGACCCGCTCCCGCCCCAGGGCGCGCCCAACGCCGTACAGGATCAGCGCTCCCAGCACGGACCCCGCGGTCGCGGCGGCCACCACCCCAGGCAGGGACAGCGGCCCGTAGGTGGTCATGAACCCGGCGAAGGGCAGGACCACCTCCGAGGGGATAGGCGGGAACAGGTTTTCCAGCGCCACGAGGGCGACCAGCCCGACGTAACCCCATTGCTCGACAATCCGCGTCAGCCCGTCCACACCTTCGCCTCCGTCCCCGCCGGTCCCTGGTCGCAAGCCGTTCCTGCCGGTCGCGCCCGCGGCACGCGTCGCGTGGCGGAGCCGGCACGGCGCGGGGCCCGGTTCCTTGTCCATTTCTACGCCCGTTCCACGTCGTTCATTATGGATGCTTTCCGCCGGGCGGGGAAGGGAGGTGCCGTGAGGGTGCCGGTGAGTGGATGATATGATCGAGGCGGGAACGGCCGGGCGGAAGGCGGCACGTGCGGCCGGAAAGGCGGCATGTGCGCCCGCAAGGGTCCCGGGTTCCGGCGGGGGATCGCGGCCCGCGCCCGCCCGTATCCCGTCCCACCGGCCCCGGCCACGGCCCCCGGAAGCCGAATCGGGGCTGCCAGCCCGCGGCCACAGCGTTTCGATTCCCGGCCCGCGGGCGCGGGATCCCGGCTTCCGGGGCCCGCGAGCTGTCGCGAGGGAGGCGATGTCCATGCCCGGGTCCGTGAGCTTGTGGGTTACCCTGGCCGTGCTGGCATCGGTGGTCCTGCTGGCTCGGTCTCTGATCCGGGCCCGCGCGCGCTTGCGGGCGGCCCGGCAGCGGCAGGATTGGCATGCCAGCCGCGAGGCGGACCGGGAGGCGGCCCGGGCCGTGCTCGCTCGCCCCCGGGAAGAGTGGCCCTTCCTCGAGCGGCTGCCCGAGGGTTTCCCACGGCGGCCCGCCTATTACGCCGCCCGCTGTACGCTGCTGGCCGAGCGGCCGGAGGGCGACGGGTTCACCTCACGGGGTCAGGGGTGGCTGGTGATCTGCCCCGATCGCCTGTGCTACCACGCCGAGGGAGGGGAGGCCGCCTCCTTCGACATCGCCATGGAAGCCATCGAGCGGGTCGACTCGCCCTACGTCAACGTGCTGGAAGTGATCGAGCAGGACCCGGACACGCGGGTGTGGACCAGCCATTTCTTCCGCCTGCACCGGCCGCTGGTGGCGGCGGCCTACCTCTCGCGCCTGGCCGGCTTCGAGCTCATCCTGTGACGCCGTTCGGGACGAGCCGGCTCACGGGACCAGACCGCCGGCAGGACGAGGCCGGCTCACCGGTAGGGCCGGTCGGTGAGCCCCGGGCGGTTGATGGGGCAGTTGGGGCACAGGCCGGATCAGATGGGGCACGGGCCGGTTCACCGGTACAGGCGGACCAGGCCGGTACCCGGGTAGTAATGGCGCAGGATTTCCCGATAGCCGCGGCCGTCCCGCGCCATGGCTTCCGCTCCCCACTGGTCGAGCCCCACGCCGTGCCCCCAACCCCGGCCGTGGAAGATCCAAACGTCGCCCTCGCCGCGCTCGATCTCGGTGATCCAGGTGGACTTCAGCCGGTTGGCGCCGGCACGCAGGCGCAGGGCGGCGGCGTAAATCCGCCGCGGCCCGATCTGGATGAACACCGCACGGCCGGAGGGGCCCCGGCGGGCGATCCGCACCCGGTCCACGGCGCCGGGCTCCAGGCCGGCGATGGCCGCCAGCTCCGCCGTGGTCAGGGCCGCCCTCCAGCGCCGGATGTCGGCCGGCGCCACTTCCTCGCACCGCGAGGAGACGGGGCGCAGGTACGGGGCCTCGGCCGCGCGCGGGTCGCCGGGAAAGGATTCTTCCAGGTCCGCCGTGCGGGCGGCGGCACAGGCGCTGAACAGGGCCACCACCGGTTTCCCCCGATAGACCAGGATCTCCCCGCGGGTGGCTGCAACGGCTTCCCGAACGGACCGGGGCACGCGCTCGCTAAAGGCCTGCGCCTCCGCCGGGTTGGTGGACGTGTCGGTGCCGTAGAGGCGGCGCGGCGTGGCGTCCTCGCCTGCCAGCAACAGCCGGATGGTGTACGTGCGGGCCGCCACCGCCTGGGCGCGCAGGGCGTCGGGCGACCAGGTGGGGACCACCTCGCCGGCTACCACGTGGGCCACGTACTCTTCCAGCGGCATGGAGCGCACGGCCACCGCGCTGTGGTCGAAGACGGTGATGACCGGTTCCTGTCGGAAGCGGCGGGCCAGGTCCGGCGCGAGCCGTTCCTCCCCCCGGGCCGGCGGCGCCTGCCGGGACTGGGGCGCCGCCTCGGCCTGCGCGCCCGGCTTGGCCGGCGGCGTGCCTGCGCCCGCACCCGGATCCGGGAGGGCTGCCAGGAAGACGTGGATCAGCGTCAGAGTGGCGGCCGTCCAGGCGGCCGGCTGCAGGAAGGGCCGGCCGGGACCGGGACGGGCACGGTCGGTCATGGTTCATCCCCCGGTCCTAGGCTGGGCGGGGGATGCGGGTCCCATGCGCCGGGGAACCCTCAGGGGGTCGCGGGAGCCGGCGGGTTGCCGCTGCGGGGCGGGGACGCGGGCCCGCGCGGGTTGGCCGGCCCCTTGGGGGAGCCTGCGGGCGGGCCGCCGGGACGGGGGGCGAGGGCGTCCACCAGGGCGTCGGCCACCAGCCGGGCGCTGGTCAGCGTTTCCGCCAGGCTGTTCTCTGCCCCGCCGATCTCGACGATGAGCGCTCCCGGCAGGAGGTCCTGGTTGTAATGCCAGGGCTTGAGGGCGATGCCCCGGACCAGCCGCGGGTGGACGCGGGCCAGCCGTTCGGCCATCGCTTCGGCCAGGGCCAGGTTCTGGTGCCAGCGGGGATGGCCGGCCCCGACCACGAACAGTACGCCGGCCGCCTGCGTCCCGCCCACCGGAACCCGGGTGCTGGTGGCGTCCCGGTGGATGTCCAGCGCCACGCGGATGTCGGGGTAACGGGTCAGCAGGCGGCGCATCCCTTCTCGCGCGCGGGCGTAGGCGCCGTCGCGGCCTTGTTCGTCGTACAGGGTGCCCAACCATACGGCATCCAGCCCGCGCTCGTAGAGGCGCCGGGCGATGGCCTGGCCGGCGGCCCGCACGGACTTGCGCTGGTCGCGGGTAAAGGCGTCACGGTCCGGGTCGCGCCCGGCGCGGCGACTCCCGTAAAGGTCGGGGAGGAACGATTCGGTCCCATGGGTGTGATAGACTAAGACGAACGGGCGCTCGCCCAGTTGCAGGAGCTCCGGCCCCGCCAGCCGGGCGCGCCACCACCACGCGGCGGCGCCGGCGGCGATGGCGGCCACCAGGATCAACATCCACCCGGCGCGGCCGGGTCGCGTCCACCGGTGTGCGTGGCGGGGCATGGCCGTCCTCCTCCCGGGCGTGCCGGCGGGCGACTCGCTAACCCCTATTCACGGGCGGGATGTCCCTATACCATGACCGCCGTATCCCATGACCCAGTTCATTCGGGCAGGTGCCGCCGATGCAGCAAGGTGAGGTGCGCTGGTATGACCCGGCCCTGGGCGTCGGCCTCATCGGCCAGGCCGGCGGCCAGGACCTCTGGGTGTTCGCGGAGTCGCTGGCCGAGCCGGGGAGGCCCCTGGTACCGGGGGAACGCGTAAGTTATTACGTGGTCTTCGGCCCGTGGGGGCCGGAGGCCGCCCGCGTCCGCCGGTTGGCGGGTTAGAGCGCTTCCCGGGACGTCGCGTCGTGTTCCATTCCTGGGGCGTTGCGTCGTGTTCCGTTGGTGGAACGTACCCCCTCCGGGCAGACTATATCTCCGGACAGACCAAGCCCGGAGGTGGATATCATGGCCGAACCATCGCAGGCGCGGCGCGCGGGCGCCGGGGAGCCGGGCGCGCCGGCCGGCGGCAGCGGCGCGCTGCCGGACGAAGCGATCGCCAGCACCGGCGCGGACACGGGAGCCGAAACGGGACACGACGATAGCGCCATGACCAGCGAAGCCGCCGTCCTGGCGACGGGGCTGACCGCGTCGCCCTGGGATGCCGTGACCCTGCCGCCCACCGCGACCTCGCGGCGCCGGCGCAAGCGCGGGCATCGCGGGGGCGTGGGCCGCCGGGGCGGGCGCCGGGTGACCCAGCCGAACCCGGAGGATGACCCCCTGTACCCCTTCAAGGTCCAGGCCGCCAAGGACCTGGGGCTCTGGCCCAAGATCGAGAAGGAGGGCTGGAGCTCGCTGACGTCTCTGGAGAGTGGCCGCCTGGGAGGGTACATGCAGCGCCTGGTGCGCGAGGCCCGTGCGGAAGGGAGGATTCCCCCCTCGGCCACGGAAACCTAGAAACCTGATCGAGCCTGACCGCAGGTTGCGCCAGGGAGGGGAGGCCATGCGCGTCACCGTGCTGGGGCGGGACGGTCCGTATCCGGCGGCCGGGGGTGCCTGTTCCGGGTACCTGCTGGCCGGGGAGGGCGGGCCGGTCCTCCTGGACTGCGGGCCGGGGATCCTGGCGCGGTTGCGCCAGCAGGTGGATGTCACCCACCTGGCGGCGGTGTTCTACTCCCACTACCATCCCGATCACGTGGGCGATCATTTCGTCCTCCGGTATGTCCTCGACATTGCCCGCCGGCTCGGCCGCGGGCGGGACCGGCCCCTGCCCGTGTACGGTCCCGCGCGGCCGGCGCACCTGGCGGGCAGGCTGCCGTATAAGGACGTGTTCGAAGTCCACTACCTGGACGAACCCGCGCCGCTGCGCATCGCGGGCTTCCAGGTCTCGTGGCTGTTCACCGACCACCCGCTGCCCTGCCTGGCCTCCCGCTGGGAGCAGGGTGGGCGCAGCCTGGTCTACTCCGCCGACACCGGCCCCGGCTGTGCCGCGGACCTGGTGCGGCTGGCGCGGGGGGCGGACCTGCTGCTCATCGAGGCCAGCCTGCTGGAGAGCCGCGGGCAGTCGGCACCGGGCCACCTCACCGCCCGCCAGGCAGCGGGCATCGCCCGGGAGGCCGGTGTCCGGCGCCTGCTCCTGACCCACCTCCTGCCGGAGAACGATCCCGAGGAGACGCTGGCGGAGGCGCGGGCGGTCTTCCCCGGCGCCGCCCTGGCGGAGCCCGGGCTCGTGGTGGAACTGTGACGGGTGTCCCGGGCACGGGGTGACGGCACCCGCCGGACCGGCCCGGGTCGGAAGGCCAGTTTACGGGAGAGGGATGAGGAGAACCATGCACCTGTCAGCGCGTGCCCGTGCGATCCAGCCATCGGTGACCATCGCCATCGACAGCCGGGCCAAGGAACTCCGGGCCGCCGGCGAGCACGTCATCAACCTGAGCGCGGGGGAGCCCGACTTTCCCACTCCCGACTTCGTGAAGCAGGCCGGCATCGCGGCCATCCAGCAGAACTTCACCCGCTACACCCCGGCGGCGGGCATCCGGGAACTGCGGGAGGCCATCGCCGCCAAGCACGAGCGGGACAACGGCGTCCGCTATGAGTGGGACGAGATCGTGGTCTCCGCCGGCGGCAAGCACGCCCTGTTCAACACCTTCATGGCCATCTGTGATCCCGGCGACCAGGTGATCATCCCGGCGCCCTACTGGGTGTCGTACCCCGAGATGGTGCAGCTGGCCGGCGGCGAGCCGGTGATCGTGGAGACGGGGGAGGAAACCGGCTTCAAGCTGACGCCCGAGCAACTCCGGGCCGCCATCGGTCCCCG